>DATMSO010000057.1:0-65830 GCA_035565335.1 Methylovorus sp.
AAGGCGGCCCGTTTTTTTATTCAAGCATCTGATTTTTAAAGAAAGATACCTCAAATCCTACTCCCTAGGTGGTAAGCCCTAAGGAGAATTGTTAGACCACGCCCGCCCCCCGAAAATAGCCTCACAACAACGCTACACCCCCTATTTTCGAGAGGACACTTCATGGCACGCGATCCCAAGCACGACATTCTGTTTGAGCCCATTCAGATTGGGCCGAAAATTCTGCGCAACCGCTTTTACCAGGTGCCGCACTGTATAGGCGCGGGCTCGGACAAGCCCGGCTTTCAGGCGGCGCACCGCTCCATGAAGGCCGAAGGTGGATGGGGCGCGATGAATACCGAATATTGCTCCATTCACCCGGAGTCGGACGATACCCACCGTTTGTCGGCGCGTATCTGGGATGAAGGCGATGTGCGCAACCTGCGCGCCATGACCGATGAGGTGCATAAATACGGCGCGCTGGCCGGTATCGAGATGTGGTACGGCGGTGCGCATGCGCCTTGCATGGAGTCACGTGCTACGCCACGCGGCCCTAGCCAGTATGCTTCAGAGTTCGAGACCCTGACCTACTGCAAGGAAATGGACCTCAACGACATCGCCATGGTGCAGCAATACTATGTGGATGCTGCTTATCGTGCCCGCGATGCCGGGTTCGACATTGTGTATGTCTATGGCGCGCACTCCTATCTGCCGCTGCAATTCCTGAATCCCTATTACAACAAGCGCACCGACGGTTACGGCGGTTCGCTGGAAAACCGTGCCCGCTTCTGGCTGGAAACCCTGGAAAAGGTCCGCCGCGCCGTGGGCGATGATTGCGCGATTGCCACCCGCTTTGCCGTGGATACCGTATACGGCCCTGGCCAGATCGAGGTGGAAGTGGACGGCATGAAGTTCATTGAGCTGGCCGATCCGCTGGTGGACCTGTGGGACGTGGATGTGGGCGATATTGCCGAGTGGGGCGAAGATGCCGGTCCATCGCGCTTTTACCAGCAGGGCCATCAGGTGCCATGGACCAAGTTCGTCAAGCAGGTTTCCAAGAAGCCGGTGCTGGGTGTGGGCCGCTACACCGACCCCGAGAAAATGACCGAGATCGTCACCAAGGGCTATGCCGACATCATCGGCGCCGCCCGTCCGTCGATTGCCGATCCTTTCCTGCCGAAGAAGATCGAAGAAGGCCGCTATGACGATATTCGCGTGTGCATCGGCTGCAACGTATGCATCTCGCGCTGGGAAATCGGTGGCCCACCGATGATCTGCACGCAGAACGCCACCGCCGGCGAAGAGTACCGCCGTGGCTGGCATCCGGAGAAATTCCGCAAGACCGCTTCCAGCGATGCCGTGCTGGTGGTGGGCGCAGGCCCATCTGGCTCCGAGTGCGCCCGCGTGCTGATGGAAAGCGGCTACACCGTGCATCTGTATGACAGCGCCGAAAAGATAGGCGGCCACCTCAATAGCGTGGCGACCTTGCCCGGCCTGGGCGAGTGGAGCTACCACCGCGATTACCGCGAAACCCAGCTCAACAAGCTGGTGAAGAAGAACAAGGATTCCGTGATTGCCCTTGGCCAGAAGCGTCTGACTGCAGACGACATTTTGCAATACGGCGCTGACAAGGTAGTGATCGCCACTGGCGCCAGCTGGAATACCGATGGCACCAACTGCCTGACGCACGATGCCATCCCCGGTGCCGATGCCTCGCGTGCCGATCAGCTGACGCCGGAGCAAGTGATGGAAGGCAAGAAAGCCATCGGCAAGCGCGTGGTGATCCTGAATGCCGATACTTATTTCATGGCCCCCAGCCTGGCAGAAAAACTGGCCGTTGCCGGTCATGAGGTGACCATCGTTTCCGGTGTGCATCTGGCCAATTACATGCACTTCACGCTGGAATACCCCAACATGATGCGCCGCCTGCATGAGCTTGGCGTGGAAGAACTGGGCGACCATTTCTGCTCACGCATCGAGCCGGGCCGTCTCGAGATCTACAACATCTGGGGCGATGGTTCCAAGCGTACCTATCGCGGCCCCGGCGTGGCCCCGCGTGATGCCAACAAGACCCACCGCTGGCTAGAGTTTGATTCGCTGATTCTGGTCACCGGCCGTCATTCCGAAAGCGCCTTGTTCAACGACCTGAAAGCCCGCGAAAGCGAGTGGGAAGCCAATGGCATCAAGGGCGTTTACCTGATTGGTGATGCCGAGGCGCCGCGCCTGATTGCCGATGCCACCTTCACCGGCCACCGCGTGGCGCGCGAGATCGAAGAAGCCAATCCGCAATACCCGCTGCCTTACAAGCGCGAGGTAGCGGTGTGGGGCTCCCCGCACATGCCGGGCGGCCAATTCAAGATCGAGTACAAGGTTTAGTCAACGGATCGCTTCACGGCCCGGGCAACAGCGGGATGCATGGCTTCCCGCTGGCTTGAAGGTCAGCCGCCCCGGCCCTGAACAACCGAAAAGCAAAAGAGACAGTTCATGAGCGATACCACCCTGGTTACCCGCATTCTTTTCCAGGATTTCTCTTCCTGGAGCATTACCTTGTTTTACCTGCTGGGCTACACGGCGATCGGCATCTTCGCCCATGGTGTGTATACCCAGGTGCGCAAATACCGGCGCGGACGTCCAGTGGACATGGGCGCCTGGCCACAGCGTGCGGCCAATATGCTGCGCGATCTCTTTACCCATCGCACATTGGTGCGGCGTGACCGCAAGGCCGGTCGTGCCCATGCGCTGATTTTCTTCGGCTTTGCCCTGCTGTTCATCGGCACGGCCACCATCACGCTTGAATACGATATCTTGCAGCCGCTGTTTGGCTGGCGTTTCTGGCATGGCGCGTTTTACCTGTGGTTTTCGCTGGTGCTGGATATTGCCGGCGTCGGGCTCATCGCGGGCGTGCTGTACATGATGTATCGCCGTCAGTGGCTGAAACTGCCCAAGCTGGATTACGCGCGGCCCGACCGCAAACCCGAAGACCCGGACTATGACCGCAGCGCCTATCGCCGTGAAGATTGGGCCTTTTTATGGGCGCTGATACTGATAGGCGTCACCGGCTACGTGCTGGAAGCCACGCGCCTGGTGTGGCTGAGCGGCGATGCCACGGTATGGGATATCCGTTTCTGGTCGCCGGTGGGTGCCGTGCTGGCGCATGCCATGCAGGGGATAGGCTTTACCCCGCAAGGGGCCGGGCTGTTCCGCAGTGGCCTCTGGTGGTTTCATGGCCTGCTGGCGCTGACTTTTATCGCGCTGATTCCATATAGCAAGATCAAGCACATCATCACCGCGCCCACCTCGCTCATGCTGCGCGACCCGCTGGCCGGCCGCCGCCTGCCCAAGGTGCCGGAGGAGCAGGCCAGTGCGGGTTATCAGTACATCACCGATTTCAAATGGAAAGAGCTGCTGCATCTGGATGCCTGCACCAAGTGCGGCCGCTGCCACGAGGCCTGCCCGGCCAATGCCGTTGGCGCGCCTTTGTCCCCGCGCGATGTGATTTTGTCGCTGCGCGAGTTTGCCAACCACAATCTCAATGCCGCCACCCTGCCGGAAAAAGCCGAGCTGGATGTGCATGGCAAAGGCCCCGGCCAGGTATTCATGGAGACCTTGTGGTCGTGCCGCACCTGCCTGGCTTGCGTGGAGATCTGCCCGGTGGCGGTGGAGCATGTGCCCATCATCGTGCAGATGCGCCGCAAACTGGTGGAAGACGGCAACATGGAACCGCTGCTGGAAAAAACCCTGCAGACCATCCACAAGACCGGCAATTCGTTTGGCGAATCCAAACGCAAGCGTGCTGCCTGGACCAAAGAACTGCCGTTCACCATCAAGGATGCGCGCAAGGAAGCGGTCGATATGCTGTGGTTCGTCGGCGATTACGCCTCGTTTGACCCGCGCAACCAGAAGGTCACCCGCGCGTTTGCCCGGCTTATGCAGCAGGCGGGGGTGGATTTTGGCCTGCTGTTTGAAGGCGAGATGAACGCCGGCAACGATGTGCGCCGCGTCGGCGAAGAGGGGCTGTATGAATACCTCGCTACCGCCAACATTACCTCGATACGCGATTGCGAGTTCAATTCCGTCGTCACTACCGATCCGCACTCCTACAACACCATCCGCAATGAATATCCGGACTTTGGCGGCGAATTCGAGATTCAGCACTACACCACGGTAGTGCGCGAACTGCTGCTGCAAGGCCGTCTGCGCCTACGCAAACCGCTGGGCTATCGCGTGACCTTTCATGATCCTTGTCACCTCGGGCGCTACAACAAAGGCTTTGATGCGCCGCGTGACATCATCAACATGCTGGGCTGCGAGCTGGTGGAAATGGACCGTAATCGTGACAACTCCTTCTGCTGTGGCGCCGGTGGCGGACGTATCTGGATCCCCGATGCGCCGGGTACCGAAAAGCCCTCGCAGAACCGCATGCATGAAGCTGGCAAGATCGAGGGGCTACAGGTGTTCGTCGTGTCCTGTCCCAAAGACCTCACCATGTTTGAAGATGCGCTCAAGACCTCGGGCTACGAAGGCAAATTCGTGGTGCGCGAACTGATTGAACTGATAGAAGAATGTGTGGAATACGATGAGTCCCCAGCGCTTTCTGTCGAAGTCTGAATCCCTGGTGCCCATGACCGCACAGGCACTGGTGGCGCATGTGCTGGAAAGCGGTGACTTTTATGCGGCGGCGGCTGTGCATGCGATTGCCGATGCCAAGCAGCGCCAGCGGCTGGAAGAGCGTCTGTTTAGCAGTCGCCGTGATGTGCTGATGCTGGCACGCTGGGAGCATACGCCGGCCAATGTGCTGGATGCCCTTGCGCGACTGGAGCACATGCCGCTGGCGCGCCGCGTAGTTAAACACCGCAATACCGGCGGTAGTACGCTCAAACATCAGTTCAGCCAGTCGGAAGACCCGGCGCTGACCGGGTTGCTGGCGCTGCATCCCAATACGCCGGCGCCGCTGTTGTTGCAGATTGCCATGGGCGATCACGATCAGGTGGTGCTGAAAGGCCTGGCGCGGAATCCCAGTGCGCAGCCGGAAGTCTTGCGGCTATTGGCGCAGCGTTTTCCCAAACGCTTTGACAAGGAGATTGCCAGCCACACGGCAGTGCCTGCGGATTTGCTGGGTACGCTCTATCACCGGGGTGACAAATTCGTCCGCGCCGCCGTGCTGGCGCACAAGCACGTGCCGGAGGTGCTTGTGCAACAGGCGGCAAAATCCTCAGAAACGCTGATCTTGCGGGCCTTGGTCAAGCATCCGCAACTGCCTGCCGCGCTGGTGGAAACCCTGAGCCAGCACAAGGACAACGCCATACGTTCGGCGCTGGCCACTCGCGCGGATTTGCCGCTCACCCTCACGGCCAGGCTGGCGCTGGATGAATGCGACAGCGTTCGCCGCGCCGTGGCCTGCCGCACCGATCTGCCCCCGGCGTTGATGCAGTTGCTGGCTGAGGATCATGACCCCTGGGTGCGCCAGTGGCTGGGGCGTAACCCCATGGTGGGCAAGCAGGTGCTGCAAAAACTGGCGCTGGATATTCATGAAGATGTGCGGCGTGCCGTGGCGCGTAACCCGAATTGCCCGATCACCCTGCTGGAAAAGCTGGCCTCGGATCACCGCAGCTGGGTGCGTGCCGCAGTGGCTTATCAACCCAATGTCACATCCTGCCTGATGGCGAGCCTGGCGCGCGATAGCGCGGTGGATGTGCTGTCGGGCGTGGCTGCCAACCCGCATACGGCGCCGGCCTTGCTGAAGCGCCTGGTGTTTTCGGAAGAACTGGATGTACGCCGCGGCGTGATCATGAACCCCGCCGCCGGCCCCGAGGTGTTGCTGCCCTTGCTGCAAGACCCGTATTACCTGCATCGCGTGCTGCTGGCGAGTAGCCCCAAGCTCAGCGATCAGGACAAATGGCAATTGCGTGACGACCCGGATGCACGGGTGCGTTTCGCCCTATTTCAATGGCTGGCGGGGCGCGCTTTGCGCCCGGTGGCCGACCGCTATTTCTACAGGAGGAAGGCATGAAAATAGTCGTAGCAGTCAAACAGGTGGCGGCGCTCGATGAGGACTTCGAGATACGCGCCGATGGCCTGGACGTGGAGGAAGATTTTCTGATGTATGACCTCAACGAGTGGGATGACTACTCGCTGGAAGAGGCCATGAAAATCAAGGAAGCCGCTGCCGAAGGCGCGGTGGAGGTGATTGCGGTATCGGTAGGGCCTGAGCGCGTGGACGAAAGCCTGCGTAAATGCCTGGCCAAGGGCGCCGACCGCGCCATCCGCGTGTGGGATGACGCCATGGAAGGTTCGGATGCGGTAACCATAGGCCGCATTCTGGCGGGCGTGGTGAAAAAGGAAGCGCCTGCCATGGTGTTTGCCGGGGTGCAGTCATCTGATCAGGCTAATGCGGCCACCGGCATGGCGATTGCCGCCACCCTGGATTGGCCGCATGCCGCCGTGGTGGCCGAGCTGGATTACCAGCCAGGTGCCAATAGCGCCCGCATCAAGCGCGAACTGGAAGGCGGGCTGCTGCAGGCGGTGGAGATTGATTGCCCGGCCGTGCTGACCTTGCAACTGGGCATCAACAAGCCGCGCTATGCCTCGCTGCGCGGCATCAAGCAGGCCGCTGCCAAGCCGATTGAACACTGGGCTCTGGCTGACATCGGGCTGGATGCCGCCCAGGTGGGCGCGACGGCAGCGCTTTCGCGTGTGCGCCGCATGGAAATACCGGTCAAGGGCCGCGCCCAGATGATAGAGGGCACCATCGCTGAGCAGGCCGCGCGACTGATCGAGATCATCAAGGAATACAAGGGAGAAACCGCGTGAACACTATTCTTGTCGTCGCCGAACACCGGCGTGGCGAAGTGCGTCCGGTGACGCTGGAGCTGATCAGCGCCGCCCAGCAGCTGAAAACCGCGGCAGATGATCGCGTGCTGCTGGCGATTGTCGGGCAAGAAGCTGAGTCGCTCGCCAGTCAGCTGCAATGGGCAGGGGTGGATGAAATCATCGCCTGCAAAACCGGCAGCGCCGAATTCGAACCCGAGCTGGCCGAGCAGGCGGTGTCTGCGCTCATCGTCTCGCGCAAACCGATAGCCGTGCTGTTGCCGCATAGTGTGGATACCCTGGGCTACGCCACAGCAGTCGCGGTGAAGGGCGGCTATGGCTATGCCACCGATGTGTTCAAACTGGGTTATGACACCGGTGCGCTGGTGGCCACTCGTGGCGGCTATAACCAGAAGGTGAATGTAGAAGTGGATTTTCCGGGCTTTGCCTGCGTGGTGATGACGGTGCGTGGCGGCGCCTTCAAGCCAGTGGAAACTGCAGGCGCGCCCATGCTGACGGTGGATGACCGCAGCGAGCTCACGGCACGCAGCCGTCCGCTGGAATTCATCGAGCAGGGCGGTGGTGGCGATATCGATATCACCACGGTCGAGTTCATCATGTCCATCGGCCGCGGCATAGGCGAAGAAGCCAATGTGGAAGACTTCCGCGAGCTGGCCGATAACATTGATGCAACGCTGTGCTGTTCGCGGCCGATTGCCGATGCCGGCTGGTTGCCCAAGTCGCGTCAGGTGGGGCAGTCTGGCAAGGTGGTGAGCGCATGCAAACTGTATGTGGCGATGGGCATTTCCGGCTCCATCCAGCACATGGCCGGCATGAAGCACGTCAATACTATCATCGCGGTGAATACCGACCCTGGCGCTTCCATCTTCACTATCGCCAAGTACGGCATCGTGGCCGATATTTTCGAGATACACGAAGAGCTGCAAGCCCAGCTGGCGTAATCCACGCCACATGGCCGCCTTCGGCTCTGCCGGGGTGGTCGCCCGCTCAAACCGTCAGCCCCGGCTGGCGGTTTTTCATTTCTGCACAATGCAGCCAAGCACTTGATAATTCGCCTTAATCGCCCTATGTATGGGCTTGGGTTCGGGTATAATTGCGTTTTTCATATTAACCACGTTTTTCTATAGGGTGAGTCATGCCTATTTACGATTACCAATGCACCAGTTGCGGCTTTAAAAAAGAAGTCATGCGCAAGGTGAGTGAAGCGACCATGAATATTGCTTGTCCCGAGTGCGGCAAGGAAACCTTTGCCAAGCAGGTATCGGCACCCAGCTTTCAGTTGAATGGCACCGGCTGGTACGCCACCGACTTCAAGAGTGGAAGTGGTAAATCCGAAAAAAAGACTGAGGCGGCAGCTGCCGCCTGCAATCCCGGCTGCGCCTGCCACTAACCCTTAAAACAAGAAATCTACCCCTACATGAAGCGCTACTTTATTACCGGCCTCCTGGTGCTGGTGCCGCTGTTTATTACAGCCTGGGTATTGGCTACCCTGATTGGACTGATGGACCAGAGCCTGCTGCTCTTGCCGCTGGCCTGGCGCCCGGAAGCGCAGTTTGGCCGCAGTATCCCCGGCATAGGCGCCATCCTGACGTTGCTGATTATTTTCGTCACCGGCCTGGTGGCGACTAATTTTTTTGGCAAGCAGCTGATCGCGCTGTGGGAAAATCTGCTGGGCCGCGTGCCGGTGGTAAAAAGCATCTACAACAGCGTCAAGCAGGTATCCGATACGCTGTTTTCTGATTCCGGCAATGCGTTTCGCAAGGCGCTGCTGGTGCAATACCCGCGCGAAGGCAGCTGGACGGTGGCTTTCCTCACCGGGCAGCCCGGCGGCGATGTATCGAATCACCTCAAGGGCGATTATGTCAGCGTGTATGTGCCGACCACTCCCAACCCCACCTCCGGCTTCTTTCTGATGATGCCGCGTGAGGATGTGATCGAACTCGACATGAGCGTGGACGAAGCGCTCAAGTACATTATTTCCATGGGGGTGGTGGCACCTGCCGACAAATCCCCTATCATCACCAACCCGATAAAATAAGATATTCACTATGCGTACTCATTACTGCGGTCACCTGAACCGCGAACACATTGGCCAGACTGTAACCCTGTGCGGCTGGGCGCATCGCCGCCGTGACCATGGTGGCGTGATCTTCATCGACCTGCGCGACCGCGAGGGGATGGCCCAGATCGTGATCGATCCGGATACGCCGGAAGCGTTCAAGCTGGCTGAAACCGTACGTAGCGAATTTGTGCTGAAAGTGGTGTGCAAGGTGCGCGCCCGTCCTGAAGGCACCGTGAATACCAATATCCCGACGGGCGAAGTCGAAATGCTGGCGACCGAGATCGAGATTCTCAATCCGTCGCTGACGCCTCCGTTCATGCTGGATGACGACAATCTGAGCGAAATGGTGCGTCTGGAGCACCGCTATATCGACTTGCGTCGCCCGGCCATGCAAAAGAACATGATGCTGCGCTATCGCGTGGCCAAGACCTTGCGCGATCACCTGGACAGCAATGGCTTCATTGAAGTTGAAACCCCCATGCTGACGCGTTCTACACCAGAAGGCGCCCGGGATTACCTGGTGCCATCGCGCGTACACCATGGCCAATTCTTTGCCCTGCCGCAGTCGCCCCAGCTGTTCAAGCAATTGCTGATGGTGTCCGGCTTTGATCGTTACTTCCAGATCACCAAGTGTTTCCGCGATGAAGACTTGCGCGCGGACCGCCAGCCTGAATTCACCCAGGTCGATATTGAAACCTCCTTCCTCGGCGAAGAAGAGATCATGAACATTGTGGAAGACATGATCCGCAAGATGTTCAAGAGCGTGCAGGATATTGACCTGCCTGCGCAGTTCCCACGCATGCCATTCTCCGAAGCCATGGCCCGCTATGGCTCGGACAAGCCTGATATGCGCGTGACCCTGGAAATCACCGAGCTCACCGACATCATGAAAGATGTGGATTTCAAGGTGTTCGCCGGTGCTGCCAACATGGCCGGTGGTCGCGTGGCTGCCATGCGCGTGCCCAATGGCGCCGCCATCAGCCGCTCCGAGATCGATGCTTACACCGAGTTCGTCAAGATTTACGGTGCCAAGGGTCTGGCGTACATCAAGATCAACGACATTACCAAGCTCAACGAAGAAGGCCTGCAAAGCCCTATCGTTAAGAACATTCATGTGACGGCGCTGCAAGCCATCATTGACCGCACCGGCGCACAAAATGGCGACATCGTCTTCTTCGGCGCCGACAAGGCCAAGGTGGTGAACGAAGCCCTGGGTGCATTGCGCACCAAGGTTGGCCACGAAAAAGGCCATGTCGATGGCCGCGCCTGGGCCCCGCTGTGGGTGGTGGACTTCCCCATGTTCGAACACGACGAAGAAGCCGACCGCTGGGTTGCACTGCATCACCCCTTCACCAGCCCCAAGGATGGTCACGAAGACCTGCTCACCACCAACCCCGGTGCTGCCCTGTCCAAAGCCTACGACATGGTGCTCAACGGCTGGGAGGTCGGCGGCGGCTCCGTGCGTATCCACAAGCAGGAAGTGCAATCCAAGGTATTCGACGCGCTCAAGATCAGCAAGGAAGAAGCCCAGGAAAAATTCGGCTTCCTGCTCGATGCCCTGCAATACGGCGCGCCACCGCATGGCGGCCTCGCCTTCGGCCTCGACCGTCTGGTCACGCTGATGGCCGGTGCCGAATCCATCCGCGACGTGATTGCCTTCCCCAAGACCCAACGTGCGCAATGTCTGATGACAAACGCGCCCAACGAGGTTGACGAGAAGCAGTTGCGCGAGCTGCACATCCGCGTACGGCAACAGAACGCAGCAGCCTGATTTTGCGATTAGCAAAGGGTTGAGCGAGATTGATGTCAGCAGCAAAACCGGGCCGCAACGATCCTTGCGTTTGCGGCAGCGGTAAAAAATACAAGCACTGCTGCGGGAAGACCAGTGATGCCTCAACGCCGTTGCATACCCAAGCCTTGGCCCAAGCTGTTCGATATTTTGAAAATGGAGATTTTGCGTCAGCAATAAGTATTTGCCAGGGCATTTTGCAGGCAGATGTTACCCATTATCAGGCCATGACCCTGCTGGGCGTGCTGGCCTACTATGCAGGGAATGCCGATGCCTCCATCCAGTTGCTAGAGCGCTCCCTCCGCACGTACCCTAATCAGCCTGATGCCCATAACAATCTGGGCGAAATATATCGTGCCAGCGGTCAGCTTCAACGTGCCGTAGTGCATTTCCAACATGCATTGAAATTGAATCCACAGCATGTCGGTGCCCTGATCAATCAAGGTAATGCCTTGCAGGATATTTATGAATACGAAGGTGCGATTGCCTTATATCAACGTGTCCTGACGATTGCGCCTCAACATACGGGCGCATTGAGCAATCTGGCGAATGTCTATCAACAGCTTTACCTGCATCCGGAAGCGATTGCGACCTTTGACCGCTTGCTCGCTATTGACCCCGCATACGAGTGGGCTCAGGGTGGCCGCCTCTATTCGCGTATCCATAGTTGTGACTGGCATGAGTATGCTGCCAGTGTGCAGGAAATAAGCCGCCAGATCCGGGATGGCGGGCGGCCGGTCAAGGTCTTTGAGTTGCGGCCAGTGTCGGATGACCCTGCACTCGAACTCGACTGCGCCCGTAGCTTTGCCAAGGCAATGTATCCGGAAGGCGCATCACGCCCCCCCATGCCACCGCGTAATGACAAAATCAGGATTGCCTATGTCTCGGCCGATTTTCGCCAGCATCCTGCTTCACAGCTATTGATTGAAGTACTCGAGCGCCATGACCACTCAAAATTTGAAGTCATCGGTATTTCATTGGGCCCGGACGATGGCAGTTCTATTCGTCAGCGCGTGATCAATGCATTTGATCAGTTTTTTGATGTGCGCCAACAGAGTGACGAGCAGGTGGTCACCCTGATGCGTGAACAGAATGTTCATATTGCCATTGACCTGATGGGGTATACCACCCACGCCCGCCCCGCCATCTTTGCGCTGCGGGCCGCGCCGTTGCAGATCGGCTACCTCGGTTATTCCGGTACAACCGGGGCAGATTACATGGATTACATCATTGCGGATAACACGATTATTCCGCCTGAGCTAGCCATGCATTATTCGGAGCAGGTCTTGCGTCTGCCGGAGCCTTGGTTGCCGCGGGATACCAGTATCGTGCCGGCTTCTACACCAACGCGAGCCCAAGCTGGGCTGCCCGAGCAGGGGTTGGTGTTTTGCGGCTTTAACAATCACTACAAGATTTCTCCGGATATCTTTGATGTCTGGATGCGCTTGCTGAATGCAGTTGAGGGTAGCGTACTCTGGTTATCCGACGCGAGTGAGCATGTAAAAAACAATTTGCGGAAAGCGGTCACGCTCCAAGGAGTAGCCGCTGAGCGCTTAGTATTTGCACCGCGGCTCCCTCGGTTGGAAGATCATCTGGCGCGCCATGCACTGGCGGATGTTTTCCTGGATACCTACCCATATAACGCAATCACCACCGCAAGTGACGCCTTATGGGCTGGCTTGCCCATCATTACTTATATGGGGCCGGTGTTTTCATCGCGTGTGGCGGGTAGCCTGCTGCATGCCTTGGGCATGCAGGAACTGATAACGGGCTCTTTGCATGAATACGAGGCGTTAGCTTTACAGCTTGCTAACGATGAGCCGCGTCGCGATGCTTTGCGCCAGACTTTGCGAAAGAACAAGGCTGAGCGCCAGGTATTTGATGCCGCACGTTACGCTGCAAATCTTGAGCAATTGCTGGAGCATGCGCTGATGGTGTTTGATCAAGGAGCACAGTCATGAAGCTGACATCGCCGTCCACGTCAAACGAAAATCAGCTGCTGGATCAGGCTCTTTCGTTGCAACAACATGGCCAATACAAGGAGGCTGAAGCGGTTTTTAGGCAGTTGGTCGGCATGCGCTCGCGCAATCCGGCGGTGTATCTCAATTATGCCAACCTGCATTATGTCTGCGGGCGATTGCAGCAGGCGGTGGCGACTTGCAAGCAGGCCTTGGCCATACATCCTGATATCGCGGATGCGCATTACAACCTCGCGGTGTTTTATGTAGAGCAAAAGAAGATTAAGGAAGCGGTTGCCAGCTTGCAGGCGGCTATCAAGGCGGATCCGCAGTATGCAGAAGCACATTTTCTGTTGGGTATGCAGCAAAAAGCCCTGGGTCAGTTAAACGAGGCCATCGCCAGTTTTCGCTATGTCATCGCGCGTAACCCACAGGTGTGGGAGGCGCATTTCAATCTGGCCAATACGCTGGCGCAAGCCGGACAGTATCTGGAGGCGATAGAGGCGTATGAGCGGGTGCTGGGGATGCAGGGCGATCATCTTGAGGCCAGGTTCAATCTGTCGAATGCCTTGCTGAATGCCGGGCGCACGGATGAAGCCATCGCAGGCTTGCAGGGGATTATTGCTGCGCATCCGGACTTTCATACGGCGTATATCAATCTGGGTAACGCATACCTGGCCAAGCGCCAATATGCCGAAGCCATCCAGTCTTATCGCACGGCTTTGCAGCATATCGCTGACAAGCCGGAAATCCTGCTTAACCTCGGTACGGCGCTCAAGGGCAGCGGTGACATTGCTGGCGCTATTGAAACCTATGAGCGTCTGATCAAGGCACACAAGAATTTCAAGGAAGCTTTTGACAACCTGGGCAACCTTTATTTATCGCAAGGCATGCATGCCAAAGGGCTGGAAACCATACGCAAGGGTTCCGGGTTCATACGATTCAGGCTGGGGAAAGGATACGCCACTGTCTAGGCGAAAACGGTATGCAACAAATCAATATTACCTGTGATACCAGCCCCCATTTTATCGGTGCCTGGAAGCTGGAAAACCTGTCGCT
Source organism: Methylovorus sp. (assembly GCA_035565335.1). GTDB lineage: Bacteria > Pseudomonadota > Gammaproteobacteria > Burkholderiales > Methylophilaceae > Methylovorus. Next base: position 13,676 of record DATMSO010000057.1, read on the forward strand.
ATGTGATGATCTCATCCGTTTTTTTGAGGAGCATCAGGATCGGCAGCGTCAGGGAGTCACCCTGGATGGCTTTGATCCGAATATCAAAAATTCTCTGGATATGTCGATCGCGCCGGCAGATATCAATGCGCCCAGCCATCGGTGCATCAAGGCTTATATCGCCCAGCTGTATGCGTGTTATAGCGATTACGCCAAGCAATGGCCTTTTCTGGAAAAAACCTTTCCAGCGCTGGATATAGGACGATTCAATCTTCAGAAATACAATCCCGGCGGCCATTTTGCCCATGTGCACAGCGAGCGCACCGACCTTGCATCCCTGCATCGGCTGTTTGCCTTCATGACGTATCTGAACGATGATTTTGAAGATGGGCATACGCATTTTGTGCATCAGCAACTCCGCATCAAACCCGAAAAAGGCAAAACCCTGATCTGGCCTGCCGAGTGGACGCATGCGCATGCCGGTGAAGTGGTGTCGCAAGGCTCTAAATACATAGTGACCGGCTGGCTGCTGCTGCCGCATTAATTTCTGAAAATATCCATGCCCATCAAATCCCTCATCCGCACCATCCCCGATTACCCCAAGCCCGGCATTCAGTTTCGGGATATCACGACGCTGCTGAAAGATGCCAATGGCCTGCGCATGACCATAGACCAGCTGGCGGCGCGTTATCGTGACCATGCCATCGACAAGGTGGTGGGCATAGAGTCGCGCGGGTTTATTGTCGGCGCGGCGTTGGCTTATCAGCTGGGCGTGGGCTTTGTGCCGGTGCGCAAAAAGGGCAAGCTGCCGGGCGAGGTGCTGGGTCATGACTATGCGCTGGAATATGGCACTGACCGCGTGGAAATCCATACCGATGCCATCCAGCCCGGTGAGCGGGTGTTGCTGGTAGATGACCTGATTGCCACTGGCGGTACTGCAGATGCGGCAGTGGTGCTGATCCGCCAGCTGGGCGGGGAGGTGACGGAGTGCGCGTTTATCGTGGGGCTGCCTGATCTGGGTGGCATGAAACGATTGGCGGCGCTGGGGCTCCAACCTTATGCCTTGTGCGAATTTGAGGGCGACTAGGCAGCGCTGCTGCGGTCGCTAATCTTCTGATCACCTTAACCCAGAGCCTGTCCACCCACGATGTCTTCTTTTAAAATTCCGGTTTCGGCGCTTATCGTCATTCATACCGCCGATTTGCAGGTGCTGCTGCTGGAGCGTGCCGACAAGGCAGGCTACTGGCAATCGGTAACGGGCAGTGTGGAGCGCTTGGCCGATGGAACGCTGGAGGCGCCGTACGATGCGGCAATACGCGAAGTGGCCGAAGAAACCGGGCTGGACGCCAGGCAATATGCCTTCAGCGACTGGCAGGCATCGCATGTGTATGAAATCTACCCGCACTGGCGCTATCGCTATGCGCCTGGCGTAACGGAAAATACCGAGCATATTTTCGGGCTGGAATTACCCGGGCTGCTGCCGGTGACACTGGCGCCTGACGAGCATGTACGCTATGCGTGGGTGGACTGGCGCGAGGCCGCGAAAAAAGTATTCTCCTGGACCAACGTCGAAGCCTTGCGCATGCTGGGCTTGCGTTATAACCAACAGCTGTAAAGATGGCAGTGATTAAACTAATACTGCTTCTTGTTATATCAATCGTTGCAGCCATATTTGTTCTGCTTGCCTATCAGGGGGGTCTTCCATCGGTCCCTGTTATGGCAGTGTTAACCTTACTTTATTTTGCTTTTATTTTTCTGATATTGCCGCTAGGACGCCCAGATAATACCGCGACACTGATCATGCGCTTTCACTTTTTACTAGCATTGGTGATTGGCTTGTTTGCCACTTTCGTTGCCGTCGGTGGCGAGTGCATTGCTTCTACTAGTCATCCATATTACTCGGGACAGGCACTCGCTAATCTAGTGATGGCGGTATGCAACAACGGTTATCGCTATGTCGCAGCCGTTATACTTTATGGAATGAGCTTTTCTTTGTTATTGGCTGGTTACGAAAAAACACGTCGAGTCGCTACTCAGCCAACATTTATCCAATAATCGGAATAATTTTATGCAAGTTGCATCCATCAAATTTGAACGCTATCAACATGCCGCCGAGGATGATTGCCAGGAACGCATACTGGCGGCCAAGGCCAAGCTGGGCAAACGCCTGGTGATCCTGGGTCACCATTACCAGCAGGAGAGCGTCTATCGCCATGCCGATTACACTGGCGATTCGCTCAAGCTATCGCGTTTTGCCGCGCAGACCGATGCCGAATACATCGTGTTCCTGGGCGTGCATTTCATGGCTGAGGTGGCGGATATCCTGTCGCGCCCCGAGCAGATTGCCATACTGCCTGACCTTGCTGCGGGCTGCTCCATGGCCGATATGGCCAACCTTGCCAAAGTAGAGCGTTCGCGCCGCGAGCTGGCCAAGGTGTTGGACTTTGATGCCACCATCACGCCGGTCACCTACATCAACTCCGCGGCTGACCTCAAGGCGTTTTGCGGCGAGCATGGCGGCATTGTCTGCACCTCGACCAATGCGCCCAAGATTCTGGAATGGGCGTTTGCCCAGCGCGAAAAAGTGCTGTTCTTCCCCGACCAGAACCTGGGTCGCTGGAGCGGTTACAAAATGGGGATTCCGCTGGAACAAATGCCGGTGTGGGATCCCGATCAGCCCATGGGCGGACTCACCGAAGAGCAGATCAAGAATGCCAAGATCCTGCTGTGGAAGGGCCACTGCGCCGTACACCAGATGTTCCGCGAGCAGAACATTACGCGCTTCCGCGCCGAGCATCCGGATGGTTTCGTCATCTCGCACCCGGAGTCACCGTTTGAGGTCTGCCTCAACTCTGATTATGTCGGCTCCACCGAATACATTCTCAAAACTGTTTCTGAAGCGCCTGCCGGTACCAAATGGCTGGTGGGCACCGAACTCAATCTGGTGAACCGCCTGGCGGAGCAGATGAAGCCGGAGGGCAAGCTGGTGCAGTTTATGTCGCATGTCATTTGCGAGTGCTCGACCATGGCGCGCATAGACCCGCAGCATCTGGCCTGGACGCTGGAAAACCTGGCCGATGGCAATGTGGTCAACCGCATCAGCGTGCCCGCGCATGAAGCCGAACTGGCGCGACTAACGCTCCAACGCATGCTGGACGCGTCCTAGTCGAGGAACCTTGATGCCGATTCAGCGTCGCACCTTGCGTGTTCACTTGATCGGGATCTCATGCACCCCACGCTGCGCGTAGCTACTTTCAATATTCACAAAGGGCTGACGAGCTTCAACGCCCGTCTGGCCCTGCATGACCAGCGTGAAGTCATCCGCAATCTGCAGGCCGATGTGGTGTTTCTGCAGGAAGTGCAGGATGAACACCATGCCCGTGGCCTGCGCTTCAAGCACTGGCCCACCAACGGCCAGACGCATTTTCTGGCTGAAGCCTGCGGCCCCAACTATGCCTATGGCAAAAACGCGATTTACCCGGGCGGCCACCATGGCAATGCCGTGCTGTCGCGCTTTCCCATTCTGCAATCCACGACCCACGATATTTCCGCCCACGAGATCGAGCAGCGCGGCCTCTTGCATTGCGAGATCGCTATCGAAGGCTGGTCGCAAAGCCTGCACTGCATCTGCGTGCATCTGGGCTTGCTGGCGCGCTGGCGCTTCAAGCAGTTTGGCGCCCTGCGCGAGTATATTCAGTCGGTGATTCCTGAGGATGCGCCACTGGTGATTGCCGGGGATTTCAATGATTGGCGGCTTTCCGCCGGGCATCAGATGATGGATGCGCTGAACATGCGCGAAGTCTTTGAGCACGCCCATGGCAAACCGGCCCGCAGTTTTCCTTCCATGTTTCCCTTGTTCCGGCTGGACCGCATCTATGTGCGCGGCTTTCACATCCAGAGCGCCCAAGTGCATGGCGGCCCGCGCACCGCGCTCACGTCGGATCACGCCGCCTTGTCTGCGGTGCTGGAGCGGCGATGAGGCCACGCTACAGCCGCGGCAACGATGTGCGCTTGCTGCGCAATGGCACCGAATATTTCCCCGCCCTGTTGCAAGCGCTGGATAGCGCGCAGTACGAGATATTTATTGAGACCTATATCTACGAACTGGACGAGGTGGGCCAGCAGGTAACCGCCGCCTTGCTGCATGCCGCCAGCCGCGGGGTGCAGGTGCACCTGCTGCTGGATGGCTTCGGCTGCCGCCATTTTCCGGAGAATATTCGTGAACAGCTGGAGCAGGCGGGCGTCCAGGTATTGTTCTACCGGCCCAAGATTTCGCCGTGGACTTTCAAGCGCAACCGCCTGCGTCGCCTGCATCGCAAGCTGGTGACAGTGGATGCGCAAATCGCCTTTGTCGGCGGCATCAACATCATCGATGACATGGATGTGCCCGGCAATATGGGCCCGCGCATTGACTATGCTGTGCGCGTGCAAGGCCCGCTGCTGCCCGAAATCCAGCTGCGCATTGAGCGCCTGTGGCAACGCATTGCCTGGATGCACCTGCAGGTGCGCTATGCCTCCACCGTGGATGGCGACATCAAGCCCGGCATCGCTGGCACGGTGCGGGCTGCTTTTGTCATTCGCGATAACGTGCTGCACCGGCGCGATATTGAGCGCATGTACCTGCAAGCGATTGGCCGCGCGCGTGAAGACATCCTCATCGCCAATGCTTATTTCCTGCCCGGCCGTCGCTTTCGCCGTGCCTTGATTGCCGCCGCCCAACGCGGCGTGCGCGTACGCTTGCTGCTGCAGGGCCGGCTGGAGTATGTGTTTATGACGGCGACACACGCCATCTACCACCAGCTGCTGGATGGCGGCATTGAAATTTACGAATACCGCAAAAGCTTCATGCACAGCAAAGTGGCGGTGGTGGACAACAAATGGGCCACCGTCGGCTCCTCCAATATCGACCCGTTTAGTCTGTTACTCGCGCGCGAGGCCAATGTCGCCATCATGGACAACGCCTTTGCCACCACCCTCAAGCACGATCTCGAACGCGCTATTCAAGAGGGCGCTGAGCAAGTACGCCCGCAAGAATGGCAGCGCGGCCACTTCATCCGGCGTGGCTTCTCCTGGCTGGTGTTTGGCGCCGTGCGCTTTGTGCTCGGCCTCATCGGCTACGGCAACCAGCACTAGTCTGGCATGTGGTGCCGCGGTTTGCCCTTGCTGCCGCAAGCCCTTATAATTCAAGCCCTGCATCTCTCATGCAGTTCAAGTCAAAGTGCCGGTGTAGCTCAGTTGGTAGAGCAGCTCATTCGTAATGAGAAGGTCGTAGGTTCGATTCCTATCTCCGGCACCACTCCGAATAACATCCGTTGTTAACGGCAATTTCAATATCACTTGGCAGCGTCGCAACCCCGTGATTTAACCATACTCAGCGTATGTGAAATATTCATTACTCCCTACAACCATGCAACCGCCTGGCTGTCATAGGTATATCTCAACGGGACTTCTTCAAGGGGTTGCCATGAGTGGCATGTACGAAGATGACGAGCTGTCGAACGCCAAGCCGAGTTGGCGTTGGAGAATGATCATAATGACCATTCTGGTTTTATTCATACTGTTCATTATTCTGGGCGTTGTGCTGATTCTCAGCCCCAATTAGCAAGAAAGCTTTTTTACTACACCCACCATCTTAATGTGAGGATGATGCCTAAGATGAGGGCGGCGGTAATCATGAGAACTTTGGATAACCAATCGTTTTCATTCATGGCGGTACTTCCTTTTCTAGAATTTTGAAAGGACTAGTACGCATGCAATTGATGCAGCAAATTTGCTCAGGAATGCGAGGACAGATGGGGCAGTAGGTCGCTAAACCAAGTGTCTTGGGCAGCGACTTAAAAATTCTGCTTCAAATTTATCAAAAGAATGGGCAATAGACATATCTTCAGACACTGAAGATCATTTCACTATAGGCGTCTTTACAATTGTAAGCCAGCTTTATTATTCAAAAAAAACCTATGCAGCAGTAGGGTTATTCCTTTTTTGAATGAGACCTTCCCCGGCCTCAATGATCCAAACACACTGATGTGTATGTTTAAAACTGATAAGTCAGTGTCACTCTGGCCGTTCGGGGTTCCACCGGGTGAAAGTGCACATCGTCCACGCCTTCCAGCGCCTCGCCTTGCAGCCGGGATGCGTAGTAATAGTCGATGTCACTATTTTTGCGGTTGAAAAGGTTGAATATATCCAGCGATAGCCGGGTTTTTGCATCCAATTTGTAGCCCATGCGCAAGTAGGCAATGGTAGTAGCGTTGGAGCGCACGCTGTTGTCTTCGACCAGGGGTCGGGGACCAAAGTAGCGCAGCTGAAAAGCGCCTGACCAGTTACCCAGGCGCGTGACTGTGGCGCCGAGCGAAGCGACCTTGTTGATGGCGCCGGGGATGTAGTCCCCTGCCGCATCATGCTCGGTGAAGCGCGCGTGGGTAGCGGCCAAGTCCATATCCAGCAGCAGCCAATCGTTGGCGATGTAGTGGTTGTTCCACTCCACGCCCACCCGTTTGCTGGCGCGGCTGGCTTCGGTTTCGCCGGCATCGCCCACGAAGACCAGCTCAGAGGCATTATCCAGGCGCCAGACGGTGAGCGAGCTTTGCAGGCCGCGGATCACTTCGGTGCGTAGTCCTAGTTCCATGCCTTTGGTATTCACCAGCGGAGTGACGGCCTGAGTGGCCCCACCGCCATTGGGCAGCTGGGTCTGCGTGGTGCCGCGGGCATCGTTGCTGTGAAAGCCTTTGCCGACATTCACGAAATATTCTGTGTTGGCCCATGGCCCGAAGATCAGCGAGAGTTTGGGTGAGACAATGTCGTCGTGTGCGGAGCCGGAGTTGCCCTGAATGCTGCTGTCGACCTCAAAGGCGTATGTGTCATAGCGCAAGCCTGCCACGCTGCGGAATTTGGGCAGCCATTGCGTGGTGTTTTCAGCATAAAGGCCGATGCTGGTTTCGTTCACCAGGTCTTCCCGCACTGTGGCAAGTCGCTGCCGCCCTACTGTGTTGTAGAGCCCCACCGGCGTGAGGCGGTCATAGCGGGTCTGCATGCCGAGCTTGTTTTGCATGTCCAGCCCGGCCCAACTTTCAGACCAGGTCTGGCTGACATTAAACCCTGCCATGCGCCGCTGTTCACGCTGGTTGAATTGGTCGCCATTCACCGGGTCATTTAAAAAGTAAGAGAAGTTGCTGTAAAGATCGAGGCTGGATTGCACCACGTAGGCATTCATCTCAAACGCGCCGTGCTCATTGCGCCGGTGCAAGCCGTAAGACAGGCTGTAACGGGAGGATGTGCCGCCATCGGTGTTATCTATTGTGCCATAGCGACCAATCAAGCCGGACGAGACGGCGCGCGAGGGTATCTGGTCGGTCGAGTTCCAGTAGTTGTGATAAGCCATGGCCGTAATATTGAATCCATTCGCAGCATCGCCTTCGCTGTAACGCAGCACGCCATTCACTTTGCGCAGGTTTTCCGGGTTATCCCAGGGGCCGTCGTTGCGATTGATTTCAAGGCCGTACAACAGTTGCCCATTAGCAGCCGAAAACGAATTTGCCAGCAGGTAACGCTGGTAACCATTTTCCCCTATGGAAATCGAGGCCATGCCCTGAGGCAAGCTGTTGGCTAGCTGCAAATGCGCCGCCCCGGCAGACGAAAAATCCCCCTCTTCCGCGTAATACGGGCCCTTACGATAGTGGATGCGCTCGACCAGCTCGGGAATCAGGAAATTGAGATCGGTATAGCCCTGCCCATGCGCGTGCGAGCGCATATTCACCGGCATGTCATCCACATAGGTTGCAAAGTCGGTGCCATGGTCCAGGTTAAACCCACGCAGATAATACTGGTTGGCCTTGCCATCGCCACTATGCTGGCTGACGATCATGCCGGGGACAAACTCCAGTATCTCTCCAGTGCGCAGCGTGGGGCGGTTGGCGATCAGGGATGCCGTCACGCTGCCCTCGCTGGCGGCATCGTAACTGCCGATGGCGTTGTCGTAATGGCTGCTGACGGTGACCGGGCTCAGCGTTAGTGATTCGCTGGCATGCGCCGCCATGGCCCATGCCAGTGGCAGGCCTAGCATCCACTGGCGGAGAAGGCAAGAAGCCGCGGCAGGCGAAATGGGCAGGGGAAAAGAGATGGCATCAGACACCCCCAGATTCAACCATAAACCTGCCGGATTTTTTATAAGCATGATGACGTATGACGGCCATTCTAGAATCACCATCGCGGCCACAACCGTCGACTAGTACCCAAGTACTATTGTGTCAAAAATCACAACCTCTACAGTGGCGTCAGTTTAAAGCAAGACCACAACAACATAGTAGCCAAGAATGGGGAAGCCAAATGTTTAACACGTTTTTCAAGAGTCTAATTGCCAGCCTGGCACTTTTCGCCAGTGTCGCCGCCAATGCTGCCACGGATAGCTACAGTACGCTGCTGGCTGGTTCTTACACACCGTCCAGTTCGTTTGCCAGCCTGACCTACACCAATGTCGGTAATGTTTACTCCTTTACCCTGAAAGCTAATGATCTGAATGCCCTGTTTACCGAAGGTGCTTTCATCGGCGCCATTGCGGTGAGCTCTGAAGTAACGCCGGTGGTTTCCAATGTGACCGGTGGTTCGCCCGTCTCTATTTCCCCTGCTAACGGCCCCAAAGGCGCGTTTGATTTCTGGTTTGATCTGACCGGCAAGAAGCAAGCCCGTCTGACCGATGGTGAAACCTTGAGCTTGACTGCGACATTTGCCAGCGCTGTTACCCTGGATTCGTCATCCTTTGCCCTGCACGTGCAAGGCCTGACAGAAGCACAAGGCGGTAGCGCATGGTACAAGGCGGGTACGCCAACAGTATCTGCCGTGCCTGAAGCTGACACCTACGCCATGATGGCGCTGGGTCTGGGCCTGATGGGTTTTGTTGCCCGTCGCCGTCGCGCCTGAGATCTTCTGGCAATATGAAAAAGCCCCGCATGCGGGGCTTTTTTTATGGGCGGCGCGGCCAGCGTAGGGCCTTGCCAGCCATGCATCATATTAAGCGGCCGGTGTTTTCAGGCCGAGATGCGTATCTGGTTTTTGCCACTGCGCTTGGCTTCGTACATGGCATTGTCGGCATCCTTCAACAGCGCTTCCGGCAACACGTGGCTGTTCGGCGCATAGTAGGCCAGGCCTAAGCTACAGCTGATCTGCCGCGGTTGGCCGCCCAACATTACTGGCTCGCGCAGCAGCACCAGTATTTTTTCGGCCACCAGTTCGGCGTGCTGTTTTTCTGGCATGTTTTCCAGCAGCACCACAAATTCATCCCCGGCAAACCGGGCCACGGTATCGGTCTGGCGGGTGGCGGAGCTCAGGCGGTTCGCCATTTCTCGCAGCAGCATGTCGCCGGCATCGTGCCCCAGCTCGTCGTTAATCTGCTTGAAGCCATCCAGGTCGATAAACATCAGGCCCATCCATTGCTGGGAGCGGTCAGCGCGCGCCAGGGCCAGCGGTAAGGCCTGGGTAAACGCGCGGCGGTTGGGCAGGCCGGTCAGCACATCGTGTTTGGCCTCTTTTTCCAGCAGGCTTTGCAGATGCTTGCGCTCACTGATATCGGTAAGAAAAGCACTGAAGATATGCTTGCCATGCACTTCGACCTTGCTGATGCGCACTTCCACCGGCACGATATGCCCATCCTTGTGCACGGCTTCGAGTTCCAGCCGCTTGCCCAGCACCTTGGCTTCGCCGGTGTCCATGTGATGTTGCATGCCATTCAGATGGGCATGCCGCATCTGGGGCGGGATGATGACCTGGTCCAGCCGCTGGCCGATGGCCTCGCGCGCAGACCAGCCAAAGGTGATTTCGGCCTGGCGGTTCCAGGCGGTGATTACCCCGGCCTGATTGATGCTGACATAGGCGTCGTTGGCATTTTCGATGACCATGCTGATTTCCAGCTCGCGCTCTTTCAGCTCCTGCGCGGCCAGGGTTTGCTTGTTCATGGCGAATGACAGCATCTCATTGCTCTTCTTGAGCTCAAATGTCCGCTGTGCCACGCGGTTTTCTAGGTCACGCTGCAGCTCGTGCAGTGCCTGTTCGGCTACTTTGGTGGCGTGGATATCCTTGACGATGGAAACGAAATATTCCAGCTCGCCTCGCGGGTTCAATTGTTTCGTCACGCTCAGGCTGGCCCAGCGCAGTTCGCCGGTTTTGTGTATGTAGCGCTTTTCGATCTGATAGCGGTCAATCTGTCCTGCGCTCAATTGTTGCAGTTTATCCAGGTCGTTCTGCAGATCATCGGGGTGGGTAATGTCCTTGAAGCTGAGCTGGTGCAGTTCATCCTGGCGATAGCCCAGAAACCGGCATAGCTCTTCATTCACGCTGAGCCAGCCACCATCCGGCGCTACCAGGGCTATCCCGATGGCCGCTTTTTCAAAGATAGTGCGAAAGCGCGCCTCGCTGGCATGCAGCACGGTTTGCGAGAGTTTGAGGTGTGATTCGGTCAGCGCCAGGGTCTCGCGTAAGCGGATTTCCTTGCTGACGAGATCGGCGAGGCAGGTGAGAATTTCCAGCTCATGCGGGCTGAGTTCGCGTGGCCGCTCATCAATCGCACATAACGTGCCCAAGGCATAACCGCCACTGGTGCGTATGGGAATACCGGCATAAAAACGGATATGCGGCGCTGCCTGCACCATGGGGTTATCGGCAAAGCGTTCATCCTGCCAGGCGTCATTTACCACCATGGCCTGCGTTTGCAGGATGGCATGCGCGCAAAATGCTAGATCACGGGGTGTTTCATGTACCTCTACGCCTACGCGGGATTTGAACCATTGGCGGTCACTGTCGACGAGTGAAACCAGGGCTATGGGCACATTCAGGGTCAGGGAAACCAGCTGCGTGATTCGATCGAATACCGGCTCGGGGTCGGTATCCAGCAGCCCGAGGGCATGCAGCATGGCAATGCGTTCTGCTTCGTCCGGTGGCAAGGTGGCTGATTTCATAGGGCTTTCTTACGCATCAATGGCAGATTGGGTTACGTCATATTCAACCCTGATGTTGAACGGGTTGCGGCGCCAGCGGGTGCACTCTGCCGTACTCCATCACGGCAATGCAAAAGGTCAGCCACAGCAGCCCTGACATCAGGCCCGCCAGCACATCGCTGGCATAGTGGTAATGCAGAAACACCCGACTGCAGGCGATGGTAAATGCAATGGCACAGCTCAGCAATAGCGCCGGCAGATGATACGGCCGTGGCAACAGGCGCAGGGCCAGATACGCCATCAGCCCATAAGCCACCAGCGACCCCGAACTATGCCCGCTAGGAAAACTCCAGCTATCCACCGGGGCGCCATACGGATGGATAGGGCGCAGCCGTTCGAATATTTCTTTGAGGCTGACATTGAGTATGCCATTGCCACCAATTGCCAGCAGGCTGCCGAAGGCCAGTTTGTATTGCCGCAGTACCAGCATGAAAAACACCAGCAGGGCGCAGATGACCGTGAGGGTGGAGGTATTGCCCAGATGGGTCACCAGGCTGAAATACAGCATCACATACGGGCTGGCGTATTGCCGCACGGTTTCGCTGAATTCCGCATCCGGCTGCACCAGGCTGCCGCTTTCCAGCAGATAGGCAATCCAGCAGAAAATCGCCCCCGCCAGACTCATCAGCACTACGCTGGTGATACGCCAGCGCTTTTCCATATCGGTGCAGGAAAAATGCGCGCGGTAGGTCAGCGTGACGATCAGCCCCAGCCCCGCCAGAGTGACTGCATAATACAGCGCCGCGTGCGTGGCTATGTGGATCCACCATGGCGTGCTCATGCGCTCGCTCCTTCCAGGCTAAGCGCGTGCGTGGCAAGCTGCATAAACTGTTGTTGGCCTTCGACGTAATCCCAGCGCTCTATCATGCAGGGTGACTGGCGACCCTGGTAGCGAATCAGGTTAATGGAATTATCCGCATGGCGACGGATGCGGGTGGAAACCGCAGTGCCAGCCTGCACCGCCCAGATGCGGCGGACTAGCCCAGGCCGCTTTTCATGCAGAGGCATCACAAAGGGCAAGTGAATATGCCCGCCCAGTATCAGGTCGGCGCCCGCTTCTGCCCAGGCACTCACTGCCTTCTCATGCCCATGCAGCAAATTACTTTCATCGCGCGCTTCGGTCACATAGACCGGCTGATGTGTAATTACCAGCCGCAGTTGCTGCGGGCTGGCATCCTGCAACTGTGTGCATACGCGGTCGATCTGTTCGGTGGACACTTCGCCATCTTCATGTCGATAGGCGCGGGTGGTATTCACGGTAATCGCCAGCGTGGTGTCATCGCGATACACCGGCTCCAGCTCTTCACCAAAGGCATGACGATGGCGGCGATAGGGCGCCAGCATGCGTGCCGCCAGATTGAATAGCGGAATGTCATGGTTGCCTGGGATCACCAGCCGGTGCGGGATGCGCAGGCTATCGACAAAGGCGAGGGCATGGCTGAACTGGCTGCGCCGTGCGCGCTGGGTGATGTCACCAGACACTATCAGCAGCTGCGGCGCTTCTTTCCATAGCAGGGTTTGCAAGGCGCGCATCACCACGGGCTGCTCGGTGCCAAAGTGCGGATCTGAAAGGTGCGCGATCAAGGCCATGGCGAGATGGCCTCAGCGTGGCTCGTCAAGCTTGATCAGTTGTAGCGGGCGCGGCGCCACCTGAAACACCAGAGGCGCTTTCAGCCGTACGATCTCCCCATCGGTAGCCACTTTGATGCGCCGGCGCGGAAACGAAAACTGCCGTATGCCCATGCTGGTGAAGCTGAAACTGACAATATTCTCGGCCTCGCCCAGTCGCCCCAGCGCGCCTTTCAGCATCAGGCCCAGCATGGCCAGCTTGCTGGTGGGTTTCAGCATGATGGCGGCCAGCTCGCCTGACGCCAGGGCATCGGTTAAAGGAATGCCAATTTGCTCAAGTTGTAGCTGATTGTTGCCGACAAAGAGAGTAGGCGTACGCAATTTGCGCGAGACGCCTTTGGTATTCATCTCGATCTTGAGTACGCGGTGCTGGCGCAGCAAGGTGAAAAATCCCGCGACCAGCGCGACCAGGCGGCTGCGGCCATATTGGCGCTTGAATTGCTCGCGTGCTTGCAATAGCTGGGGGTAAAGCCCCACGCTGGCATTCACCAGAAATACCTTGTCATTGACCAGGCCAATCTGCACCGGCTGCAAGCGGCCTGTGAGCAAGACTTGCGTGGCTTCAGCAGTATCTTCGGGAATATGGTGAGTACGGCCAAAGTAATTGAAGGTGCCCTGCGGCAGGATGCCCATGGGGCAATCGCGTTGCCAGGCTTCCTGCACGATGGCGTTGATGGCGCCATCGCCGCCCGCGGCGACCACAATGCCCCCCTGCTGCAAGGCTGTTGCCACGGTTTCGCGGGCGATGCGGCTCAGGTCTTGCGGCTGGGCCACTTCGATGATGGTGCAGGTGCGGCCTGCTTCATCCATGATGCGCTGGATGGTGTCGCGCACTTCGTTGCTGTCATGCCGGCCCGAGCCTGCATTGAGGATGACGAAGAACGGCGCGTGTTGAGGTGTATGTGTTGGCATGGTATCCAGTAAGGTCATTGTTCTAGTTAACACTGGCGTACGTGTGATGATGCGAACTACTTTTTATGTGATGTAAAAGCTTGCTCATAGTTCCTGATGTTTTTTTTCATCGGAGCTGGGTGCATAAGAAAACGTGTATAACGCCTTAACGGCAGTCTTAAAAACAGGGAACCGCAATGGACGTTATTAGCAGTTTTTTCAGTACCAATGGCTTTATGCCACATGGTCATTGCTACCTGTGGCAACCGCCTTTGCTGTGGACCTATATTGTCTCCGATCTCATGATCGCCGTCGCCTATTATTCCATCCCCCTGGCCTTGGTGTATTTTGTACGCAAACGTCCCGATCTCCAGTTCAACTGGATTTTCGTGATGTTTTCCGTCTTCATCTTTGCTTGTGGCACCACGCATTTGATCTCCCTGTGGACGATCTGGCACCCCGATTACTGGGCTGATGCCGCCATGAAAGCGGTGACGGGGGTCGCCTCGCTGGTCACCGCCGTCATGTTGTGGCGCCTGATGCCAGATGCCCTGCGCCTGCCGACCACGCGCCAGCTGGAAGAAACCGTGGAGCGCCTGGAACACGAAGTCGAAGAGCGCGAGCAAGCCGAACGCTCACTGGCTGTCTTTAACGACAGCCTGGAAACCCTGGTGCAGCAGCGCACCGCCGAGCTGGAAGAAATCAACCGTCTGCTGAAACTCGAAATCGACCTGCGCCGCGAGGCCGAGCAAACCCTGTATGCCGAAAAGCAGCGCGCCGTGGTCACCCTGCAATCCATCGGCGATGGCGTCATCACCACCGACAAGCAATCCCGCGTCAATTACCTCAACCCGGTGGCCGAACGCATGACCGGCTGGAGCAATGCCGAAGCCCAAGGCAAACCTCTGCTGGAAGTCTTCCGCATCGTCAATGAAAGTACGCGCAAGCTGGTGCCTAATCCGGTGGATGTGGTCCTGCAGCATGGGGAAATCTACGGGCTCGCCAACCATACCGCCCTCATTGGTCGCCATGGCAATGAATACGCCATTGAAGATTCCGCCGCCCCCATCCGCGATCAGGATGGCAATGTGCTGGGCGTGGTGCTGGTGTTTCATGATGTGAGCGAGGCCCGCAATATGGCCAACAAAATGACCTACCTCGCCGAGCATGACTACCTCACCGGCCTGCCTAATCGCCTGTTGCTGAACGACCGCCTGCATCAGGCGCTGACCATCGCCAAGCGCGACCAGGAATACATCGCCCTCATGTTCCTGGATCTTGATCACTTCAAGAACATCAACGATAGCCTGGGCCACGAAGTTGGCGACCAGTTGCTGAAAATGGTGGCGCGCCGCCTGGAAGGCTGCCTCCGTGCCAGCGATACCATCAGCCGCCAGGGCGGCGATGAATTCATGATATTGCTGCCCGAGCTCACCAATTATTTCTCGCCCGCCGAAGTCGCCGAAAAACTGCTGGCCGCCGCCACCGTGCCCTATGAAATCGGCGCCCACGAGATTACCGTTTCGGCCAGTATCGGCATTGCGGTCTTCCCTGACGATGGGGAAAACGGCGAACTGCTGACCAAGAATGCCGATGCTGCCATGTACCACGCCAAATCGCTGGGTCGCAATAATTACCAGTTCTTCACCCGCGCCATGAACGAGCGCGTGATGGAGATCGCCGAGCTGGAAAGCAAGCTGCGCCGCGCCGTGGAGCGCAACGAATTTGTGCTGTATTACCAGCCCAAGATTGATATACGCACCGGCCAGGTGGTGGGCGCCGAAGCGCTGATCCGCTGGCAACACCCCAACTGGGGACTGGTCGCCCCTGACCGCTTTATCCCGATAGCCGAAGACAGCGGCCTGATCCGCCCTATCGGGCTCTGGGTGATGCGCGAAGCCTGCCGCCAGAACCAGGAATGGCAAGCCGCCGGGCTCGCCCGCATTCCGGTGGCGGTCAATCTCTCCACCGTCCAGCTGCGCCAGCACAACTTCCTGCAGGAAGTCAGCGAGATTCTGCTCATGAGCGGCCTGGCACCTGATTACCTGGAGCTGGAAGTGACCGAAAGCGTGGCCATCCACGCCGAGACCGAAGTCATCAACTGGCTGCACAAACTAAGAAGCATGGGCGTGAAACTGGCGCTGGATGATTTTGGCACCGGCTATTCCAGTCTTTCCTACCTCAAGCGCCTGCCGATCAACAACGTCAAGATCGACAAGAGCTTCATCCGCGATATTGAGACCGACCCCGATGATGCCACCATCATTACCGCTATCATCCGCATGTCGCACGGCCTGCGCCTCAATGTGATCGCCGAAGGCGTGGAGAATATCAACCAGCTCGAATTCCTCAAGAAAGAGGGCTGCGACCAGATGCAAGGCTTCATCGCCAGCCGTCCCATTCCCGCCGACGAGTTTGCCCAGCTGCTGCAGAACTGGCCGACACCTTCCTGAAGTTAATGGCCTGAAGGCTCAGGGCGCCGCGGTGCATGCCGAGGCCGCCTGGCTTTCAGCCCAGCTCAGTATCTCGTCCAGCAAACCTTGACTGGCTTTGCTGAGCGCGGCCACTCCGCCGGCGGCATCGTTGCTGGTGGCGGGGCTGCTGTTTTGAAATGCGCGGCTGGCGATAGCCTGGCGCGAGCTCAGCTGTTGCAGGCTGGCGTTGATCTGCACCAGGCCGCGGCTGCTGGTGGGGCTGTCAAACACATGGTCAAAACTCTGCAGCGACAGGGTGAGCACGCAGCCATTGCTTGTGGCCGCGGGCACTTGCCGGTTGCGCAGCTGTTGCGTCAGCAGCTCGGCGGGCGGCGCGGTCCAGCGGCTATCGGCGTAATAGGCCACCTCCTGGGCATTCTGATAGGCGAGGCGGTAGCGTATGCGCCGGGTGTTGAGGGCGTCTCCGCTTTGCACATTGGCAATGCGGGTGCGGGTGGCGATACCCTCAGCAGGTGCGCTGATACCAAAATCAAAGGTCTGTGGCCCGCTCTGCGGCTTGTTGCTGTTGATGCTCAGGCAGGCACTCAGGCTGCCCGCCAGAAGGAGTAAGGGGATCCATCGTTGCATATCAGTTCCTCACAGAGTTAAGGCTTGAAGCCGGCTTCGCCGGGGCCGGGCTGGGGTTTGGGTTTGCCCAGCAGCAGGCTTTGGGGGTGCTCTTCCAGCATGTCCATCAATTGTTCGAATTGGCGCGAATCGCGCTGCAGGCTGTCGGTCAGCGCATTCAGGCGGGGCAGGGTGTCCTGTTGCAGGCTGTCGCTCAGCTGCTGGCTGCTCTGCGTCAGCGTGCCGGTCATGCTGCTGAAGTCACGCGCGCTTTGCCCCAGACTATCCATCAGTGGCCGCACCGCATCCGAGGTTTGCTGCAGGCTTTGCAGCGTGGTCTCAAGCTGGCGCCGGTTCTGTTCGGAAGCGAGACTGCCCAGCCGCTGCATGGTGACGGTGCTGGTGCGCAGCAACGGCTCCAGCTGCGCTGAGGCTTTTTCCAGATTGGCAATGGTGCGGTTGAGTTGCGCGGTGTCTATCTTCTGCACCATGTCATGCGCCGAGGCGGCGAGCAGGCTGCTGCTTTTGACCAGGGTTTCCACCTGCTCGATGATTTCAGGCGCATGTTCGGTAAAGCGGTCCACAAACGAAGGCCGCAGGGGAATGGCGTCATCCGGCCCCAGCCGCTGCTGGCTGCTGCCGTCATCATTGAGGTCGATATAGGCCAGGCCGGTAACGCCTTGCAGGCGTAATTCGGCATAGGCGGCCTTGCTCAGCTGCAGGGTTTTGGTGACTTCAATTTCCACATGAATGTCGTTCTGGGTATTGTCATCCAGGGAGATCTGCAGCACTTTGCCGACTTCCACACCGCGAAACTTCACCGAGGCCTCGGGGTTGAGCCCGCTCACCGGCCGGTTAGAGTTGATGGTGTAGTGGGTTTTTTCCTCGCGCGAACCAGATAACCACCAGAAGGCGAAGATGGCCGCCAGCCCCAGAATGAGGGTGAACAGGCCGACAGCAATGGCATGCGAGCGATTTTCCATGGTTGATCAAGACCTTTCCATGCGGGCATGAATGCCCTGAAAGAAGTTGGTGACAAAAGGGTGGTCCACCTCGCCCAGCGCTTCTAGCGAGCAGGCGGTAATGATGTGCTTGTCCGCCAGCACCGCCACGCGGTCGCTCATGGCGATCAGGGTGTCGATGTCGTGGGTGACGAAGAGCACGGTGAGGCCCAGCGTTTGTTTGATCTGTTTGATTAAGGCCACAAATTTGCTGCTGCGATCGGGGTCCAGCCCGGCGGTGGGTTCGTCCAGCACCAGCAGCTCAGGCTCCAGCGCCAGCGCGCGGGCCAGGCCTACGCGCTTGATCATGCCGCCGGAGAGTTGCGCGGGCAGCAGGCTGGCATGCTGCGGCTCCAGCTCCACCAGGGCCAGCTTATGCATGACCAGAGTATGTATGGTGTCTTCGTCAAACTGTTTCAGCTCGCGTAGCGGGAAGGCGATATTGTCGAACACCGATAATGCCGAAAACAGCGCGCCTTGCTGAAACAGCATGCCCAGCCGCGTCATCAGCCGCTGACGGCGCTCGCGCTCCAGGGCGTGCAGGTTTTCACCAAACAGCAGGATTTCCCCGCGCGAAGGCTCCGTCAGCCCGACAATATGGCGAAGCAGCGTGGTTTTGCCGCTGCCGGAGCCTCCGACCAGCGCCATGATTTCGCCGCGTTCCATGACGAGGTTGAGGTCGCGATGGATCACCACATCGCCAAATTCGGTCCAGACGTGGCGGGCTTCGCATACCGGTGCAGGCGGATTCTGTGGCTTGGTGGTCGTGTCGTTCATACTCCGATTCCACGGGTCAAAATGGCGAATGCCGCATCCAGCAGGATGACGGACGTAATAGCCGTGACCACCGAGCTGGTGGTGCTAGCGCTGAGGCTTTCCGTATTCGGCAGGATGCGCAGGCCGAAATGGCAGGCGACCAAGGTGACCACAAAGCCGAACAGCACGCCTTTGACCAGGCCCAGGGTCAGGTTTACTGGCTCCACGACCATGGGCAGGTAATCAAAAAAGAAACGCAGGCTCAGGCCCAGCTCGGTATTGGCCGATAGTGCGCCGCCCGCCAGACCCCAGAATGATGTCCACAACACCAGGAAGGGTGCGACAAATGTCAGCCCCAGCACCTTGGGCAGGACGATGCGCAGAATGCGCGACACTCCCATGGTGGTCAGCGCGTCGATTTCTTCGGTGACGCGCATGACGCCTATCTGCGCCGTCATGGCGGAGCCGGAGCGCCCGGCCACCAGAATCGCCATCAAGATGGGCCCCAGCTCGCGGATCATGCTCAAACCCAGAATATTGACGATGAAAATATCCGCGCCAAAGGTGCGCAGTTGCGATGACATCAGATAGCTCATGGCGATGCCGATCATGAAACCCAGCAGACCGGTGACGGGCAAGGCGGTAACGCCGCTTTTGTAAATGTTGGCCATGAATTCACGCCAGGGAAAAGCCGATGGACGGCGCAACAGATACAGCATTTCCAGTAGCAGCAGGCCGATCAGTTGCACAAAATCGAGCATGTGCCGGGCAAATTTCATCACCAGCGTACCCATCGTCACCAATGGCAAAGCCCAGTCCAGGCGCGGCCCTGCGCGTTGCGGCGCGCGCAATCCCTGCAGTGTGGTGAAGAGCGCTTGTTGTTCATGCGTCAGCTGCATGCGGGCATCGAGCTTCCCCTCCCAGCCATTCAGCAGAATGGTGGCGCCAGCGGTATCCAGCTGTTCGGTATCGCGCAGATCCCAATGGGTAAAAGGATCGGAAAAGAAGGGGTGTAATGCCTGTTTGAGCTCGACAAAGTCGTTATCCAGCGCGCGCAATGACCACTGCCCGAGCAGCCGCACGCGACGGCGCCCTCCGCTATCCTGATCAATTTCAAAACTGGCTGCGGCCATGATTACCCCTTGCGAAGCACCCCGTGGCGGGGCGGCGCATTGCAAATGTAATGGCGATGGAGATAAGTGTTCTGGTGGTCAGGCATCCGGCCGCAGTTGAATGGACGTATTCAAGGGACAAGCCGGAGCTGGCGCTGGTTCAACTGTTACTCTTGCTCAACTGGCACTCTGGTTCCACAGTAACAAGGATTCAGCAGTGACCAGGGTCCCACATCGCTAACTCAACAATGCCCGACTTGAAAAAGGGCGACAAGTCGGGATTGTCCTACAGGCGATCAGCGGCAGTCATGCCGCCGCCGGAACAGCCACTAGATGAACATGCGGCGCGCCTGCAGCTGGGTTGGTTGCCAGCCCAGATGCTGGTAGTAACCTACGGCGGGGGTGTTTTCAATATCGACCAGGATTTGCGCCCGGGTGACGCCTTGATCCTTGCACCATTGCAGTACGGCATCGAGCAGGGTGCGGCCGATGCCGGCGTGGCGGTAATTCTTGTCCACGATCATGTCTTCCAGCCAGGCAGCGGGCGTGCCTTGGGCGGTGGAGATGATGAGCTGCGCGCTGACCATGCCGATGACCTTGCCTTCAGCAGTGCGGGCGACCTTGATGATGCCGCGATCCGGTGCCGCGATCAGCATGGCGAGACCGCGACGCTGCGCTTCGGTGTCCGCCTCAAAGTCGGCTTCTATGCCAAACAGGTCTTCCAGCAGTGCGCATAAGGTGGGGATGTCGGTCTCGCGGGCATTGTCAATGGTGATGCTGGTCGCTTGCAGCTGCATGCCTATTCCTCCGGCGTGTCAGGGAAATCGTGGTGAATGATGGAGAGGAATTTCACCGGCGCGCTCACCAGCCGCTCTGGCCGATGCGGTTGCTCGCCGCGAAATGTCAGGGAATCGCCCGGCTGCAGCAGGAAAGTCTCATTGCCCACCTTATATTCCACTTCGCCTTCCAGCATGTGGATGAACTCGGTACCGCTGTGCTCAAACGGCGGGAATTCTTCGCCCGGGTCTTCCAGGGTAATCAGGAAAGGCTCAAAGGTTTTTTTCGGGCCCTGATCATACGCCAGCAAGTGATAGGTATGCCCCCGTTTGGTGCCGCGGCGCACCACTTCCATGCCTTGGCCCTGCTTCACGAGCTGGGCGCTGCTGGCCTGCACGTTGTAATCGCGAAACAGGCGTGACAGCGTCACGCCCAGTGCATTGGCAATCATTTCCAGGGTTTCCAGGCTGGTGGACACCAAACCATTTTCTATCTTGCTCAACATGCCGCGGCTGATGCTGGCACGTTCGGAAATATCCGCGATGGTCAGTCCATGTTGCAGGCGCAGCTGGCGGATGACGTTGCCCAGATGGCGGCCGAGCGAGCGCGCGTCGCTATCGCCCATGACCGGGGCAATGTCGGCGGAAGCAGTAGTGGATGGGGTTGCCATGAGCTCTCCGGGGTTGCAAATCAGGCTTCAGTGTACAAGAAAAAAGGGGCCTAAGCCATGATAAGTTTCCTGTGGTGAAAAAAAGTTGCAAAAAACTATTGACGCCGAATTTCACGGAATGCTTAAATAGCAACCAATGTTTCACCACAGTAAACAAAGTTTTTAAACAGGAATATTTATTGCTTATGTCAGGCATAAGCAATGGAGACAATAAATGCCCTTAAGACTGCTGAAATACGCCCTGAGCCGCAAACATCCGGCCCCCCGCTTTTTCCGGGACTGTACCGAGCCCAAGAAAAGCTATGACGCCGTGATTATTGGCGGTGGCGGGCATGGCCTGGCAGCCGCGTATTACCTGGCCAAGGACCATGGCATTACCAATGTGGCGGTGCTGGAAAAAGGCTATATCGGCGGCGGCAATACCGGTCGCAACACCACCATCGTCCGCTCCAATTACCTGACACCTGAAGGCGTGAATTTCTACGACGCCAGCGTCAAGATTTACGAAGGCCTGTCCGAAGAACTTGACATCAACCTGTTCTACTCCACTCGCGGCCACTTCACCCTGGCGCATACCGAATCCGCGCTGCGTACCATGCGCTGGCGTGCCGAGGTCAACAAGCATGTGGGCGTGGACAGTTATGTGGTCGGCCCCGATGACATCTCCCGTGCCTGCCCGCAACTGGATATCAGCTGCAGCGGCAAAGCGCCTATCCTGGGTGCGCTGTACCACGGCCCCGGCTCCATCGCCCGCCACGATGCGGTAGCTTGGGGTTATGCCCGCGGTGCGGACAGCATGGGTGTGGAAATTTTCCAGAATACCGAAGTGACCGGCCTCGATATCCAGTCCGGCAAGATCAAGGGCGTGCATACCAGCCGCGGTTATATCGCTACCAATAAAGTATTGTCTGCCGTTGCCGGCTTTACCCCGCGCATCACCAATATGGCAGGCGTAGACACCCCCATCGTCATTCATCCGCTGCAAGCCTGCGTCAGCGAACCCATGAAGCCCTGGTTGGATACGATTCTGGTCTCCGGCAGCCTGCATGTATATGTCAGTCAGTCGTCGCGTGGCGAGCTGGTGATGGGCTCCTCGCTCGATCCTTACGAAGTGCATTCCACGCGCTCCTCGCTGGATTTCGTTGAGGGTCTCACCTCGCACATGCTCGATATGTTCCCTTTCCTTTCCAACGTGAAGATCGTGCGGCAATGGGCCGGTATGGCCGATATGACGCCTGACTTCTCACCCATCATGGGCACAACGCCGGTAGAGGGCTTTTACCTGGATGCGGGTTGGGGAACCTGGGGCTTCAAGGCCACGCCGATCAGCGGCAAGACCATGGCAGCGACCATGGCCAATGACAAGGCTCCCGAGTTGATCCAGCCGTTCCGCCTGAGCCGGTTTGAAGATTACGACCTGACAGGTGAAAAGGGCGCTGCTTCGGTCGGCCACTAGGTGCGAAGCAGATTGTTTGGCGAATTGTTAAGTTAAGGATGCTGTTTTGAAATTACTGACTTGTCCCGTGAATGGAACCCGTCCCCTCAGCGAGTTTGTCTTTGGTGGCGAACTGCGCGCCATGCCAGACCCTGCTGCAGTAAGCGATAGCGCCTGGGCGGCCTACGTATACAACCGCATTGGCGCCCCCGGCCTGAAAAAGGAATGGTGGTACCACAGCCCTAGCGGCACCTGGTTTGTCGCTGAGCGCAACACGCTTACCGATCAGGTGGCACGTACATATCTTTACGGTCAGGAGGCACAGGCATGAGCAAGCGTTTACCTCCACGTGCCGGCGAATGGCTGAAGCGCGACAAGCCGATCAGCTTTTATTTCGAAGGCCAGAAATACCAGGCGTATGAAGGCGACACAATCAGCAGCGCGCTGTGGGCTGCCGGTGAGCAGGTGCTGGGCCGCAGTTTCAAGTATCACCGTCCGCGTGGCGTGCTGAGCCTGGCCAATCACGATGTGAACGTGATGTTGGCCGATGGCACCGATACCAATATGCGCGGCGATGTGCTGCCGGTGCAGGATGGCATGCAGCTGACCGTGGTGAATACCGACGGCGGTGTAAAGAAAGACAAGAAGCGCTTTATCGATGCGATCTCTTCGCTGTTGCCGGTCGGCTTCTATTACAAGGCTTTCCATACGCCACGCAGCCTGTTTCCGTTCTGGGAAAACATCATCCGCAAGTCGGCGGGTCTGGGTGTGGTCAATTTCAACTACCCACGCGAGCTTAAGCGCAAGCTGCATACGCATTGCGATCTGCTCATCATAGGCGCAGGCCCCACCGGCCTGACCGCCGCCCTGATGGCCGCGCCCCACGGCGTGAATATCCTGGTGGTGGATGAAAATGCGCAAGCGGGCGGCAGCCTCAGCTATGACAACGGCGGATCGGATGAAGCCGCCAAGCGCCTCGCCGAGTTGCTGTCCGAGCTGGGCAAGTACCCTAATGTCACCATCCGTACCGGCGCTTATGCTGCCGGTTATTACACCGATCACCTGATCCCGATTGTGGAAACCACCGGCATCACCAAGGTGCGTGCCAAGGCGGTGATTGTAGCAAGCGGCGCCTTCGAGCAGCCTCCGGTTTTCCGCAACAACGATCTGCCCGGCGTCATGTTGGCCACCGCCGCCCAGCGTCTGCTGGCCCGCTACGCCGCCAAGCCATGCGAAAACGCCGTGGTGTTTGCCGCCAACAAGCAAGGCTATCGTGCCGCCATGGATTTGCTGGATGCCGGTGTTAGCGTCAAGGCGATCGTCGACCTGCGCGCTGATGGTGAGCCCTGCAGCCTGGTGGCCGCCGTGAAGAGCCGTGGCGTGAACATCTACAACGGTTCCTGTGTTTATGAAGTATTGCCTGCGGCCAACAAGTTTGGCGTCAAAGGCGTGGTGATCTGCAGTTATGACGAAGCCAGCGCCAAGCCGCTGTTGCATGACCGCTTCACCCTCGAGTGCGACGGCGTCATCATGAGTGCCGGCTGGGCACCGGCCGCCGCTTTGCTGTATCAGGCTGGCACCGGCATGCGCTATGAAAAATCTGCAGAACAGTTCGTGCCAGCCAAGCTGCCCGTGGGCATGTTTGCCGCTGGCAAGGTCAATGGCATTTTTGATCTGGCGCAACGTTTGCAGGATGGCGCCCGCGCTGCCTCGGAAGCGCTGACTTACCTGGGCAAGCAAGTGCCCAGCGTGACGGTGGACCGCGAGTACATCGGCAGCCCCAGCCATCCTTACCCCATGGTGGAGCATCCCGAAGGCAAGAACTTTGTCGACTTTGACGAAGACATCAGCATCAAGGATTTCGTGCATGCCGCGCAGGAAGGCTTCGACAACATCGAGCTGATGAAGCGCTTTACTACCGTGGGCATGGGCCCCAGCCAGGGCAAGCATTCCAACATGAATGCCATCCGTATTCTGGCCCGCATCCGCCAGCTGCCGGTGGAGCGCATCGGCACCACCACGGCACGTCCGTTTTTCCACCCCACGCCTATCGGCCATCTGGCCGGTCGTGGCTTGCACCCGCATCGCCTGACCAGCCTGCATGGCTGGCATGAGGCGCATGGCGCCGAGTTTACCGATGTGGGCGTGTGGAAGCGCCCCGCCTGGTATCGCCGCGCTGGTCTGGAAAAACAGCAGGCCATCTACGAAGAAGCGCTGGCCGTGCGCAAGGCCGCCGGCATGATTGATGTGGGTACGCTGGGCAGGCTGGAAGTGCGCGGCCCGGACGCGGCTGAGTTCCTCGAGCGCTTTTACACTGGCACTTTCAAGAGCCAGAAGATAGGGCGCACCCGGTATGCCTTGCTGCTGGATGAAGCCGGTGTGATGGTGGACGACGGCATTGCCTGCCGCATCGCCGAGGATTATTTTTACATCACCGCCAGCACCACCAATGCCGCCGCGGTTTACCGTGAAATGCAGCGCTGGTTGCAGATCTGGCAACTGGATGTCGGCCTGGTCAATGTGACCGGTGCCTATGGCGGTATCAATCTGGCTGGTCCTGCCGCACGTGGCATTCTGTCCAAGCTGACAGTACGTCCGCTGGACGACGCCAGCCTGCCATTCGGCGCGGTGTGCGATACCGAAATCGCCGGTGTGCCGACCCGCCTGATCCGCGTGGGCTTTGTGTCTGACCTTGCCTTTGAAATGCATGTACCTGCGGGTTCTGCCCAGCATGTATGGAATGCACTGCTGGAACACGGCGCCGCCGAAGGGTTACGTCCGTTTGGCACCGATACCCAGCGCCTGTTGCGCCTGGAGATGGGCAATCACCTGATCGGCCAGGATACCGATGGCCTGACCCAGCCGTTTGAAGCTGGCAGCGAAGGCGCTATTCAGTTCGATAAACCCTTCTTCATCGGCCAGCGCAGCCTGCAGATCATTGCCCGCAAGCCGCTCAACAAACGTCTGGTGCCTTTCACCCTGTCGCAAGGCTATCAGGGCGAGACCATCAACGAGTGCAATCTGGTGATAGGCGCGGACGGCAATATCAAGGGCCGCATCACCAGTATCGCCTTCAGTCCCTCGGCGGGCTGTCATATCGGCTTTGCCTATGTCGACCCGGCCAATACCGACGAAGGCGCTGCCTTCAACATCCGCACAGATAGCGGCAGTCTGGTCATGGCCCGTGTTGCGGCCACGCCATTCGTTCAACTGCAATCGGAAGCCTGATCATGACTTTTATCCAGACCTCCCCTGTCAGCCACGCCCAGCACCATGCACATCCGGTCATGGGCAGCCTGAATGGCATGGAAATCGCCCTCGAGTTTGATAGCCCTCAAATCCAGCAAGCCTATGCCGCCCTGGCTGGCATTGCCGAGTTCAGCGCCTTTACCCGTTTCGGCATCAAGGGGGCCGGTGCTGCCGAGTGGCTGCAGGCCAAAGGCATCAGCCTGCCATCGGCTGCCAATAGCTGGCTCATGCAGGATTCCACGCTGGTACTGCGTCTTGGCAATAGCGAGTACTTGCTGGAGGACCAATTTATAGCAGGGCACGCCAGTGCGCTGGCCCAGGATTCAGCCCCGGTGGGCGCCAAGCTTTATCCGGTGGCACGCAGTGATGCCGCTCTGGTGCTGAGCGGCCAGCATGCGCTGGCTATCCTGGCCGAAGCCTGCGCGCTGGATATTGCCGCCGAGCTCGCCCAGCCCCAACGCCTGCTGATGACGCAAGTGGCAGGGATTTCGGTGACCGTGCTCAAGCAGACCCTGAATGGCGAGAGCGTGTACCGCCTGTGGTGCGATGGCACTTACGGCGCCTATCTGTGGCATGAGCTCAGCACCATGGCCCAAGAATTCGGAGGCGGTCCGGTGGGCCTCTCCTTTTATTTCAAGTAAGCATTCAAGTTACCAAACATTGCAGCATCTACAAGGGGATCACACGATGAAGTCACTGGAAGAAGCACAGAAGTTTCTGGAAGACCACCACGTCAAATACGTGCTGGCGCAGTTTGTGGATATACATGGCGTAGCCAAGGTGAAGTCGGTACCGGCTTCGCATTTGAATGACATCCTTACCACAGGCGCAGGCTTTGCCGGTGGCGCCATCTGGGGCACGGGCATTGCGCCCAATGGCCCTGACTATATGGCGATAGGTGAACTCTCCACACTGAGTCTGATTCCCTGGCAGCCGGGCTATGCACGCCTGGTGTGCGATGGCCATGTGAATGGCAAGCCTTACGAATTTGATACCCGTGTAGTGCTGAAACAGCAGATTGCCCGTCTCGCCGAAAAAGGCTGGACGCTCTACACCGGCCTCGAGCCTGAGTTCTCCCTGCTGAAGAAAGACGAGCATGGCGCGGTGCACCCGTTTGATGACAGCGACACGCTGCAAAAGCCCTGCTATGACTACAAGGGCATTACCCGTCACTCACCTTTCCTGGAAAAACTGACCGAATCGCTGGTGGAAGTGGGGCTGGATATTTACCAGATCGACCACGAAGATGCCAACGGCCAGTTTGAAATCAACTACACCTATGCCGACTGCCTGAAGAGCGCCGATGACTACATCATGTTCAAGATGGCGGCGAGCGAGATTGCCAACGAACTGGGCATCATCTGTTCCTTCATGCCCAAGCCATTCAGCAACCGTCCCGGCAATGGCATGCACATGCACATGTCGATAGGTGACGGCAAAAAGAGCCTGTTCCAGGACGATAGTGACCCCAGCGGTCTGGGTCTGTCCAAGCTGGCTTACCACTTCCTCGGCGGCATACTGGCCCACGCCCCGGCGCTGGCTGCCGTGTGCGCACCGACGGTTAACTCCTACAAACGGCTGGTCGTCGGCCGCTCGCTGTCTGGCGCCACCTGGGCACCGGCTTACATCGCCTATGGCAACAACAACCGTTCCACGCTGGTGCGTATTCCCTACGGCCGCCTGGAACTGCGCCTGCCCGATGGCAGCTGCAACCCTTACCTGGCTACCGCAGCCGTTATCGCTGCGGGTCTGGATGGTGTAGCACGCGAGCTGGACCCTGGCACTGGTCGTGATGACAACCTCTACGACTACAGCCTGGAGCAGCTGGCTGAATTCGGCATTAACATCCTGCCGCAAAACCTGGGCGAGGCGCTGGATGCGCTGGAAGCCGACCAGGTGATTATGGATGCCATGGGCCCCGGCCTTAGCAAGGAGTTCGTCGAGCTGAAGCGCATGGAGTGGGTGGATTACATGCGCCATGTGTCGGATTGGGAAATCAATCGCTACGTACAGTTTTACTAGTCTGGTATTTGAGCGCGCTGCCTGGCAGCGCATGGCGGAGGCCCTCTCCGCCCCCTGTGAATGAATTTGAAAGGAGCAACATCATGTGTGGAATTGTAGGTTTGCTGGTTAAAAACCCCAGCATGCGCGCCAACATTGGCGAGCTGATGATGCCGATGCTGATCGGTATGACGGAACGTGGCCCGGACTCGGCCGGTATGGCGGTATTTACCGCGCCGGTCGCTGGCAATGAGCTGAAGTACAGCCTGTATGCCCCGACCATGGACTTCAACTGGCAAGGCCTGGCACATGACTTTGATGCACATCTGGGCAGCAAGGTCAGCCTCAGCACCAAGGGTAATCACGCCATCCTGATCTCGCATCTGGAAACCCCGACCATCAAGACCTGGATCAAGGAACACTATCCGCAAATCCATATGCTGTCCGTCGGCCAGTCGATTGATGTGTACAAGGATACCGGCCTGCCAGCGGATGTCGCCGCCCGTTACGACCTGCCACATGTCAGCGGCACCCATCTGGTCGGCCATACCCGCATGGCGACCGAGTCTGCGATTACCCCGGCCCACGCCCACCCGTTCACCGCGGGCCGTGACTGGTGCCTGGTACACAACGGTTCACTTTCAAACGCCAACAGCCTGCGCCGCAAGCTGCAGCACGAAGGTATCGACTTTGAGACCGATAACGATACCGAAGCCGCTTGCCGCTTCCTGGAATGGCGCATGCGCGAAGGCGATGATCTGAAGACTGCGCTGGAGCATGGTTTTGACGAGCTGGATGGTTTCTACACCCTGCTGATGGGCACCAAGGACCAGCTGGCCCTGATCCGCGATCCGTTTGCTTGCAAGCCCGCCGTTGTTGCCGAGCATGATGATTATGTGGCGATTGCGTCCGAGTTCCGCTCGCTGGCGCACTTGCCCGATGTAAAGAATGCGCACGTGTTTGAACCTTCGCCCAAGGAGATGTATGTATGGAAAGTCTAAAATTTGATCTGGCGGCAACGCCTTTGCGCGAGGTTAACCAGTACCTGCACAGCCCGGCTGCCGAGTTGAATGGCAAGCACGTGGTGATTGATAACCCGAATGGCGCCCACAATATCGCCGTTGGCCTCAAGTCCGATGTGCAGGTAACGATTGATGGTCACGCCGGTTACTACGCGGCGGGCATGAACCAGCTGGCCAGCGTGGTGGTAACTGGCAGCGCCGGTACCGGTGTGGCCGAAAACATGATGTCCGGTGTGGTGCACGTCAAGGGCTTTGCTTCCAATGCCGCCGGTGCCACGGCACAAGGTGGTCTGCTGATTATTGATGGCGATGCTGGCCTGCGCTGCGGTATCTCGCTCAAGGGTGCCGATATTGTGGTCGGTGGTTCGGTCGGCAGTTTCTCCGCCTTTATGGCACAAGCCGGCAACCTGGTGGTGCTGGGCGATGCCGGTGAAGCGCTGGGCGACTCTCTGTACGAAGCCCGCCTGTTTGTACGCGGCGAGGTAAAGAGCCTGGGCGCCGATTGCGAAGAAAAACCGATGGACGACGAAGCACGTCAGATACTGGTGGATCTGCTCGCCAAGTCCGGCCATGCCGATATCAGCCCGGACAGCTTCAAGCTCTTCGGCTCTGCCCGCACGCTGTATAACTTCCATGTCGATAACGCAGGAGCCTATTAATCATGAGTGATACCCCTAAAACCCCGCAGACACAGCCACGGTTCTCCGCGACATTCGACCCTTACACCCTGTCTGAAATCCGTCGCGCTGCCGCGACCGGTATCTACGACATCCGCGGTGCCGGTGCCAAGCGCAAGCTGCCGCACTTTGATGATCTCTTGTTCCTGGGCGCCTCGGTCAGCCGTTACCCACTGGAAGGCTATCGCGAAAAGTGCGGTACCGACGTGGTTCTCGGCACCCGCTTCGCCAAGAAGCCTATCCACCTGAAAACCCCGGTGACCATTGCCGGCATGAGCTTCGGTGCCTTGTCCGGCCCCGCTAAAGAAGCCCTGGGTCGCGGCGCCAGCGCCGTTGGCACCAGCACCACTACCGGTGACGGTGGCATGACGCCGGAAGAGCGTGGCCAGTCTTCCATCCTGGTGTATCAATACCTGCCATCACGCTATGGCATGAACCCGGACGACCTGCGCAAGGCCGACGCGATTGAAGTCGTGATTGGCCAGGGCGCCAAGCCGGGCGGCGGCGGCATGCTGCTGGGCCAGAAGATCAGCGACCGCGTGGCCAAGATGCGCTGCCTGCCCAAGGGCGTGGACCAGCGTTCTGCCTGCCGTCACCCCGACTGGACCGGTCCGGACGATCTGGAAATCAAGATCGCCGAACTGCGTGAAATTACAGATTGGGAAAAGCCCATCTACGTGAAGGTTGGCGCCACTCGCCCATACTTCGACGTTACCCTGGCGGTGAAAGCCGGTGCCGATGTTGTGGTGCTGGATGGCATGCAAGGCGGTACTGCCGCCACGCAGGAAGTCTTTATCGAGCACGTCGGTATTCCTACCCTGGCGGCGATTCGTCCGGCCGTGCAAGCCCTGCAGGACATGGGCATGCACCGCAAGGTACAGCTGATTGTCTCCGGCGGCATCCGCAACGGTGCCGATGTTGCCAAGGCGCTGGCCCTCGGTGCCGATGCCGTGGCGATTGGTACCGCCGCGCTGGTGGCACTGGGTGACAACGACCCACGCCTCGAAAGCGAATACCAGGCCCTGGGCACCACTGCCGGTGCTTACGACGACTGGCATGAAGGCAAGGACCCTGCAGGCATCACCACGCAAGATCCCGAGCTGATGAAGCGTCTGGACCCGGTCAAAGCCGGCCGTCGCCTCGCCAACTACCTCGCGGTCATGACCATGGAAGCCCAGGTGATCGCCCGTGCTTGCGGCAAGTCACACCTGCACAACCTGGAGCCGGAAGACCTGGTCGCGCTGACCGTGGAATCGGCCGCCATGGCGAAGGTGCCGCTCGCTGGTACCAGCTGGATTCCTGGTCAGGTACAGTACTAAGCTCACCCTGTCACCGCAGCTACCGCTTGCTGCGGTGATGGTCTGAAAGCAAAAGCCCGCATATGCGGGCTTTTGTTTTTTGTCATGAATGGCTGGCGGGCTTAATCAAAAAATCCGCCAACGTCGTCTTTGCGTATGGTTTTGGCTTTGCCCAGTGCCAGTGTGGCCAGGTTGTGTTCCATAAATTCGGTCACGCCCTGGGCCAGGCATTTGTTGAAAGCATCCTTGGCTTTTTCCGGCTGGTTGGTCATCTGGTAATACTTGCCCAGATAGAAATAGGCTTCGGAATACTGGTCTTCCCTCACGCCGATATCCGTGGAAGCGGCTTTGGCAATCAGCGCGTCAGGGCTGATCTTGCCGGCCAGCATCTCGGCCACGGGGTGCGGCCAGTCATTGTCCGGCATCGATTCCAGTACTTGGTTGAGGCCTGGGGCCCCAGCGTTGGGTGAGCCGCTGGCAATGTATTGCCAGATCGCGCTTTGCAAGCGAGTTTCACTGCTGTCGGCGAGGCGCAACGCGTTGGCGAGTTTTTCACTGGCTTCCTGCGGTTTGCCGCTCATCAGCAGGCTTTGCCCGTATTGCTGGTTCAGCATCCACTGTTCTGCTGGCGAGAGCGAAGCCTCATTCACCGCCAGGGCCGCAAAGCGTGTGATCGCGGCGTCATACTCGCCGTTGTTAAGCAGGGTCGTCGCTTCGAACAGGCGGTATTCAGTATTGTCCGGGGCCAGCTGTTGCGCCATGCGGATATCCTTGAGTGCCTGCGCGCTGTCACCTTTGTCATCGTAAGCGGTGGCGCGCAGCTTGTAAGCCTGGGCGAGGTTGCTATTGCTGAGCTTGCCCGAGGCGATATCGCGACTGACGACGATCAGGTTGATCTGATCCTTTTTACGCAAGGCGGCACGGCCTGAGGTGCTGTTACCGTATTTCTGGTCAAAACGGCCGATCACGCGCTGCAAGGCTTTAAGATCGTCCATGTTGTAGGTGTTGATGGGGATGCTGTAAGTCATGCCCAACTGATCGCGCACCTTGCGGGCTTCGGTGGTGTAATCGTTGATTTTCTGCGCGGGCACGGCTTCCTTGTTCGCTTTCAGCGCGAGCGAGATCGCGTATTTTTGCGTGGTGGTGGTCGAGCTTGCGTTCAGGGTCAGATATTCGCCCGGTTTGGTGTTGTTGGTTTTGGCCGGCTGAATTTGCGGCGATACAGGAAACTCCAGCTCAAAGGTCTGGGCGATGCGCATGTTTTTGGCAAGGCCGAAAGGCGTGACGCGCTGGGTATTTTGCGGCAGCTCGGCCCAGCTGGCGATTTCGGTGGCATAAAAAGCGCCACCCAGGCGGCCTGGCTCGTAGGTCAGCAGGTCGGCTATCGTCAGTCTGGTGGTGACCGTGACCTGGTTGTTGGTCTGGTCATCGGCGTATTCCACATTGCCGTCAATGCGGGCATGGGGGTAGACGCGCAACAGCGTATCCTGAAATGCGTGATCGAATTGCTCGGCAGGCAGCTGTTCATGCATTTGGCGCAGGCTGTCGGCGGCGTTGCGGGTTGCCTTATAAACAGAAACCAGCGTGGCATCGCCCTTGAAACTAGGTAGTTTCAAGCTGTCACTGCGCTGATAAAGCGTTTCGTAAGTGTCAGGCAGACGCGTGTCCTGCAGCAGCTGCGGGCTGTTGAGCACCAGCACATAGCCATAATCGGCCAGGCTGAGATTGGCTAGCCTGCCATATTGCGGGGCGCGGGTAGCGTCCAGCCAGTAGGTTTTTCCATCGATCACCGCCTGCACAATGGCGTGGTCAAACACCGCATGCGATGGCAGCATCTTTTCCACATTGCGGTTCATGAACATGGAAGCCAGGGTAGGGCGTGCCTCGATGCCCAGCGCGCGCAACAGGGTCACCAGCAGCAGGCTCTTGTCCTTGCAGTCGCCATATTTTCTGCTGAAGGTGACATCCGGCGCGGCAGGCAGGTGCGAGTTTTCGCCCATCTCAATGCCAAAGTAGCGTATGTCCTGCTGCACCCAGCGCAATACTTCCACCACCAGCTCGGCCTGTGACAACTTGCGGCTTTGCCAGTCCTGCACTTTTTGCTGCAGCTCGCTGCTCAAGGGGGCGTTATAGGCAAACAGGCCGCTCGCCCATTGATTCACCTCGTCCCAGCTTTTGTATTCAGTGATTTCGACGAATTGTTGCGCGCTATACCAGCCCGGGGTTTTGTCTTCCTCTATGAAAGGCTTGATATTGTTCTGGACGATGTCGATCTGTTTGATACCGGCCTGCGTGCTTTCCCTGGCGCTGACACCGGCAGGAAGCTTCCATGTGATCTGGCGCGATTCCGGGTAGATCATGCGGAAGCGGTATTCCCTGACCGGCTTCATCTGCGTCATGGTGAAAAGATTGGCATAGTGGTTGCCAAACACTGGATTAGTGCCAGATACGCTGTACTCGACTTCAACGACGTCCTGTACGCGAATGTCCGGCAGGATGCCGACGGCGGTGACATTACCTTCGTACATGCTTTTTTCCAGATTGCTTTCACGTCGCAGCAGATCCAGTTTCACCTTTTTCGTCAGATCCACCGCCTTGCCGTCGCGCCATACGCGAATCGCATGCAGGGCCAGTTGTTCGAAAGCGGGATTGAACTCGATATAGACCTGAGATACCGACTCCAGCGCGGTACTGGAATACGCCGTGGATTGCGTATGGACATAGCGCTGTGGCGTCTTATTGAGCAGCGAAATTTGCCGCTCCTGCAGCAAAAACTCCTGGTCGCTATCCGTGGCCGTGGTCTTCTGGACTGGCCGGTTAGATGTCTGCACAAAGGCGGGTGCCGGGGTGATGTCATAGCGGAAGCCTTCGGAGACCACGACATTGGCACTGGTCGCGGCCTTGCTGGCCTTGTCGTTTTTGGTGGCGGCCAGCAGTTCGGCGCTGGTAAGGCTGAGCACGCTGATCAGCAGTGCGCAGGCGAGTCGGGTGATGCCCATTGTTGTGATTTCCCCTGGTTTATATCAATGCATGACCGGCTATGCCCGATGGGTGGACATACCCGGTGTGTTATTTTTCGGTGTGTTATTTTTCCAGGATGCCAAGCGCGGTAGAGCCGTGTTTTTCGATCTTGTTGCCCATGATCTTACCGCTGCCTTCTTCTTCAAGCCAGACGGCAGAGTAATCTTCGCTCAGTACGCCTTTGACCAAGTAGACCTTGTTGGCTTCCGGGGTGAATTCTACTTCGCCCTTGATTTCGTAGACCTTGTTGGTCAGCGTGAGGATAGGCGCGGCATAGTGCGTTCGGCCCATCAGCTGCATGCTGACTTTTTGTATGGCAATTTCCTGATCAACCAGGACAGGCGTCATAACCAGTCCGCGCCCTGCATTCACCTGCAAGGTTTTCTGCAGGCTGTTATTGGCGGAGGTCTGTTGAATTTTGGTGACGACAAAAAAATCGGCTTTACTGGTGCTGTAGGTTTGTACCGATTCCTTGATCAGTGCGCTGGAAAAATCATGATCTGGCGGGAAAGGCTTGCTCAGGCTGAGCGTGACACTGCCTGATGGCGCGTGCGGCATCGGGTATTCCACACCATTGCCATTGAATATGGCAAGCGAGGGCTCGGGGAGCTCATCGGTATACATGACGATGAAAGCCGTTGAGGCGGGCACCACGACGCTGGCACGGAAATAACTGCCTTTCCAGAAGTCGTTGTCGAGCACCAGCCGGTATTTGCCAAGCTCACCGACGATATGTTTCTGCGCATCCAGGAACAAAAAGCGCGGCACGAATACACTCGCCGATGGAATGTAACTGCTGGTGAGGTAGCTCTTTATTTCGAGTTTATGAGGATTGGCTGCATCAGGAACCTCCAGCCCAGCGGCAAAACTTTTACCACTGGGGAATAGATAGGCTTGCTGCTCATTCATCTTGATACTGAGGGGGACTTCCGATGCCAGTGGACGATAGTCGAGTTGCTCAAGTGAGCTTGCTACGGATTGGCGACTGTTCAGTTCCTGCTTGAGCTCGGCCACCGAGGCGCATCCCGCCAATGCCAGAAACATAAGAGCGCAAAGTAAACGAAGAAATGATGGCATGTTTTTTCAGCACCGGCCCAGGCTGGCGCTGCCCCTTTTTTTGATGAATGAACGCTGATTAACGAATTGGTTTTATGTGGTACTGCCTTTGCAACGCCAATGTATACCATGAGGCAATATCGTGAATATGACTTGCCAGTGAAAAGCTTAAAAAATCCTGTGAACCTGACCGCTTTTCCGGTTTCTAACTATGTGCAGTTTGTTGGGTACTTTAAAGGAGAGATCACCATGAAAATCGATATCTATCAGAGCGCCAGCAGCAGCCAGAAGTATCTTTCCGTCCAGTCCGGGGCGGATGTTTCCCGAATTGCGGTGGATGATCCTGACTATGCCAAGCTGATCCGGCAGAAGAGTGGGGTGGAAATTGGTGAGGATTCCCTGGCCGCGGATGCGATCCGAGACATAGACCGGCAGGGCTATCATCTGCACAAGGTGCGCTTCGCCATCAATTGATAGCGGGTTCTCAAAAGATAAAAAATGCATCTGAACAAAGATGCATTTTTTATCGATGAATAATGTCTTTGCTGCCTCGCGCTAGCCTTCTGCGGCACGATTCGTGCATGCTTTCGGTGTATCATTCACCCATTGTTTTTGAAATCGAAATTTGTCATGAAGCCCGTTGCCGTTGTCCAGTTTACCGCCAATGATACGCCCGCCTTTTTTGCGCATTACCTGAACCGCATGGGGATCCCATGGCGCCGCATTTCCGTGCACGCCGGCGATTCCTTGCCCCAACCGATCACCGATTACAGTGGTCTGGTGATGATGGGGGGTCCCATGAGCGTGAATGATCCTCTGCCGTGGATTCCGCCTTTGCTGGAGATTATTCAGGATGCCGTGGCGCAGGATATCCCCGTGCTGGGGCATTGTCTGGGCGGGCAGTTGCTGTCACGCGCCATGGGTGGGCAGATTACCGATAACCATTGCGCCGAAATCGGCTGGCACACGGTGCAGGCGCCGGATGCCGCACTGGCGGAGGAATGGCTGGGCGGTACGCGCGAATTCACCACCTTTGAGTGGCATTACCAGACCTTCAGCATGCCACCCAATGCCCAGCCGTTACTGGGCAATGCGCAATGTTGCAACCAGGCCTTTGTCATGGGCAAGCACATTGGCTTCCAGTGCCATATCGAAATGACGGTGGATCTGGTGAATACCTGGTGCACGACCAGTGCCAAGGAAATTGAATCCGCCTTGCACCAGCCCAGTGTGCAGGCACCACAATCCATCATGGCGGCGGCGCCGGAGCAGGTGGCGGCGCTGAATCAAGTGGCGAGTGCGGTGTATAGCCGCTGGGTCACTGGGCTCAAGCACTAGCGTTCTGCCTGCGGCCTGCGCTGCAGGTGCAACTTCATGCAGCAGCTAACGTCGTACCTCTACGAATGATGTTCAATGGCGGGCCTGCCACAGGCGGGCCCGCTTCCTTTTTTCTTTCAATCTCAAGGAGCAAGCGATGAGTGATCCGATAGTGATGCGGGTAGGTGAAGCATTGGTCGCCGGTGGCCCACCGGGAACGGCGGCCGAGCCGGAAGTGGCCATTGGCGAAATGAGCGGCCCTATGGGCGTGGCGTTTGCCAATCTGCTGGGGGATCAGGTCAAGGGGCATACCCGGGTGCTGGCGATCCTGAATACCGATGTGATGGTGCGTCCAGCTACGCTGATGGTGAGCAAGGTGACGGTGGATAATTCCCGCTACACTAATATTTTGATGGGCACAGTGCAGGCGGCGATTGCCAATGGTGTGCTGGATGCAGTGCGCAATGGCGATATTCCCAAGGAAAAGGTCAACGACATCGGCATTATTGTGTCGGTCTGGCTGCACCCTAGCGTCGCTGACAAGGATGACCTGGATCACAAGGTGCTGTTTGAGCTGCATCGCAAGGCGACCGCGCAAGCGATTCATAAAGCCATGCGTAACGAGCCCAGCATCGACTGGCTGCTGGAAAATCAGGAGAAGATCGTGCACAAGTATTATCAAATGGGCCTGGACGGCAAAATCTAGCCACGCTCGTCTTTCCAGTTGTGCATGCAGGAGGCCTTCGCGGCCTCCTTTTGTTTGTTTACTCACCAGTCGCGCTGGCTATAATGCAGCTTGAATAACCTCTAGATCGAAGAAAGGCGCCCGCATGAAAAGCTACCGCAAGGAACTCTGGTTCAATCCTCCCACCCGTGTCGCGTTCATCAACATTACCCCGCAGATCCGCGAGTGCCTGCGTGAAAGCGGCGTGCGCGAAGGCTTTGTGCTGGTGAATGCCATGCACATTACCGCCAGTGTGTTCATCAATGATGATGAATCCGGCCTGCACCACGATTACAAGGAATGGCTGGAGCGCCTGGCGCCGCATGAGCCTATCCGCAATTATCGCCATAACGATACCGGCGAAGACAATGCCGATGCGCACATGAAGCGCCAGGTCATGGGGCGCGAGGTGGTGGTAGCGATTACCGAAGGTCAGCTGGACTTTGGCCCGTGGGAACAGATTTTCTACGGTGAATTTGATGGCCGCCGCAAAAAGCGCGTGCTGGTCAAGATCATCGGCGAGTAAGCCTTATGCGCCAATTCTTATGCCTGATGCTGGTGCTGTTGACCGTGGGTTGTAGCGGCCGCCAGCTTTACGATAGTGCACTTGCTACGCGTCAGGCTGAGTGTCGCCTGTTCACTGATCCCATTCAATGGCAGAACTGCATGGATGCGGCAAACCGCAGCTATGACAGCTACCGCATGGAAATCCCCAAGAAGGAATCGCCTTGATGGCACAACGTGTCCTGATCCTGTTTGCCCATCCCTATGCCGAAGCCTCCCGCGTGAATCGCGCCCTGCTCACAGCCGTGTGCGAGTTGCCCAACGTGACCGTGCATGACCTGTATGAGCATTATCCCGAGCAGATGATTGATGTTGAACATGAGCAGGCGCTGGTGGCGGAGCATGATGTGCTGGTATTTCAGCATCCGCTGTTCTGGTATTCATGCCCGTCGCTGATGAAAAACTGGCTGGACACGGTGCTGACGTTCGGCTGGGCTTATGGTGACGATGCCGATGCCTTGCGCGGCAAACCCTGGGTGCATGCCATTACCAGCGGCGGCGCGGCCAATGTCTATCAGCGCATGGCGTATAACCAGTTTTCGATTGCCGAGTTGCTGCGGCCGTTTGAGCAGACCGCCACCTTGTGCGGCATGCCGTATTTGCAGCCTTTTTTAACGCAGGACGTAAATCAGCTGGATGAAATCGCCCTGCAAAAACGCGCCGCGCAATATGCGGCCTGGGTGCAGGCGCTGGTCGAGGGTGAGCTGCCGCCGGTGGTGCATACCGCGCACGCGCCGCAAGTTGATTTTCTGGCGGGAGAGTAAGCATGGCTGAAGTACACACACCGGCCTTGCTGCTGCAAGGCGCTGTCTATCTGGGGGCTGCCGTACTGGCCGTGCCCTTGTCCAAACGCCTGGGCCTGGGCTCGGTGCTTGGCTACCTGATTGCCGGCATACTCATCGGCCCGTGGGGGCTGGGCCTGATTGCCGAAACCGAAACCGTGCTGCACTTCTCCGAATTTGGCGTGGTCATGATGTTGTTCCTGATCGGCCTGGAAATCGAGCTCGACAAGCTCTTGGAGTTGCGCATGCCGATTTTTGGCATGGGCGGTTTGCAGGTGCTGCTGACCATAGGTCTTGTGGTGGCGCTGGGCTTGTTCCTGCATCTGGATTGGCGGCTGGCGCTGGTGGCTGGCATGGGCGTGGCGATGTCATCCACCGCCATTGCCATGCAGGTGCTGGCGGAGCAGGGCGTACTGGCGCAGCCTTCGGGCCGCTCGGCGTTTGCCGTGTTGCTGTTCCAGGATCTGGCGGTGATTCCGCTCATGATCCTGCTGCTGGTGATTGCCCCAGGCACGGAAACCGCTACCGGTTTTCATATGGACTGGCTCGCCATTACCAAAGCCATTGCGCTGGTGGTGGTGCTGATCGTTGGCGGCAAATACCTGCTGCGGCCTATCCTGCGTTATATCGCCAATACCGGCTTGCGTGAGATTTTCATCGCATTTGCCTTGTTCCTCATCATAGGCGTGTCCATCCTCATGACCTCGGTGGGCTTGTCCATGGGCCTGGGCGCGTTTATCGCCGGCGTGCTGCTGGCGGATTCGGAATACCGGCAGGAGCTTGAGCTGGATATTGAACCGTTCAAGGGCTTGCTGCTGGGCTTGTTCTTTATCGCGGTCGGCATGTCGGTCAATCTGCCGTTGATCATGCAGCAGCCCTGGCTGGTACTTGGGCTTGGCCTGGGCTTTGTGCTGCTGAAGTTGGTATTGCTGTTTGGCCTGGCACGCGGATTCGGTCACAAATCCCAGGATGCCCTGCTGTTTGCCCTGACCTTGTCGCAGGTCGGTGAGTTTGCCTTTGTGATCTTCAACGCTGCTGCTGATGCGCGAATTTTCCCGGACGATACGGCCAGTTTATTGAATTCCGTGGTGGCGATTTCCATGCTGACCACGCCGCTCTTCATGCTGGCGCATGGTGTGTATATGCGCAAACGGCTTAACCGTAAATCGGCGCGGCACGACACCTTTGAGGAACAGCGTGCGGTGATTGTGGCGGGCTTCGGGCGGGTTGGCCAGGTGATCACCCGCTTGCTTAGCAGCGTAGGGCAGCCACCCACCGTGATTGATTTCGACCCTAACCAGATCGACCTCATGCGGCAGTTTGGCCACAAAGCCTATTACGGCGACATTACCCGGCCCGATGTGCTGCGGGCTGCGGGTATCGCCAATGCCAAGCTGCTGATACTGGCGATTGATAATGCCGAAGATGCGCTGGAAACAGCGCGCTATGTGCACAAACACTATCCGCAGGTGACCATACTGGCGCGTGCCCGCAACCGCACTTACGCCTTCGAATACATGGATATGGAGATCGATTTTGTTCGCGAGACCTTTGCCGGCGCCTTGCAATTGGGCGAAAAAGTGCTGACCGAGCTGGGCTATAGCCGTTTTCATGCGTATCGCACTACCTGGCGTTTCCGCCAGCACGATGAAAAGCTGATGTGGGAAAGCCATCCGATACGCAATGACATGCAGCAAGTGGTGGTCAACAGCCTGCGCATGCGGAACGACCTCACCCGCATTCTGACGGAAGAGCAGCAAGGCAATGACAGGCGCGAACGCATCAACCAGGGTTGGGAGCAGGTAGGGCGGCCTGAGGCGGGCAGCCGCTGAGCTGAATGCTGGCGGCTGTCACACTGAGTCCTCCGCGCGCAGTTGACGCCAACGCAGGGCTCAGCTCTGGATGTAGCTTTCCAGCTGCTGAATCAGGAACTGCTGGTATTCGATGGTGGCCTTGACCAGATCACCTATCGACAGCACGCCGACCACCTGGCCATGCTCGATCACCGGCAAATGGCGTATGCGCTTGCCGGACATCAGGTTCATGCATTCATCCACCGTCTGGTCGGGCGATACCGTGATCACCTGATGCGACATGATGTCGGAGACAGGGGTGGTCTTGGAAGTTTTGCCCTTGAGCACCACCTCACGCGCATAATCCCGTTCGGAAAAAATACCCACCAATGCCTGCCCGCGCATCACGAGCAGGGCACCTACACGATACTCCGCCATGATCTTGAGGGCGTCGAATACCAGGCTGTCGGGGCCGACGGATAAGATGGTATTACCTTTTTCTTCCAGCAATTGCCGTACTGTTTTCATACATCCTCCTCGAACGTTTTTAAGGCTTATCACACTGCCTGTTCTTTTTTTCGGCCCGCGCCTGATGCACGCAAGGGCTTGTTTCGAAATTTGAATATACACCTATCGTCCGTTTAGTTGAACCTTAAATCCCTTCGGGGCTTGACATAGTTAGCTGGCTAACTATAATGAGCCTAATCATGTTGCAACTACGCGATCTCCCTACCCCTGAAGTGCTGGAAAAATTTGCCCAGCGCTATCCCGAGGCTGATGTCTCGGCGATTTCGTCTTTCCTGCATTTATTGCGGGTGGCAACTGATCTATCGATTGCGCTGGATACCTGCCTCAGTCGGCATGGCCTTTTGCAGGGGCGCTGGTGGGTGCTCATCCTGCTCATGCGCGAAGAAACCCTGAGCTCCACGCCTTCGGTGCTGGCGCAAAAAGCCGGTGTTTCGCGCGCCACCATGACCGGCCTGATTGATGGCCTGGAGCGCGATGGCCTGGTGGAGCGCCTGTATGCCGGGGAAGACCGCCGCAATATCAGCGTGCGACTGACTGCCGCCGGTCAGGCCAAGCTGGATCAAGTGATGCCGGATTATTACAGCCGCCTCAAGCAGTGCATGTCCGGTCTCGATGAAACCGGCCGCCAGCACCTGCACGAGATGCTGCACCTGATCGTGGCCGGGGTGCCGGCCATGATTCAGGCCTGAATTTCTGCAACATCCATCCGTTTTCATTCGTTTTTAACCCTCGCTAAGGAGTCTCACCATGCAAACCAACGATACGTTGAAGGCCCAATTCACAACATTGAACCAGTCCTGGGACGCCGCTTTCAATAGTCAGCAGCCTGCCCTGGTGGCTTCGTTTTACGATGATGAAGCAAGTCTGCTGCCTTCCGGCGCCGCTCAGGTTACCGGCGGCAAGGCGATCCTGGATTTCTGGCGCGACCTCATCGGTCAGGGCGTGGTTGACCACAAACTGGAGCTGCTGGAAGTGGGCGCCGACGAAACGCTGGCCTTTCAGCGCGGTCGCTGGAGCGCCGCTGCGGTAAATGCCGCTGGTGAACGCCAGGCATTCAGCGGCAATGTGCATCTGCTGTACCGCCGTCAGGCTGGTGGCAGCTGGAAGCTCTATACCCATACCTGGAATTAATCCTGCCCCATGAATACCTCCGCTAGCGCAACCTTGCGCGCTTTCCTGGCTTTGCTTCTGCTTGCTGTGCTGTGGGGGTATAACTGGGTGGTGATGAAGCATGCCTTGCAGTATGCCGGGGCATTTCAGTTTGGCGCGCTGCGTACCTTTCTGGGCGCGCTTTGCCTGCTGCTGCTGTTGCCGATCTTGCGCCGTCCTATTCGGCCAAGGCAAATTCCTACTTTGCTTTTGCTGGGCGTGCTGCAAACCTGCGGATTTACCGGCCTCATCATCTGGGCGCTGGTAGAAGGCGGTGCAGGCAAAACCGCCGTGCTGACTTACACCATGCCATTCTGGGTGATGATATTGGCCTGGCCCCTGCTCGGCGAAAAAATCCGCGGCAGCCAATGGCTGGCGGTAGCCTGCTCGGTGCTGGGGCTGTTGTTCATCCTGGATCCTCTGCATCTGGGGGCTGATCTGTTCAGCATGGCGCTCGCCGTTCTGGGGGGCGTGTTCTGGGCCTTGTCGGTGATAGTCGCCAAGAGACTGCATCAGCGCTCCCCCGAGCTTGATCTGCTCTCGCTCACTGCCTGGCAGATGTTTTTCGGCTCGCTGCCACTGGTAGCGGTCGCTCTAA
Source organism: Methylovorus sp. (assembly GCA_035565335.1). Taxonomy (GTDB): domain Bacteria; phylum Pseudomonadota; class Gammaproteobacteria; order Burkholderiales; family Methylophilaceae; genus Methylovorus. The sequence continues at coordinate 55,731 of DATMSO010000057.1, forward strand.
TCGTGCCTGCCGCTCCCATCCAATGGACGGCGCAATTTATCGGCGCCGTAGCGTTCAATGCCATTCTCTGCAATGCGCTGGCCTGGATGCTGTGGCTATACGCCCTGCAGCGCCTGCCTGCCGGCATCGCTAGCATGACTTCCATGCTGGCACCGGTCATTGGCGTGCTGGCGGCCTGGTGGCAATTGGGCGAACGCCCGACACCGGGTGAGTCGATCGGCATGCTGCTTATCGGTGCCGCACTCGTCATTATTTCACTCCGCAGCATGCGCAGCCGCGAAAGCATAGACCCGGCAATGGGCCAGGATTAACCCGTCCAATTTTCCCTCGACTGTTTATTGCTTGTGCGCGGCACTGCCAGCGGCATGCCTGGCTATGGTAAAATCCGGCGAATTTAAAGGGTTAGAGGATTTAGTCATGGCAGGTCATTCCAAATGGGCCAATATTCAGCACCGCAAGGGCCGTCAGGATGCCAAGCGCGGCAAGATTTTTACCAAGCTGATCAAGGAAATTACCGTTTCAGCCCGTCTGGGTGGCGGTGATGTCAACTTCAACCCGCGCCTGCGTGCTGCGGTGGCTGAAGCCAAAGAAGAAAACATGCCGGCAGAAAACATCACCCGCGCCATCAAGCGCGGTACCGGTGAGCTGGAAGGCGTGAACTACGAAGAAATCCGTTACGAAGGCTATGGCATTGGTGGCGCCGCCATCATCATCGACTGCATGACCGATAACAAGCAGCGCGCCGTGGCGGATGTACGTCATGCCCTGTCCAAAAATGGCGGCAATCTGGGCACCGATGGCTGTGTGGCCTTCATGTTCAAGCATTGCGGCACCCTGGTATTTGAGCCGGGTACCAGCGAAGAACAGGTGATGGAAGCCGCGCTGGAAGCCGGTGCGGAAGACGTAATTACCGATGACGATGGCAGTATCGAAGTGATTACGCCGCCTGCGGATTTCACTGCGGTGAAAGAAGCCCTGGAAGCGGCCGGCCTCAAAGCCGTGCTGGCAGAAGTGACCATGAAGCCGTTGAATGAAACCGTCTTCACCGGTGACGATGCCGCCAAGATGCAAAAGCTGCTTGACGCGCTGGAAGACCTGGACGATGTGCAGGATGTTTACACCACGGCGGTGATCGAAGAGTGAAATCGCCCATGGCGACAGGGCGCGGCTGATGCGCATCCTTGGCATTGATCCAGGGTTGCGCCTGACCGGGTTTGGCGTCATTGAGAAAACCGGCGAAAAACTGAGCTATGTTGCCAGTGGCACCATCAAGACCACGCAGGGCAAGGGCGCCGAGATTGAAGACCTGCCCACTCGGCTGAAAATCATACTGGATGGCCTGGCCGAGGTGATTGCGACCTATGCGCCCGAGCAGGTGGCGATTGAAAAAGTATTTGTAAACGTGAATCCGCAGTCCACGTTGTTGCTGGGGCAGGCGCGAGGTGCCGCCATTTGTGCGGCGGTCATCCAGCATTTGCCGGTGGCGGAATACACTGCCTTGCAGGTCAAGCAGTCGGTGGTAGGCAACGGCCACGCCGCCAAGGAGCAAGTGCAGGAGATGGTGAAGCGCCTGCTGAAGCTGCCTGGTGTACCCAAGCCGGATTCGGCCGATGCCCTGGCGTGCGCCATATGCCACGCCCATGGCGGGCAGGGGCTGGGCCTTTTGGCAACCGCTGGGTTCCGCGTACGTGGCGGGCGGCTGGTGTGATACATTTTTTTGTTGGCATGGCCTTTATATTCAACGTAATGACGTAACCGTGTTGCCATGGCGACACTCCTGGGAGTTTGTTCATGATTAGCCGAATCAGCGGAGTCCTGATTGAAAAGGCGCCGCCGCAAGTGGTGATTGATTGCCATGGGGTCGGCTATGAATGCGAAGTGCCCATGAGTACCTTCTACAATCTGCCCGCACTTGGCGAAAAAGTGGTGCTACTGACCCAGTTTATCGTGCGCGAAGATGCGCAATTGCTGTATGGCTTTGGCACCGATCGCGAGCGGCAGACGTTTCGCCAGTTGCTCAAGGTCAATGGCATAGGCGCCAAGTCGGCCTTGTCCATCCTGAGCGGCTTGTCGGTGGATGATCTGGCGCAAGCGGTCGCCCTGCAGGAAACCGCGCTGCTTACCCGCGTGCCCGGCATCGGCAAGAAGACGGCCGAGCGCCTGCTGCTGGAGCTGAAAGACAAATTCAGCGTTGATGGCCTTACCTCACCCGCCGGCCAGGCAAAATCGGCCAGCGGCGATGTGCTCAACGCCTTGCTCGCCTTGGGTTACAATGAGCGGGAGGCCATGGCCGCGGTCAAGCAATTGCCTGCCGATGTTGTGGTGGCCGACGGTATCCGTCTGGCCCTCAAATCCCTTTCCAAATCCTGATTAAAGACCGCCTGACAGGCCCATGATAGAAACCGACAGACTGATCGCCGCCGAGCCGCTGGGCCGAGAGGAAGAGGCGCTGGAGCGTGCCCTGCGCCCCAAGGTGCTGGACGAGTATGTCGGCCAGGAAAAAGCCCGCGGCCAGCTCGAAATCTTCATCAACGCTGCGCGTGGTCGCAGCGAAGCCCTGGATCATGTCTTGCTGTTTGGCCCGCCCGGCCTGGGCAAGACCACACTGGCGCATATCATTGCGCGTGAAATGGGCGTGAACATGCGTCAGACCTCCGGCCCGGTGCTGGAGCGCGCGGGTGACCTCGCTGCATTGCTGACCAATCTTGAACCCAACGACGTGCTATTCATCGATGAAATCCATCGCCTGTCGCCAGTGGTGGAAGAAATTCTCTACCCCGCCATGGAAGATTACCGGCTCGATATCATGATAGGTGAAGGCCCGGCAGCGCGGTCAGTGCGGCTCGATCTGCCGCCATTCACGCTGGTGGGCGCCACCACGCGCGCCGGCATGCTGACCAATCCCTTACGCGACCGCTTCGGCATTGTCTCGCGCCTGGAGTTTTATACCTCCGATGAGTTGGCGCGCATTGTGCACCGTTCTGCTACCTTGCTTGATGTCAGCATGCAGGAGGCGGGTGCGCTGGAGATCGCCAAGCGTTCGCGCGGCACGCCGCGTATTGCTAATCGCTTGTTGCGCCGTGTGCGCGATTACGCCCAGGTCAAGGCCGATGGCGTAGTGACGCCGGCCATTGCCGATGCGGCATTGCAAATGCTGGATGTCGACAAGCTGGGTTTTGATGTCATGGATCGCAAGCTCCTGCTCGCCGTGCTGGAAAAATTCGGCGGTGGACCGGTAGGGCTGGATAATCTGGCTGCTGCCATCGGCGAGGAACGCGACACCATAGAAGACGTGCTGGAGCCCTATCTGATTCAGCAGGGCTACCTGATGCGCACTCCGCGTGGCCGCGTGGCGACCCAGCAGGCTTATCAGCATTTTGGCTTGCCGACCCCGGCGAGCATGCAAAATGGAAGCTTATGGCAGGAATGAACGAAGCTACATCCATGGATCAGTTTCTCTGGCCGATCCGCGTGTATTACGAAGATAGTGATGCCGGCGGCATTGTCTATCACAGCCAGTATCTCAACTTCATGGAGCGCGCCCGCACCGAGTGGTTGCGCAGTCTTGGCTATGAGCAGACGGAACTTACCGCGCAGTTTGGCATCATCTTTGTTGTGCGCAATATTCAGATCAAATTTAAAAAGCCCGCCCGTTTCAATGACGCCATCGTGGTACATAGCCAGCTTGCCAGCATGGGCCGTAGCCGCATGGTATTCAAGCAAACCATTATCCGTGACGGGCAAGTAATGACCGAAGCCGATGTGGAAGTTGTCTGCATAGATGCCGTCAATTACACGCCGGTGACGATCCCAGCCCCCATCCAACAGTCAATGAAAAAAATGGAGCAGTAATGAACCTCAGCGAGGATATGTCCCTATATACCCTGATTTCCGGCGCCAGCGTGCCGGTGCAGATTGTCATGGCCATCTTGCTTCTCACCTCCCTGGTGTCATGGTGGTACATCTTCATCAAGGTATTCAGCATACGCAGTGCCGAGCGCGACGCGGTGGCGTTTGAAGAGGAATTCTGGCGCGGCGGTGATCTCAACAAGCTGTACGACAGTGTCAATGCTGGTCGTCGGCGCGCCCAGGGCATGGCCAGTATTTTCGAGGCCGGGTTCAAGGAATACGCCAAGCTGAAACGTCAGGGCGGCCTGGAAATCAGCGATGTGACCCAGGGCGCGCAACGTGCCATGCGTGCGGCCTACAACCGTGAAATGGATGATCTGGATTCGCATCTGCCATTCCTGGCTTCGGTCGGTTCGGTCAGTCCGTACATCGGTCTGTTCGGCACGGTGTGGGGCATCATGAACGCCTTCCGTGGGCTTTCCAATATGGCGCAGGCAACCTTGTCCCATGTAGCGCCGGGGATTGCCGAGGCGCTGGTGGCGACCGCGATTGGCCTGTTTGCCGCCATTCCGGCGGTGATTGCCTACAACCGTTTCGCCTCTGCAGTGGATCGACTGGCCGTGCGCTATGAAAGCTTCATGGAAGAGTTCACCAACATCCTGCAGCGCAACAAGTAAGGGGGCATCATGGCGAGAACCCGTAAACGGCGCATGATGAACCAGATCAACGTCGTTCCTTATATCGACGTGACGCTGGTGCTGCTGGTGATCTTCATGGTCACTGCGCCCATGACCAACCCTGGCGTGGTGGAACTGCCGCAGGTTGGGCAGACGCTGAAACAGACCGCGGCGCCGCTGGTGATTACCGTCAAGGCCAATGACCAGGTTGAAATCGAAGGCAAGGCGCTGGAGCGTGATCAGTTGCTGTTTGAGGTGCGCACTATGCTGGAGAAAACGCCGGACCGTGCCATCGTCATCGCTGCGGATAAAAACGTGAAATATGACCAGGTGGTCAGCCTGATGGATGGCCTCAAGCAATACAAGGTTGGGCTGCTGCTCAAACCCGCAAAATAGGTTGGCATGATACGCAAGCGTGAAAATACCTTTGCCCTGCGTGCCGGCGCCCTGTCGGTGCTGGTGCACGTGGTGCTGTTGATGTTGCTGCTGTTTTCCTTTCACTGGAAAACAGTGCAGCCCATGAGCGTCGCTCAGGTCGAGCTATGGGAAGCGATTCCTGCCGAAAAAGCTGTGCAGCCGCCCAAGCCGGAACCGACGCCTGAGCCGGTAAAACCAGAACCCAAGCCGGAACCCAAACCCGAGCCCAAGCCTGACCCTGCGCCTGAGCCGCAGCCCAAGGCCGAGATTCAGGTGAAAAAAGAGCCGGTGAAGCCCAAGGAAGAAAAACCGGTAAAGCCGAAAGAAGAGCCCAAGCTCGAACCCAAGCCTGAGCCTAAAAAGAAGGATGAAAAGCCGAAAGAGGACATGCTGAAGAAATTGCAGCAGGCCATGTTGGAAGAAGATGCCAAGGCAACGCACGCAGCCGCTCCGAAAACGGGCCCTGCCGCTTCTGCTTCACCCAAGGTGGATCCGAGTGAGGTGGCCAAATATATTGGGCTGATTACCAACAAGATACGCCGGAACGTGAATTCTCAGCTGTGCGGCAGCGGCAAGCCCGAGCTCACCTTTAACTTGAACCTGATGCCCACCGGTGAGCTGATTGGTTCGCCGCGGCTTGTTAAGGGTAGCGGAATTTCGGCGTGCGATGATGCGGTTGAGCGGGCCATTCTGCAGTCACAACCGCTGCCTTTGCCCACGCAACCCGACCTGCTTGCCCAGTTTCGTAACCTGGAACTCAAGTTCAGGCCGAACGATTAGCATAAGTTTGCTAGAATGGCAGGAGTTTGCATAAGGGAACTTTGCAAAACTTAATAACCCTAATCACCCATGAACAAACTACGCCTACTACTTAGCTTTTTCCTCCTGGCTTTGCCGCTTGCTGGCAAGGCTGCATTGACCATCGAAATCGTCGGGGGCGCTGCCCAGCAAATTCCGATTGCTGTCGTGCCTTTTGCCAAGACTCCGGGCACGCAGGACGATATTGCCACAGTGGTGGGTGCTGACCTGCGCCGTAGCGGCTTGTTCCGCGTGCTGGAAACCCGCGGTGTGGTGAACCAGCCGCATGACCTGCCGGAAGTGAAATATCCCGAATGGGCCGCCATTCAAGCCCAGGCGCTCACCATAGGCTCGGTGGAACCCCTGCCTGGTGGCCGTCTCAAGGTGTCCTTCCGCTTGCTGGATGTGTTGAAACAGAACCAGCTGGCCGGTCTCGAATTCAACATTGCCGCTTCGCAGCAGCGTGCCACGGCACACAAGATTGCCGACATCATTTATGAAAAGCTGACCGGTGAACCGGGCGTGTTTTCCACCCGAATTGCCTACATCACCAAGACTGCAGGCCGCTATGCCCTGCAAGTGGCCGATGCCGATGGCTTTAATCCGCAAACCGTCATGTCTTCCAATGAGCCGGTGATTTCGCCGCGCTGGTCTCCCGATGGCACGAAACTGGCTTACGTATCGTACGAAAAAAAGAAACCTATCGTGTTTGTGCAGTCGCTGGTGACCGGGCAACGTAATGTGGTTGCAAACTTCAAGGGTAACAATAGCGCGCCTGCATGGTCGCCGGATGGTAATCGCCTGGCGATCGTGCTGACACATAGTGCCAACTCGCAGGTGTATGTGATAAATGCCGATGGCACCGGTCTCAAGCAGCTGACCTTTACCACCTCGATTGATACAGAGCCGGTATGGACACCGGATGGTTCGGCGATTTACTTCACCTCCAACCGTGGCGGTGGCCCTCAGATTTACCGCATGGCCAGCACGGGCGGTGACGCCAAGCGCGTGACGTTTGATGGCAATTACAATGTCAGCCCGCGTATTTCGCCCGATGGCAAGACGCTGGCGTACATCAAGCAGGATAATGGCAAATTCCGTGTGGCAGTGCAGGATGTTGCCAGCGGCCAGGTACAGATTCTGAGTGATACCGCACAAGACGAGTCCCCGAGTTTTGCCCCCAATGGCCGCATGATTCTGTATGCGACAAGCATCAGTGGGCGTGGCGCATTGGCGGCTGTGTCTGCCGATGGCCGTGTGAAACAGCGTCTCAGCGAAACCGGTGGCGATGTGCGTGAACCGGCCTGGGGCCCGGCGGCCAATTAATGCATCGGTGATGCAAACGATTTTTTAGTAGTGAATTTTAGTTGTATTTTATTGATTTTAAAGGAGAGAAAAACATGAACAAAAGTTTAGTAACGAGCGTATTGCTGGCTATGATGCTGGCTGCTTGCTCAAGCAAGCCTGTTAAGAACGCCCCGGTTGTTGAAGACAAGAGCCCAGCGCAAACCACCACCAGCCAAAGCTCTGACTCTACTTCTACCAGCGGCGTGCAGAACAGCAGCATGTCTGTTAACCCATTGACAGACCCAAACAACATTCTGTCGAAGCGCAGCGTTTACTTCGACTTCGACAAGGATGAAGTGAAGCCAGAATACCGTGACCTGGTGAATGCCCATGCCAAGTATCTGGTTGAGCATCCTGATGCCAAGGTTATCCTGCAAGGTAACACCGACGAGCGCGGTACCCGCGAGTACAACCTGGCCCTGGGTCAGCGTCGTGCCGTTGCCGTTAAGCAAGTGCTGAACCTGCAAGGCGTGTCTGACAAGCAAATCGAAACCATCAGCTACGGCGAAGAAAAGCCACAAGCTGCAGGTTCCGACGAAGCTGCTTACAGCAAGAACCGTCGTGCTGACATCGTTTACCAAGGCGAGTAATTGACAATGCGTGGTTTGATTGTAGGGTTTTGGCTGTTGATTGGTGTTTCTCAAGTGGCGCATGCTGCTCTATTTGGGGATGATGAGGCACGCAGGAAAATTGCTGACCTTCAGCAACAAGTGCAGACCCAGAATCAGGCCACGCAAGCTGCGATAGATGAGTTGAAGAAAAATCAGCAGGCTCTGGAACAACGCTATACCCAGAGCCTGACTGACATGCTAGGCAAGATTGATGCGCTGAATCAGCAGATCAGTCGCCTGCAAGGCCAGTTGGAAGTGGCCAATCACAATGTTGACATGACGCAGCAGCGTCAAAAGGATTTATACGCAGACACCGATGGTCGTCTGCGCAAACTGGAAAGTGGAGCGCCAGCGGCGACCGCAGATGCAGGACAGCCTGGCGCTGCTGCACCGGCAGATACGCCGGCCAACGCTTCGGAAAGCAAGGATCTGGATGCGGCGAATGCCTTGCTGCAGAGCAGCAAATTCAAAGAGTCGTTTGATGCTTACCAGAAATTCCTGCAAACCTATCCGGCCAGCACCCATGTAGCCGATGCCATGTATGGCCTGGGTTTTTCGCAGTTCTCACTCAAGAATTACAAGGCCGCGATTGCCACGCAGCAAAAGTTACTGAAGCAGTATCCTGATAGCGCGAAAGCGCCGGAAGCCAGCTTCAATATCGCCAACAGCCAGATTCAGCTGGCCGATATTGATGGCGCCAAGAAGACCCTGCGTGACCTGATCAGCCAGTATCCCAAGAGCGATGTTATTCCTCGCGCGCAAAGCCGTCTGAAGGTGCTGGAGTCGATCAAGCGCTAAACTGCGCAGGCAATTCTCCAGAATCTGCCTAACTTCAAGTAAAATAACGTTTATTGATGGCCGACAACTTCCTGTTGTCGGCTATTGTTCATTTATACGGCCATGAAACTTAGAATCCACGAAATCTTCCATTCGCTGCAAGGCGAGTCTTCGCGCGTTGGTCTGCCCACGGTATTCGTGCGGCTGACCGGTTGTCCCATGCGCTGCGTTTATTGCGATACGGCCTATGCTTTTCATGGTGGCGGCAGCATGGAAATAGACGCCATCATGGAAAAAGTGGCCGAGTATGGCGCGCATTATGTGACGGTGACCGGCGGCGAACCGCTGGCGCAACGTGATTGCCATGTGCTGCTGACGCGCCTGTGCGATGCCGGCTATAGCGTTTCGCTGGAGACCGGTGGAGCCATGGATATAGCTAATGTGGATCCGCGCGTTTCGGTCATTCTTGATATCAAAACGCCAGGCTCCGGTGAGCTGGAAAAGAATTTGTGGAGCAATCTTGCGCATCTCAAGGCGCAGGATGAAGTGAAGTTTGTGCTTTGCGACCATGCTGATTATGTCTGGGCCAAAGAGTTGCTTGATAAGCAGCCTTTGCACCGCACATGCAGCGTATTGTTCTCACCGGTTTACAGTCAGGTGAATCCGACCGAGCTGGCCGAGTGGATATTGGCAGACAAACTGCCGGTGCGTATGCAGGTGCAGTTGCACAAGATATTGTGGGGCGAAAGGCCCGGAGTTTGAAATGAGCAAAAAAGCAGTAGTGCTGTTATCCGGCGGACTGGATTCCGCCACTGTGCTGGCCATTGCCCGTAGCCAAGGCTATGAATGCTATTGCCTGAGTCTGGATTACCATCAGCGGCACTCAGCGGAGCTGGTGGCAGCGCAGCGTGTGGCTGATTGTCTGGGAGCGGCTGAACACAAGACCGTGCAACTGGATCTCTCGCTGTTTGGCGGATCTGCACTTACGGATAATCGCATTGATGTTCCGCAATCGCCCACCGAGGGCATACCGGTGACGTATGTACCGGCACGCAATACCATCATGCTGTCCCTGGCGCTGGCCTGGGCCGAAGTGTTGAAGTCGCGCGATATTTTCATAGGCGTTAATGCGCTTGATTATTCCGGCTATCCGGATTGTCGTGGTGAATATGTGCAGGCGTTTCAGGCCATGGCCAACCTTGCTACCAAGGCTGCGGTTGAAGGCGACACCATTACCGTACATGCACCCCTGATCGATTTATCCAAGGCTGAAATAGTGAAACGCGGCAGCGCGCTGGGTTTTGATTATGGCATCACGGTTTCCTGCTATCAGGCCGATGATCAGGGTAGGGCTTGCGGCAAGTGTGATTCATGCCGCTTCCGTCGCGATGGCTTCCTGGCCGCAGGCATGCAGGACCCCACGCGCTACCAGCCGGCATAAGCGGCGCGCCGTAGCAGGAATAATGCAGATAATCTGATATTTCCCTTGCCAAGCCCCTCATAAATAACGTAAAATCCGCGCCTTTCTGTGTCAATTAAAAGAGAACAACTATTATGGTGATCATTCGTCTCGCACGCGGTGGCGCGAAGAAATCCCCCTTTTACAGCGTAGTGGTAGCTGACT
>DATMSO010000058.1:0-42169 GCA_035565335.1 Methylovorus sp.
TCTTTCCGCCATCGGCGTACAGGGGATCACCGTTACTGAAGTCAAGGGTTTTGGACGTCAAAAGGGCCACACCGAGCTGTATCGTGGTGCCGAATATGTCGTCGATTTTCTGCCAAAAGTAAAACTCGAAGTCGCCATTAAGGACGACATGCTCGATCAGGTGATTGAAGTGATTGAGAAGTCCGCCACGACCGGCAAAATCGGCGATGGCAAAATTTTCATTTTTGATCTTGAGCAGGTTTATCGCATCCGTACCGGCGAAACCGGTCCTGACGCGCTCTAATAGGGGACAGCCATGAAACGATTTTTATCTCTGATTACATTAGTTGGTATGTTGGGCCTGGGTACACTGGGCGCCAGCACCATGGGTTTTGCCGAAGATGAAGCTCCGGCAGCCACCACCACCGAAGCCGCACCTGCTGCTGCTGCGCCTGCTGAAGCTGCAGCCCCTGCCGCTGACGCTGCGGCACCCGCCGAAGCTGCACCTGCTGCTGAAGCACCCAAACTGGATACCGGCAGCGCTGCCTGGATGATCACAGCTACCGTTCTGGTAGTGATGATGGCCGTGCCTGGCCTGGCATTGTTCTACGGCGGTCTGGTACGCACCAAGAACATGCTGTCCGTGGGCATGCAAGTGTTCGTTGCCTTCTCCCTGATTTCCGTCCTGTGGGCCGTGTATGGCTACAGCATGGCTTTCTCGGAAGGCAATGCGATTGTCGGCGGGCTTAGCAAAGCCTTCCTGGCGGGTGTGACACCTGACAGTCTCAGCGGTGTTATCCCTGAGTTTGTCTTCATTACCTTCCAGCTGACCTTTGCTGCCATTACGCCAGCCCTGATCATCGGTGGCTTCTCCGAGCGTACCAAGTTCCCAGCTGTGCTGCTGTTCCTGGCACTGTGGGTAACCTTCGTTTACATCCCAATCGCCCACATGGTTTGGGGCGGCGGTCTGCTGAGCGATGCTGGCCCACTGTTTAACGGTCACGGCGCTAAAGACTTTGCAGGTGGTACTGTTGTGCACATCAACGCTGGTATTGCAGCACTGGTGGGTGCTCTGGTTATCGGCAAGCGTATCGGTTACGGCAAAGAAGCCATGCCTCCACACAATCTGGTGATGACGCTGATTGGCGCATCCTTGCTGTGGGTGGGTTGGTTCGGTTTCAACGTAGGTAGCGAATTGGCTGTTGACGGTGTTGCCGGTCTGGTTCTGATCAACACACAACTGGCTACTGCTGCTGCAGTTGTAGGCTGGGTATTTGCTGAATGGCTGTTCAAGGGCAAACCAAGCATGCTGGGCGCTGCTTCTGGCGCGATTGCCGGTCTGGTTGCCATCACCCCTGCTTGCGGCTTCATCGGCCCTATGGGTTCCATCATCCTCGGCTTCCTGGCCAGCTTCCTCAGCCTCTGGGCCGTTACCAAGCTGAAGAACGCCCTGGGTTATGATGACTCTCTGGATGTATTCGGTGTACACGGCCTTGCCGGTATCCTGGGTGCTATCGGTACAGGCGTCCTGATGTCCAGCGACTTCGGTGGCGTAGGTTACGCTGAAGGTGTGACTCTGGGTCAACAAGTAACGACACAAGCCATCGCCGTGGGCATCACCGTGGTATGGACTGGCGTTATCAGCTACATCCTGTTCAAGATTGTTGACATCGTTATCGGCCTGCGCTCCAGCGAAGAGTCCGAGCGCGAAGGTCTGGACACCACTGAACATGGTGAACGTGCTTACCACTACTAAGCCTTACCGCTTAACGTAGTGAAAAGCAAAACGGGCGCAGCGATGCGCCCGTTTTTTTATTGCTGACGCGTATGAAATATCAAACAAGCCTTATCGCCAGCAAATAGTCTGACGATTGAGCATCGCACAGCCACTGTCTTGCTTTGCACACCGTTGGTGCATAAATGCACATTTTTAGCTTTAGCCGTGGCTTCAATGCATCACAAATCCGCTGAAATACCCGCTTAAAAGCTGGCACAGCGTTTGCTTATGTATGACTAGGCATAAATTGCTCCACACTTCGGTGTTAAAGAACATTTTATTGCTCGGTTTCCATGCATTATCTCCTCCTCTTCGGGCGCAATCTGCGCCCGTTTTTTTTAGGCAGATGGATGCAACTAAGCTAAAATCCTACGGACTTATACAATTTGATTGAATATGGTCCCTCATCTTACAACGGCCTTGACCGGCCCCCTGTTATCCCTCGAGCAACGCATGCTGGCAGCCATGCCGCAAATCGAACACTGGTTTCGCAGTCAGTGGGCCGAATACAGCGTTCCATTTTATGCCTCGGTAGATTTGCGCAACTCCGGTTTCAAACTGGCCCCGGTGGATACCAATCTTTTTCCAGGCGGCTTCAATAACCTGAATCCGGAATTTTTATCGCTCTGCGTGCAAGCGGCGATGAGCGCCGTAGAGAAGATATGTCCGGATGCCCGCCGCTTGCTGGTGATTCCTGAGAACCATACCCGCAATACTTTTTATCTGCGCAATGTAGCGGCGCTCACCAATATTCTGCGCCATGCCGGGCTGGAAGTACGCATAGGCAGCATTTCCCCCGAAATCACCGAGCCTACCTACCTGGAAACCCACGACGGCGGCAGCATCCTGCTGGAGCCGGTGCAACGCAGAGGCAACCGCCTGGTACTGGATAATTTCGACAGCTGCGCAATTCTGCTCAACAACGACTTGTCCGGCGGTATTCCTGAGATATTGCATGGCCTGGAACAAACCCTGATTCCTCCTCTGCACGCTGGCTGGGCAACCCGCCGCAAGTCTCAGCATTTCAGTGCTTACAATCGCGTGGCCAAAGACTTTGCAAACCTGCTCGGCATTGACGAGTGGTTGCTGAACCCTTATTTCGACACCTGCAGTGGCCTGGATTTTCATGCCCGGGTGGGGGAAGCCGAACTGGCGGAAAAAGTGGAGCACCTGCTCGCTAAAATCCGTGTCAAATATGCGGAATATGGGGTAGAGCAAGAACCTTTTGTCATCGTCAAAGCGGATGCCGGCACCTACGGCATGGGCATTATGACGGTGAAAAGTCCGGATGATGTCAAAGACCTCAACCGCAAGCAGCGCAATAAAATGGCCGTCGTTAAAGAGGGCATGCAGGTATCCGAGGTGATTCTGCAAGAAGGCGTCTACACCTTTGAATATCTCCATGATGCCGTGGCCGAACCTGTGGTCTACATGATGGATCACTTTGTGGTGGGCGGTTTTTACCGCGTGCATACCGGGCGCGGTGTGGATGAAAATCTGAATGCCCCCGGCATGCACTTTGAGCCCCTGGCCTTTGAGAAACCATGCTCGCTGCCCGACTGCGCCGGCGCGCCCGATGCGCCACCGAATCGTTTCTATGCTTATGGCGTGGTGGCAAGACTTGCGCTGCTGGCAGCGGCGATTGAGCTGCAAGAGCACGATCCCGATCAATAATATGCGCTTACTCTTCATTCTCGACCCGCTGCACAAGCTGGTCACCTACAAGGACACCAGTCTCGCTATCATGCGCGAGGCAGCGCAGCGCGGCCATGCGCTTGCCGTTTGCGAGCAACAGCAAGTCCTGCTACGGCATGACAAAGTGACGGTGCAATATCGCGACTTTGCCTTTGGCGAGCAAGGCTATGTGCTGGGGGATCTGCAGGAAACAGCGCCTGAGCAATTTGACGCGGTGCTGATGCGCAAAGACCCGCCGTTTGATAACGAATTCCTCTACAGCACCTACCTGCTGGAAATCGCCGAACGCCAAGGTGCCCGCATACTGAACGCGCCACAAGCAGTACGCGGCTGGAACGAGAAACTCTCCATTACTCGCTTCCCGCAGTTTGCTCCGCCTTTTCTGGTGACACGCCAGCGCGGGCTGATACGTGAGTTTCAGACAACGCACGGCGATATCGTGGTCAAACCGCTGGATGGCATGGGTGGCAGCAGCGTATTCCGCCTGACGCAGCAAGACCCGAACATAGGCGTCATCCTGGAAACCATCACCGACTTCGAGAAGCGCACAGTCATGGCCCAGCGCTATTTGCCGGAAATCATCAAAGGCGACAAACGCATTTTGATTATCAATGGTGAACCGGTGCCGTATGCCCTGGCCCGTATCCCGCAAAATGGCGAAACACGCGGCAACCTTGCTGCGGGGGGCAAAGGGGTAGCCCAACCATTGACCGCAAGAGATCGCGAGATCGCAACCACGGTTGGTCAGGTGTTAAAAACCCATGGCCTGTTTCTGGTTGGGCTGGATGTAATCGGCGACAGCCTGACAGAAGTGAATGTCACCAGCCCGACCGGCATGGTAGAGATCGCCGCGCAGACTGACTGCAATCCGGCGGCCGTGATGGTGAATGCGCTGGAAACAAGCCTTACCGCATAAAAAAGCGGCTATTCCTTCCGAAATAGCCGCTGACTGCCCTGCTTCATATCTTTACGACTAGTTGTAGTTTCGCTACTCAGTCGTAATTTCCCGCCAACTGGATCGGGTTGGCGTTTGAGAGGTGCCCGACACCTGGGTTTGCGAACTGGTCCCCAAGGGAACATTGGTATCTCCACCCACGGTCGATGTCGTATAGCGCAGGGTGCCGTTAGGCAGGGTATACAAGGACAAGCCGGTGATCAAACCACCCGATGAGTTATAGCTTCCCTGCGCGCTACTGCTTGCCGTGGTAAAGCGGCCAGTCTTGTAATCAAAGAAATATATCCAGCTATCGCCACCCGGACTACAGGCATCGCCACTAGGAATGCCGCTTGCCACCACCAGGGTACCCAGCCCCAGCTGAGGATTGACGAATACCCGCTCACCCGTTGTGGGCAGATCCGCATACCAGCTGCCATTTACTCCTGTGCCACTGACGGTGGCCGTGTTACCCGATTTGGTAATGGTAATCGGATTGGTACGCGGATTACTGATGGTCGTACCGGTATCGCGGAGGGCATAAATGCTCTGTACGCCCGTCGTTGCCAGATCAGTAAGCCCCAGATAGGCCCCGGTCGCCACATATACAATGTGCGCAGTACTGCCGGAGATAGCCCCCAGCTGGGGTTTGGTGGTAATAGGCTGAGCCGCATTGCCATATTGCAGCTGGGCCAACTTGCTCACACTGTAATCGCTCATATTGAACCGCCATACATTACCCAGCAGATCGCCGCCATATACCTGGGTAATGGTGGCATCGGCATTAGGGTTGTCCGCCCAACCGGCGATTCTGGAGAAGCCACTCGGCGTGGTGGTATCACCGACACCAGTCGATACTTTCCTGATCAGCGCACCAGTGAGGGCATTCAGCACATACAAATAGCCTTTGCCATCGCCTGGCGTGACATTGTTGTAACCCGAAGTCACCATCACCACCCAAGTGCCATTGGGCAGCTTGCCGATCACTGGGTTGCCAAAGCTGTAGCCCAGGTTGTCATCGGCCACATCGCAATAGGTAATATCGCTGCAGAACTCCCACAAGCCTTTGGGCACATTCGGGTCGGTCACGTCCAGCGCGTAAAAACCACGTCCCCCGCCATTCAGGCCACCGACAAGTATGGTTTTCCAGCCACCGCCGGCAAAAATATCCATGACGATAGGTGAGCCATCCACATAATATTTGTGTTTCGATGAGTAATTCTTATCTGCCAGCGCATACATATTCTGCATGACCACTCGCGGCACAAACGCCCAACGTTCGGCACCGGTGTCAGTATTGAAGGCATGCAACATGCCATCGTTACCACCGACATACAGGGTACCAGCGCGATTGCTATTGGCTGACTTGAAGGTGCCATAGCTTGGCGAAACATAATCGCCAAAGTTGTAGCGCGGTGCTTTCACATACGCCGGAATCGAATTGGCCAGATCACCCAGCACATGATCACGATCGCGGAAAGCTTTGCTTGCTTGCGGGTTGCTGCCGACATTTTCATGCTGGCTCTGGCCGCGCAGGAAATTGATCAGATTGGTGGCGTTGTTGGCAATGCCCTGAGTGGTCGAGTTGAGCACCGGGCATTGCGAAAGCTTGCTGCACTGGTTGGTGAACAGCAGCACCTCGGTCGAAGTGAGATTGGCAGCATTGAATGGCACCAGCGCACGACTGGTATTCATTTTGTAGATCGTGCGGGTATCCGTATCGATACCGCCTTTGGAGTCAAGCTGACTCTGGGCCGACCACAGATTAGCCGAAGTCGCCAGGCCTGTCGTAAGGTCGACGGTCCCTGCGACGATTTCACCGTCCCACTTCACTGTCCGATAGGTGGCATTAAATGCGTAGTTATCCCCGGAGGTTAGATTAGGGCTACTGGTCGTCGCTGCCGATGCATCGGTGGATTTGGTATTCACCGCGGCCAATGCTGTTTGCAGGCCGGATGTCACGGCTGAGGGATCGGATGCGCTGAAATACTGCCCACGGCCATTGACGGCAGCATGCCACAAGTCATCCACGGCAGTCAGGGTGTCAGCCACCGGCACAGGCCAGTTCTTGACGCCGTCGATAATATCTTTGAAATCCCCTTGCGGCGTCTGGTAATAGGGGTCGTACTCGAGCTCACCATTCAGCCCCAGGCCCAAGGTAAACGTCACCATGTGCTGCTGGTTGTTATTGTCCGTGGGAGATTTCAGCAGATCACTGGCCGGCATGGAGGGGCGCAGGTCCGTCTGGTAATAGTAGAGCGCCACATCGGCGAGTGTATTGGTGGAACCGGCAAGACCGCCATCGTATACGCCATCCGAACGCTTGGCGTAGCCAGTATTGGTATTGTCCTGATTGCCGATAGCACTGGTGCCATCCAGTTGCACGCCGGCATTGCCATTCCAGTAGCCATCCGTGGTCAGAATCGTAAAATTCTGCTGGCAGGAATACTGCATGGGGTCATCAGTGGTCATCGAGTTGATGCCATTCGTCTTGCCACCGTAGTAGCGCCCTACGCGCGAGAGGGCCTCGCGTAAAGGAGTACCACCACTCGGGTCCATGCCATACAGGCGCTGGTACCAGGTTTTCTTGTTGGTCGCATTAAACGTGTCCAGCTTGAGAAATTTGCTGGAAGCGGTATTCAAGGTGAGAAACCCGACACGATAAGCATCGTCCAGCGAGCTGAAAGCGCGCCCGGCCGAGCTTTTCATGTTCATCATCCGGGTGCGGTAATAGGCATACCAGTTGGCAAAGTTGTTCATTTCCTCGGTGTAGCTGCAGGTGCTGCCGCTGCAATCCGAACGGCTATCCGCCTTGGGGAAGGTCGCTCCCGAGACGATATTCACCCGTTTGAATTTGCCATAGCGGGCATAGCGAAAACCCGCACTGAGATTGAATGCTGCCTGGCAGCTATTTGCTGCCGGATTACCGGAAGTACCGGCATTGGTATTGTTGTTGCAGTAACGTACATATGCCGGGAAGCTATAGGTAGTGTTAGCCGCAGCTTGCACATTGCAAGTTTTCAGGTCGGCGCGGGTGCAATACTCCACCGGAGTAATGGTGTAGTAGTGCGGATTGGAATTGATGGTCGTTGGATAACGGTACGTCCCCGTGGTGGACGTGTAGGGATTGGTTCTATCGTTATCGGGAAAATCATAATCATCATAAGAGCCCGAGCTACGGAAATCGATGCCGTTGCGTTTGCAGGTAGTGCCATTCGAATTGCAGTAAACCCGTTCGGGGAAAGCCGTCTGGATATTCACGGTACCCGAGGTCTGCCCGCAACTGGTGTTCATCGTATGCCCATTGGTGCGCACCGCCGTCCAGGTAGTCTGGCTGGGCAGGTTAGTGGTGGGGTCGCAAGGGTTCACCGGCGGTGTATAGGTAATATTCGGATTGTAATAAGTGGCGTTGTGGTAAAAGCTGTAAAACGGCGGATCACCGCCATCTACCATGGCTGCACCGTCATCGCGGCCTCCTGAGCACTTGGTGCTGCCGCCATTGACCAGCCGGCAGTTATAGATAGTACCGGCAGAACTGGTATTGGATACGTTATCCGGCAAGTAGTTGAAATCCATACTGCCCGAATCATCCAGCACAAACATGACATTGGGCTTCACCACCGTGCCCGAATTGTTCGAGATCGGCGCACTGGCAATATCGGTCAACGCAGCGGAAGCAGGCTGGGCCAGGATCAAGCCAAGTCCGGCCAGAAAAACCAATACGCATTTTCCAAGTTTTCTGTTCAGCATGTTCCTGACTCCTAAGGCTTCACTGTAATGGTGCTCTGGGTAATGCTCACCGCATTGCGGGGGCCTTTTACCCGGGTGGTCACGCGGTAATAAATCATGTAACCCCCGTTATAAGTACCTCCGCTACCGCCCTCCGTGCCCCCAGCGTTCTGGGCATTGCCATTGGACAGCGTGCGCCTGATGCAGCTTTGTCCATTTGCTCCTGTCGGATCAAAGGCCACCCCTGCAAGCCGGCACATGCGCTGGATGACATATTGCGTGGTATTGCCCGCCCCATCGCTGGCCAGGGTGACGGCACTGTTCCAGGCAGATTCGGCTACCCAGTTGCGGTCATTCCAGACAGCCAGGGTAGAGCCAGGCGTGCCACCGTTATCGGGCAGCGATGAAAAATAACCATTGCCAGGACTATCCGAGGTGAGGGATGTCTGATTGGCGGAAAGCCACTGATAAGCAATCTGGATGCCACGGTCTGATGACATCAGGGCCGACTTCTTGAAGGCCACATTACCGGCAATGATGTTGCCGGTATCCACGGAACGCACCAATGCCACGCCAGCCAGCGTCATCGCCACGAGGAAGATAAGGGCCAGAAACAGGACAACACCGCGTTGTGAGTTGGGCAAGGTGCGCATCATTGGGGATTCCATACCAGGTTACGCAAGACATTGGTGGTCTCAAAAACCCGATAGCGGTAGCAACGCCAATCGTCATTGGTGCCCACATTACTGAAGGTTTTCGTGGTGACCCCATCCGGACGCCACACAGGCAAGGTAGTAGTGACATTGCAGGCGGCTTCGCGCTTGATGCTTCGCGCCACCAGACCATACCGTATGGCCTTGACCTGCGACCAGGCAGTATTGAGCGCAGAAAAGTTGGCCCCGCTGGGTGTCACGGTATCCCAGGTTTCAATCACGCCATCGTTATCGGTATCCTTGCCATACTCCGCCTGCAAGTCAACGATATCGGTCGCGATAATGGTCTGCGAGCCCACCATATTGTTGGTTTGCACCAGATTTCTGCGTCCAGCGTTATCCTGCACAATGCTGTAACTGTTATTGACCGGCGACTGGCCAAGATTGAAGATCAGGCTCTGGGCAGGATAGACCGGAAGCGTGCCATCGTTATATCGATAGGCCTGCGTCACCGGACCAAGCTGATAGGTCCCGGTATCGTGTTTGACCCGATGGTCGGTAGCGTCTTCGCCGCTGTACTGGATCACATCGCCAGTACCTGCGGTGGCGTCCGCCAGCACAAGAACATCCCCCAGGCTATATCCATAGACATAGTAATTATCGACGTTGATGCTATCAGTACCACTTGTCATGCCCTGCCGTAAATATTCCGGCACACTGGTATTTGCCGCATTGCCATAGCTGACAACAATAGTATCTGGCGCATTGGCGGCGCCCTGCAGGATCAGAATGGGCGCAAAGACAAATGGGGCCGCCGCGACCGTGCGCGGGCCTGAATCGTTAATCGTCACCGTTCCGCCCATAAAACCAGTCACGCTGCAAAGGCCGGTGCAGGCCGTGATATTCATGCCATAGCCCGCCTGCCGCATATCCTTGTCCATGAGCAGCATCGCCAGCGCGCCATTCTGCTGGGCATCGCTGCCGCTGGTGGTGGTCTGTTTGCTCTGCTCGGTAATGGAAAACACCTGGGTAATGACCAGGCTGCCGAGCAAGGCGATCACAATGCCGACCATCAGCTCGACCAGGCTAAACCCCCGGGAGGAATGCGGCATGTTCATGTGTTATCCCGCGAGCTGATATAAGAAACCGAGCGGAAATTGTGCCGACCTTCATTCGCTGTCGCGCCCGGGGCTTGCCAGAAAATCGTCACGGTCACCGTCCAGCCATTGGCATTACTACCGGCGATGGCTACGGTGGGCGCATTGACGTTACCTTGTACATTCACGCCGGGCAAGGTGCCGATATTGGCGAGCCAAGGCGTGAGCGCAGTTGCGGAGCCCCCGGGATAGGTATAGGTGGAAATATTGGGTACATCCGCCCACATCAGCGAAACAATACGCTCGGCATACAAACTGGCCTCCAGGCGATATTGCGCATCGGACACGGTTTTGATCGCCGAGGCATGCAAACCCACAATCGCCAGTATCCCGATAGAAAAAATCAGGATGGCTATCAGACCTTCCAGCAGGATGGAACCCTGCTGAGCTGTTTGGTGTTGCAAGCGTCCAGGCATCAGCATTTTCTGCCATCTCCCGTTAAGGTGACATTCGGGTCACAGCTACGCACCGAGGCGCCGCGAATCTGAATGCGTAGTTCCCGGCTTTGCTCAGTAGTAATGTTGTCGTTATCAATCGTGATATCGCTGATCGAACTCGCCAAAGACACACCGCCGACATCCGGATCAGGGATACGCCCCAGACCGTTAAAGGTAACAGTGGCCGCTCCGCCGGGGATCACGGTGGTTTTCACCGCGCTGGCACTTTCTGTAGCATCGCGGCTCTGGATGACGGCAGGGCAATCCTGTAAGCCATCCCCATCGTTATCGCCTACCACGGTCAGGCAACCCACGGTCCAGCCCGTTTGTCCTCTCAGGGTAAAGCGCACCTGGGCATTGCGGCGCACCGCCTCGGCCCGCGCCAGCTGAATGCCGTTGAGAATGGCCTCGGATGCCGACTTGATCTGCACATTGGCCATGAAAATGCGGAAGCTTGGAATCGCCACGGCCGCCAGAATGCCGACAATGCTGATCACGATCAGCATCTCCACCAGCGTAAAGCCGGACGCATGGCGGGCGGGCATCATCAGCAGGTGCCTCCGGCCTTGGTCAGCCAGCAGGTAGAGGATGTTTGGATGGTATTGCGGAACTTGGTCTGTGAGGTTTTGGCGTTATTGTGATCGATGGTGTACACAAAGCCGGCCATGTTATCGCTGCCAGTCGCGGTAATGATATAGCCCTGGCCTCCATTGCTGGTTGCGCATCCGACGTTAAAATGACTGACTGTCGATGCTGTCGCCCCACAAGCACCGCCATTGGCATAGGTGCGGTTATCCTGGTAATAGCGCTCCATGCGGTTGCGCATTTGCGACAGTTCGCCAGTTGCCTGGGGAATCTGGGCACGTTTCACATAATCGGTATAGCTGGGATAGGCGACAGCCGCCAAGATGCCTACAATGGCAACCGTGATCATCAACTCGATCAATGTAAAACCAGCTTGCTGGCAATCTCGAAATACAGGGCGCATGGCGTAACCTTTCTGGGTAACTGAATCATGCTTATCTTAGCGTGCAAATGCCAGCCTCGCCCGACGGATGGTCAATTTTGGGCGATAAACGGCAGCCAGGCCCCCGCCGCATCGGCCAATAAGGCTTTGTGTTAAAATACGCAGGCTTTTCACTTGTACAGGCACACCCCATGCGCGCAGTCATTCTCGGCCTTTTATTTTCCATCAGCCTCGCTGCCTGTGGCACCAAGGGGCCGCTTTACATCCCTGAAAAGCAGTATCCGCTGGACCCGGCGGAGCGAAAAGCGGTACCCAAACCCGCCAAGCAAAGCAGCGATCAGGTGCCTTAAGCACGTTGGCCGCTGACGGCTTTGTCCCCACTCAATATCCATACGGCATAGATCAACTCACGTGAACGCATTTCAACTCAAGAACGGCCAACTGCACGCCGAACAAGTGCCCCTGCAAAAGTTGGCAGAGGAGTTCTCCACCCCTTGCTACGTCTACTCGCGTCAGGCGCTGGAAACGGCTTACCGCAATTTCCAGCAAGGCTTTGCCGGGGTGGACCATCTGGTGTGCTTTGCGGTAAAAGCCAACCCCAGCCTGGGCGTGTTGAGTGTATTTGCCAAACTGGGTGCCGGCTTTGATATTGTCTCCGGAGGTGAGCTGGCGCGCGTCCTCGCGGCGGGTGGCGATGCGTCAAAAGTGGTATTTTCCGGCGTAGGCAAAACCGCCGATGAAATGCGCGCTGCCCTGAAGGCGGGGATATTCTGCTTCAATGTGGAATCGGCCGCCGAGCTGGAGCGCCTGAACGAAGTGGCTGGCAGCATGGGCAAAATCGCCCCGGTATCGCTGCGTGTGAATCCGAATGTGGATGCCAAGACGCACCCTTATATCTCCACCGGCCTCAAGAACAACAAGTTCGGCGTGGCCTACGAGCAATCCCTGGCACTGTATCAGCAGGCGGCGGCCATGCCGCATATCGAGGTGCATGGCGTGGATTGCCATATTGGCTCTCAGCTGACCGAGCTATCGCCATTTCTGGATGCATTTGACCGCGTACTGGCGCTGGTGGACCAACTGGAAGCCGCCGGCATTGCTATCCGCCACATCGACGCCGGTGGCGGTATCGGCATTTGCTATAACGAAGAAACCCCGCCGGATTTTGCCGCCTATGCGGCAGCCATGCTGAAGAAGCTGGGCGACCGCAAGGTCAAGCTGGTGTTTGAGCCAGGTCGTGCACTGGTCGGCAATGCTGGTGCCTTGCTGACGCGGGTGGAATACCTCAAGCATACTGAAGCCAAGAATTTCGCCATTGTGGATGCCGCCATGAACGACCTGATGCGGCCTGCGCTCTACGATGCTTATCATCAGATTGCCGAAGTGAGCCCTGATGACACACCCAAGCAGGTATACGAAATTGTGGGCCCTGTATGCGAGAGCGGCGATTTTCTGGGGCATGACCGTGAGCTTGGCCTGAAGCAGGGCGATTTGCTGGCTATCCTGTCGGCAGGTGCCTATGGCATGAGCATGAGCTCCAACTACAACACGCGTCCGCGCGCCGCAGAAGTCATGGTCGATGGCGAAACCTGGCAACTGATCCGCAAGCGCGAAACTATCGCCGAGCTGTTTGCGCTGGAAAATGTCGTGAAAGACTGATCCCGCCAGACTGGCAATCAACAAAAAAGCGAACGGTGACTCGTTCGCTTTTTTGTTGGGCTTAATCAATCTGGCTTAAAGACTGACAGTCTCTAGCTACACATTAATCAAAAATCACCGTCTTGTTCGCGTACAGCAGAATACGGTTTTCAATATGCCAGCGCACCGCGCGCGACAGCACCACGCGTTCCAGATCGCGCCCTTTCTGGATCAGATCTTCCACCTGGTCGCGATGTGAAATACGCGCAATATCCTGTTCGATAATCGGGCCTTCATCCAGCACTTCGGTGACGTAATGGCTGGTGGCGCCGATCAGCTTCACACCACGCTCAAACGCACGGTGATAGGGGCGCGCGCCAATAAACGCCGGCAAAAAGGAATGGTGGATATTGATGATGCGTTGCGGGTAACGCTGCACAAAGTCGGGCGACAATATCTGCATGTAACGCGCCAGCACGATCAGATCAATGCCGTACTGGTCGAACAAGGCAAACTGCTGCGCTTCGGCCTCAGCCTTGTTGTCGCGGTTTACCTCAATGTAATGAAAAGGAATGCCGTGATAGGCGGCCAGACGCTCGGTGTGGCGATGATTGCTGACGATCAGTGGAATTTCGCAGGCCAGCTCGCCGCTCTGATGCCGGTGCAGCAAATCCACCAGGCAATGATCGTATTGCGACACCATGATGGCCATACGGGTGCTCTTCTGGCCCAGCTTGAGCTGCCAGGTCATATTGAAGCGCTCGGCAATCGGCGAGAAATGCTCGGAAAAGTTATCGGCATTGATGGCGGAATCAGTCAGATCCCACTCCACCCGCATCAAAAATAGGCCATTTTCGGCATCCTGATGCTGGTCAGCATGCACGATATTGGCATTGTGGCGGTATAAAAAATCCGCAATCCCCGCAACGATCCCCTTCTGGTCCGGGCAGGTCACCAGCAATGTGGCGGTATTCTTCATCATGGTCAGGTCGGCGATGCCGTCTTTTTTCGAAAAAACAGGATTATAGCAACTAAGGCCTGCACAAACGAATAGGCGCCGCTGAATCAGTGCAAGCCGGGCAGGGTTGTGGTATCTTTTACCGTGATTATTGCTTCCCATGCCGCCACCCGCCTCAAGCATCGATACCCGTGAAAAAACAGCTACCCATTATTTTTATCGCTTTCATCCTGCCCATTACCGCCATGTTGTGGTGGTGGGGGCTGTTCAGCACACCCAAGCTACAGATCGAGCAGGCGGGCGATTACCACTATGCTTACCTTGAGGCCCAAGGCGTGTATTCCAAACTGGGCGAAACACTGGCTGAGGTCAAGCAGGAGCTAGATCGCCAGGGTATCAGCCACGGCGCCGAGGTCACGCTGGTCATGACCGATCCGCGCAAAACCAAACCCGCCGACCTGCTGGCACGCACCGGTTACATGATTCCGGCCGACGCAAAACTGCAATCTCCGCTCAAAAGCGCCACCATTCCAAAGCGTGAAGTCGTGGCAGTCAGCATCAAGGCCCACCCTTTACTGGCCTATGGCAAAACCTACGGGGCCCTGTTGGACTATACGAATCAGCACCACTCTTCATTACAATTACCTACGCTGGAAATTTTCGACCACAGCGTATTACGGGTAGAAATGCCGTTATCGCACGAACCGCAGGATGCATCTCCATGAATTTCATTGTTCTGGTCAGCGCGCTCGCTCTCAGTTACTACCGTCCGCACAAAAGCCTGGATTGGCTTTTTCATGTGTGCACGCCCTATGCGCAATTACTGGAACGCAACTTTAACGGCGGCAAAAACCGGCATGGTGTCGTTGCCTGGACACTGGGTGCACTGTTGCCCTCCATCGTTATCGGCTTTCTTTACTATGGCCTGATGGAACTCAATGCCATCGTCGGCATGCTGTTTGGCATTGCCGTGCTTTATCTGATTCTGCGCTTCAGCCGCTTCAGCCAACGCGCCGAACGTATCGCCACCGCCCTCGCTGATAAAAACATAGACGAAGCCCGCCTGCTGCTGAGCCAGTGGGAGCCGCCGCTGGAAACCAGCCATTACAATGCCGCTGAAGTCGCGCGCGTCAGCATTGAAACCACCTTGCGCCGCGCTCATCAAGGGCTGTTCGGGCCTATATTCTGGTTTGTCCTGCTGGGGCCCGGCGGCGCTTTGCTGTACCGGCTCTCGCATCTTTTCATGCAGAGCTGGGAACCGCATCTGGATAACCACTTTCACCGCTTCGCCCACCGGGCATTTGAATGGCTCGACTGGTTGCCTATTCGCATTTCAGGTGCGTGTTTTGCCATTGTCGGCGATTTTGAAGACGCCGTTTATTGCTGGCGTACTCAGGCCGCAGGCTGGCCGGAGCAATCGCTGGGCATCATCCTCGCGAGTGGCGCAGGTGCGCTCGGCGTGCGCCTGGGAGAGCCATTACCTTATCGCGGCGTCCTGCAATTCCGCCCCGAGCTTGGCCTGGGCGACGAAGCCGATGCCGATTATCTGAAAAGTGCCGTCGGCCTGGTCTGGCGCGTGCTGGTATTGCTGGTCGGCCTGTTGTTGCTGTTAACCTTTGCCCACTGGTTGGGCAATTAAAGCGGCCACGCGCTGCTCATCATCGTTTAGCTGAATCGAAGACATTCTATGGATATCGTACTTGCCAACCCCCGCGGCTTCTGTGCCGGCGTTGATCGCGCCATCATCATTGTGGAGCAGGCGCTGGAAAAATTTGGCGCGCCTATCTATGTGCGCCATGAAGTCGTGCACAACAAATTTGTTGTGGATGAGCTGAAGCGCAAGGGCGCCGTGTTTATTGAAGAACTGGAAGAAGTGCCGCCCGGCAATACCGTGATTTTCAGTGCGCATGGCGTGTCACGTGAAGTTCGCGGCGATGCTGAAGCACGTGGCCTGCGCGTGTTTGATGCCACCTGCCCGCTGGTTACCAAAGTCCATAATGAAGTCGCCAAAATGCGTCAAGACGGCAAGGAGATCGTCATGATCGGCCATAAGGGGCATCCGGAAGTGGAAGGCACCATGGGCCAATCGGACGGTGGCATGTATCTGGTGGAAACGCCGGAGGACGTAGAGCTGCTGGCCGTGAAAGACCCGGCCAAGCTCGCCTATGTAACACAGACCACACTGTCGATAGATGATGCCGCTGCTATCGTCTCGGCCCTCCAGCGCAAGTTCCCGCTGATCAGCGCGCCTAAGAGCGACTCCATCTGCTATGCCACGCAAAATCGGCAGGATGCGGTGAAAGCGATGGCCAAGGATTGCGACCTGGTGATTGTGGTCGGTTCACCCAATAGCTCCAACTCCAACCGCTTGCGTGAAGTCGCGCAGAACCAGGGCATTGAATCCTATATGGTGGATAACGCCAGCTACTTGAATGCCGCCTGGCTTACCGGCAAAAAACGCATCGGCGTTTCCGCGGGCGCATCCGCACCTGAGATTCTGGTAAAAGAAGTCATCCAGCGCCTGCAGGAAATGGGGGCATCTGAGGTTACCGAGTTGCAAGGGGTCGTTGAGAATGTTGTATTCCAGCTGCCTAAAAACCTCAAATCAGCCTGAGACATTCCAATGAAAAAGCCCCGCATTGCGGGGCTTTTTTTATGCCTGCCTGACGACCAGCCTAAGCCTTTTTGAGATTATCCAGACTGAACGCCGTTTTCGGGTTCACGGCCAGCACGATCATGCCACCGGCAATCGCCATGTATTGCATGAAGACGATAGGCTCATTGAACTTGAGGATGACCGCCACAAATACCGAATAAATCGCCAGCGTAATCGCAGCTGCGCGGGTCTTGAACCCGAGGAACAACAAACTGCCCGCCACCAGCTGCACCAGTATCATCACCGGCGCGAAGATCGTGCCTAGGCCATGCTGTGCCAGGAAATCCTGATAAGCCGAATAACCGTCCGGATTCTTGAAAATCAGCATCAATTGGATGATGATGGAAACCAGATAAATTTGTGCCAGCAGCAAACGGCCGATCAGACTGAAAATTTTGTTCATAAGCACTTTCCTGAGTTGGTAACATGGCAAAACGGCATGATGCCTGCAAGCCAGACTGGCCGCAAGCCCGCAAAGAGAAGGAGCACGCATGAGAATCGTCATTATCATTGGAGCTTTATTGCTATTTGCCTGTAGCCCCGAACCCGACCACAGCACACCCAAAGTGGCCGAATCAGCGCGGGCAGCGATGGATCAGGCCAAACAGGTAGAACAAACCCTGCAGCAATCGGAGCAGGCTCAGCGCGAGCAGATCGAGCATGCCTCCCAGTAGTACCTGTCCAGGCTATGTGATCAAGCCAGTGCGCTGGCAGCAGGCGGGAGCATCGCTGATGTATGTGCGTCGTACGGTATTCATGCAGGAACAACAGGTGCCGGAAGAACTGGAATGGGATGGGCTGGATGAAGAAGCGCAGCACTTGCTGGCGTGTACCTTCGGGCAGGAGGTGATTGGTTGCGCGCGTATCCTGCCGGATGGGCATATCGGCCGCATGGCGGTCATGCCGGCATGGCGAGGGCATGGTGTTGGCAAGGCATTGCTGGACAAAGCCGTAATGCATTGCAGCCAGCATGGCTTGCATGAGGTAAAACTTTCGGCACAGACCCATGCCATTGCGTTTTATCAGAAGGCCGGCTTTGTCATCTGCAGCGCGGTGTATATGGATGCGGGCATCCCGCATTGCGACATGGTTCGCACGCTTTAAGCTCCGCAACGACTGTTTGCCCCACCCTGCCCGCTTGGGTAAAATGCAGGGTCAAGATTTTCTTCAAATACTCTCTTTACTTCTTATCCCACAAAAGGAATTCCGCATGTCAAAAATTATCATGAAAGCCGGTGAGGCCACCGTATTCAGCGAAGGCAAAGACGTCACCGCCGCCATGCCAGAAATCGTTATTGGCGCTGTTGACGGCCCTGTGGGTACCGCATTTGCCAACATGATGGCACAGAGCAAAGGCCACACCGCCATGTTCGCCGTGCGCGACATCAACCAGCTGGTGCGCCCTGCCACCATGATGGTACCTAAAGTCACGCTCAAGGATTCCATCAACATCGAACTGTTTGGTGGTCTGGTACAAGCCGCCACCGCTGATGCGATTCTGGACTGTGTCATCGAAGGCATCATCCCCAAGGATCAGGTCAACGATCTGTGCATCATCAGCCTGGTCTGGATTGATCCAGGCTGTGCAGCGCTGGCCAAGGAAGGCACGCTGGACAAGGCCGACATGTACAAGAACAACTACGATGCCACCAAGCTCGCTATCAAGCGTGCACTGAATGACGAGCCGACCATCGACGAGCTGATCGCCAACCGTCACAAGATTAAGCATTGCATGTGGGAAGACAGCTGGGATCAGAAGTAATCCTAGCCTGAACACGGCATGCTAAGCCTCAGTTGATATACCGAGGCTGCATGATCAAAAAACCCCGGTCAGCTTAGCTGCCGGGGTTTTTCATTTTGGCGA
Source organism: Methylovorus sp. (assembly GCA_035565335.1). Taxonomy (GTDB): domain Bacteria; phylum Pseudomonadota; class Gammaproteobacteria; order Burkholderiales; family Methylophilaceae; genus Methylovorus. The sequence continues at coordinate 18,445 of DATMSO010000058.1, forward strand.
GAAGCTTGATGCTAGCGATGACACTACCATCAAGCCTGCACGGGCACCGCTTTAATACTTCTTGACGAGCTCAGGTGAGAAGGGCTCCAGCACGCAGCGCAACTCCAGCACTTTGGCCTTGTTAGGGGCTTTGTCGCTGGTGGCTTCAAATTCGAGCACGCTCTGGTCGCGATTGGTCCAGATGAATCCACCGGCCTTGTTCACATTGCCCGCCATATATTGCACAGCGTCGGAGCAGGCGCTCACATCATCATAAACCCCTGTTTTGATGAGGTAGTGATTGTCCAGATGGTCAAGTATTGCGACCATACTGCTCCATTGGCCAGCACGCGGTTGGGGAACACTTACCTCCGCAGCCATGGCATGGCCAGCCAGCGTCAGAATAGCGGCAGCAGTCAGGGTTTTCATAGCTTGCATCGTCTTCTCCTTTTTATATCAACATTATCAATCAAGCATAGGTACGACCATGGCAGGCTTGAAAAGTTGAGATATTTATAACGAGAACAGGCCGATATCGGCCTTACAAGCCCATTGCAGGCTTATTTCAGATGCGTCATATCCGCAATGACATTGGCTGCGCCCAGCTGCCCGAGCAGCCCGGCGCGCTGCAATTTGTAACGCACATTCTCGCGCAGCCCGCACAACACCAGCCGCGTATCGTGCTTGTTGCAGGTATCGCGCAGATCCCATAGCGCTTGCATGCCGGTCGCATCCACAAAAGGCACATGTTGCAGTTGCAGCACCAGCACGCGTGCATGGGCATGCACATGCTCTAGCGTCGTCTCCAAGCGCTCGGCCGCCGCAAAGAAAAAAGGCCCCTCGATCTCAAATACCACGGTCTGAGGGGGCAAGACATAGCCATGGCGTGTGGCGTGCTGCTGGACTTCTTCATCGCTCTGCCGGGTGAGCACCACCGCATCGGACATGCGCTTCATGAACAGCAGGGCCGCCAGCAGTACGCCGATATTGACGGCAATCACCAGATCGCCAAACACGGTCAGCAAAAAGGTGATCAGCAACACCGCTACATCTGCCCGCGGCGCCGTCAGCAACATATGGCGGAAACGCCCGATTTCACTCATGTTCCACGCCACTACAAACAGAATGGCCGAGAGCGCGCAAAGGGGAATATGCGCGGCCAGTGGCGCCAGTATCAATACGATCAGCAGCAGAGTAAACGCATGCACCAGGCCGGAAAGCGGGCTGCTAGCGCCATTGCGGATATTGGTCGCCGTGCGTGCAATCGCGCCGGTAGAAGCGAATCCACCAAATAAAGGCGAGAAAATGTTGGCGATGCCCTGACCTACCAGTTCCTGGTTGGAGTTATGGCGCGTACCTGCCATGCCATCCGCCACCACCGCCGACAATAAAGACTCGATGGCCCCCAGCAAAGCGATGGTAAAGGCTGGGCCTATCAGATGCAGCATTTCCGACACGCTGGTGTCAGGCCAGGCAAACTGTGGCAATTGTTGCGGAATACCGCCAAAGGCACTGCCTATGGTGGCCACGCCATCCAGCCCAAATGCCGCATGCAACAAAGTCGCCGCCAGCATGGCCACCAGCGGAGCGGGGACACGCTTCAACACGCGGGGCGAATACAGCAGGATGACGAGGGTAAACGCTGCCAGCAACAAGGTGGGAACATGCGTATGCGGAATGGATTGCAGCAGATGCCAGAGTTTCTGGTGGAAATGCTCAGCGCCAGGCTGCACCGGCAATCCAAGGAAATCTTTCCATTGGCCGACAAAGATGATGACGGCAATGCCGCTGGTAAAGCCAATGATCACAGGGTCGGGAATGTAGCGTATGACACCGCCCATGCGCGCCAGACCCATGCCGATGAGCATGAAACCGGCCATCAGCGTCGCCACCTGCAGGCCGGAGATACCGTATTGCGCGGTAATCCCCGAGAGAATGACGATAAAAGCCCCGGTGGGACCGGCAATCTGCAAGCGGCTGCCACCAAAGAGTGAGGTCAGCGCACCCGCCACAATCGCGGTATACAGGCCCTGCTCGGGTTTGGCACCAGAGGCGATAGCAAAGGCCATGGCCAGCGGCAAAGCCACCACGCCGACAATCACACCCGACACAATATTCGCCACCCAATGTTTTCGGGCGAGTAAACCTGCGCGTTTGGCTTCAAGTATGGCAATCATGGTGGCAATACCATTTTTGCACACAATACCCGCTCACTTCAAATGGGTATTACGCTCCGAGGTAGAAGTACTGGCTAACAGATGATCAGTTGGGTGAAGCGCCAGGCAAAAAGTGCGATGCGTGATTAAATCAGCGCCGTTTGCTGCCAGCGCACCTGCTCCAGCAATACGCGCACCGGCGCAGGGATGCCAGCCTGCACTGCAGTTTCCAGCGGCAGCCATTGGCTATTCGGGGTTTGATTTGCCATCAGCGCAGCTTCAACCTCCAGAGGCTGCGGCAATATATGCAACTTGAAATGGCTGAATACATGGGTCAGTGTGCCAAAAGGCGGGAGTTTCTTGGTCTGTAAACCGTAGCGCTCAGCAGCAGCCTGCTGCGCATCAAGCCCGCTTTCAACCTCCGGCAGGCTCCATAGCCCGCCCCAGATGCCTGAGCCAGGGCGCTTTTCCAGCATCACCTGATTGTCATGCAGCAATATCAGCATGGTGGTGGACTTTTCCGGTATCGCCTTGCGCGGCTTGGAAGCCGGCAACTCGCGCGTGCGGCCTTCGCGATACGCCAGACAGGTGGTCTGCAAGGGACAGGCATCGCAGCGCGGACGGCTGCGCGTACACAAGGTCGCGCCCATGTCCATCAGCGCCTGGGCGTATGGCCCATGCTCCTGTGAGGGTTGCAGGCGCTCCGCCAGGGCCCACATTTGCTGTTCCACCTTAGGCAAGCCAGGCCAACCATCAATGGCAAAATGGCGAGCGAACACACGCTTTACATTGCCATCCAGTATCGGATGCGGCGCTTCAAAGGCAAATGAGGCGATGGCCGATGCAGTCGAGCGGCCTATGCCGGGCAACGCCTGTATCGCCTCCAGCGTTTGCGGGAAAACACCGCCATGCAGCTCCATGACCTGCTGCGCTGCCTTGTGCAGATTACGGGCACGCGAGTAATACCCCAGCCCGCTCCAGTGCTGCATCACATCATCCTGAGCCGCCGTCGCCAGGCTGGCGATAGTAGGAAAGCGCTGCATGAAACGCTGGTAATAGCCGATGACCGCCGCTACCTGAGTTTGCTGCAGCATGATTTCCGATACCCAGACTGCATAGGGATCACGCGTCTGCTGCCACGGCAAATCATGGCGACCATAGCGCTTCTGCCAGGCAATCAGTTTACTGGCGAATCCCGCTTGTATATCTTCTCCTGCAGGCATTTGCGCCAGAGTATGCGCTAACTCAGCCACATGTATCCCCTAAGGAGCAAGCGTGACCTGGCAAATTGGCAGGGAGTGAAATAAACAAAGCATCCAAGAATCAGAACCCCAGTAGTTTATTGAGTTTTTTCTTGGCCTTTTCCTCAGGCGTCTCTTTCGGGGCGGCATCGGTATTGGCCGGTTGGCCGTCGGCGGGGGCTGTCGTCGTGTCTTTTTTGCCGCCAAGCAAGGATTTCAGGGCTTCTTCCTTATTGCCGCCCATCAGGTTTTTGACAGCCTCACCTTTGGTGCCGCCTACACCATCCAGCAACTTGTTCTTGGCCATGGCGGCGCCCAGACCGGCAAAGTCGATGGCATACGCAGGCTGCGCAAAAGTGCCTGTCAGCTTTATCGGGATAGTCAAGCCATTCATCTCTGACAAATCAGCGCCACCCTGACCCTTGAGGGTATTCACCACTGTCGGCTTGGCCACGTAGTTCAGGGTTTCATTGGCAATATCAATATCGCCACTGCCGGTAATGCGGAACAGCGGCGCTTTCATGCTCAGGTCTTCGTTATGTGCCACACCATTGCTGATCACAAAGCTGGCCGACATTTCACTGAAATCGGTCTTTTTGCTTTTATCACCGGTGACACTGCTCTGGCCCTTGAGCACATTGAGCTTGTCTTTCACACCGCGCAGTGTACCTGCGACATCGATACCCTTGACGGAACCATCGGCAAGGTTAAGTGCGGCCTTGCCGTTCAGGGCTTTTTTTAGGGCACTGACGGTCCCTCCCTGCGTGGTGAGATCCAGATTGAGACTGCCTTTGCCGCTCAGCATGTCGTTATTGATGGCATCCGTCAGCAGCGGGCCAATGGCGATGCCTTTCATGTCCTGCTTGACGGCTATCGTCGGTGTGGCACGGGCATCCACCTTCAGGCTGCCATTCACGCTGCCTTCATAAAGATTGGCCGATAGCGGCGCCAGCTCGGCCACCCCCTCATCGGCTTTGAGTTTGAGGCGCACATGGCTGGACTTGATATTGGCTACCTTGAGCCAGCCTATGCGCAGCTCACCATTGGCATTGAATTGCTTGAGCGCACTGAGGTCGACAGGCGCATCCGTCTGCGGCTTGCTGGCGCTATCACCGGGCTTGGCCGGAGGGGCCTCTGACTTGGTGATGTATTTGTCCGCATCCAGCTTGTCAATATCAATATCAAAGCGATAAATGGGGTTGGCAAAACGGCTAATCCCGAGGCTGCCGGCAATCTGGCTGTCATCCAGCTTCACACTCAGGGGTTTGATGTCCAGGGTTTGCCCATCGGCTTTAACGCCCAGCTTGAGATTACTCAGCTGGTATTTGTCGTACACCATGCGGCCCATCTGCACATTGCCCTGCAAACGCAGATTTGCCAGCGCAGAAAGATCAGCGGGTTTGGCTGGCGCAGGTTTATCCATCGTAGCCGGTTTGCTTGCGGCTTTGCTGGCAGGACTACCCAGCAGCGCGTTGAGGTCCAAAGCATCGCCGATCAGATTAAAGCGGATGTCAGGCTGGTCAAATTTGCTCAAGGCTACATCCCCCTTCAACCGGGTAGATTCCAGATTCAGATTGAAATCGCTATTCACCAGCTGCTGTTTGGCATCGGCATGCAGCTTAAAGGCAAACTCGCCCTGCATTTCGCGCTTGGGCAGGGCGGGGTCATTTACCTTGATCTTGCCCACCAGCTTGGGCAGATCAAACACCTGGGTTTCCAGATTGCCGCTGAAGGGCGAGTTGAAGGTGCTTTGCAGCGCATGCTGCCCCTGTTTCACATTCACTTCGCCGCTGATACCGCTACTTTGCACGGCTCTCGGCGAGCCTTTGAGGTCGGCTAACACCAGCTTGGCAGTAAAACTATCGCTGCCTTTTTCCTGAGTGACATTCACGCTGGCCTGCTTACCGCTGACCGTATCCTGCTGCACGCGGATTTGTGGGGCATCCAGCGCCAGCTTCAGCTTGGCGCCATCCTGCGTTGCGGCCAGGGCCAGCTTGAGACTATCCACCAGCAGCTCCATATGCTCCAGGCGCGCATCCACATCCCCACTCAGCGTCAGGTCAGCGTCTTTCAGCGTAGCGATGTCACCCTTGATGCCCGCATCCAGCCCCTTGAAGGCAAAATGCTGCTGCTCGGGGTCAGCCAGCACATTCGCTTTGAGGTTCACCGTGGCTTTCACGGCAGGATTATTCGCTTCCACCTCAAAATCGCTGGCGAGGTCAAAGGGACTGGCCAAGGCCACATGGCCGGTCTTCAGGTTGAATTTACGTAAGGCCAGCTGCTTGTCGGTCATCTCATCCCTTACATTCAGGGCGGCATTGGTGACGTTGATGCCCTGGATATCAAACTTGATCTGCTCGGACTCTTCTTCATCCTTGCTCAAGAGATCGTCCAGATTGGTCGTGCCATCCTTGTAGCGCACGATATTGGCGCGCACGCCGTCGACATAAACGGTGTCGACCACCAGCTGCTTCTTAAGCAAGGGCAGCAAGGCCAGCGAAACCTTGAGGCCGTCCACTGCGGCAAATTCCTTATCGCTATTGTGTTCAGAAATGGAGATACGCCCGAGGTCGGCGCCCAAGCTGGGCCAGAAGGCAAGTTTGATATCGCCATCGAGATGCAGGGTGCGCTGTTTCTTTTCCTTGACCAGGTTGATCACGGTCTGTTTGTAATCATTCGGGTTGAATGTAGCCGCGAAAATGCCCACCACCACCAGCAAAATGACGAGCAGACCGGCCAGGCCGATCAAGCCAAACTTGAGTAGTTTATTCATGCACAACACCTCCTCATGGTTGCCTGCCTGAAACGGCGGCTACTTATTTTTAATGGGAAAACGCAGATGCTGCAGTAGCGCCTCAGCCACCCCAACCGAATCTGGACATGGCCTCCGCTCCCAGATAATAAATGCCAAAAAAGAAAAACCCAAAATAGACGGTAGTAAAGATCAACCAGAAAAAGGCAATCATCACCATCAGGCCATCCTGCTCGAGTTGGCCTATGCAATAAAACAGAATGGCCAGGCCCGGCAGCACATTATTAAGCGGCAGCACGCCAAACGGAATGGCCATCAGCAGACCGGACGCGATGAGGATAAAGCCACCAATCTTGCGGCCCCGCACTCCTTCCACCAACTGAGGATAGCGCCGGGGGCGACTGAAACGACGACAGAACCCTACTACCTTGAGGCTGATGTTTGCCAGCATGCGCCAGCTTTTTTCACTCATGGTGACGGTACGGATCTTTTGCGGTAACACGGGCGACTCTGCCCCGCGCCACAGTTGCCAGCCCAGGGCAGCAAAGGTAAATCCGCCCAGCACAGTGAGCGGTCCCAGTGGTATCGGCTGCAGCAAAGGTAATACCAGTATCAGCGCAATCAGGCCAAAGGCGGCATGATCCAGGCTATCCAGCGCCTCACCCAGGCTCAGCGGTCGCTGGCTCGCAGTATCGGCAAAGCCACGCAATATCTCGACGACACGTTCGTAGCTATGCATGCCTTAAGCAAACTTGAGGAAATAGATCAGCACCAGCGTGCCAAACACGATGCGGTAGTAGGCAAAAGCACGGAAATCATGGTTAGCCACATAGCGGATCAGGGTTTTGACGGCGATCAGCGCGGCGATGAAGGCCATGATAAAGCCCACGGCAAACATGGGAATGTCATCGGCGGTAAACAGGGCGCGGTTCTTGAACACATCGTAACCACTGGCTGCCAGCATGACCGGAATGGCCAGGAAGAAAGAAAACTCGGTCGCAGCCTTGCGCGACAAGCCAAATAACATGCCCCCCAGGATGGTGGCACCCGAACGCGAAGTGCCCGGAATCATGGCTAGCGACTGCGCAAAGCCGACCTTGAGCGCCTGCAAGGGCGTGATGTCATCAAGGGTGGCGGCCTTATGCACGACATCCTTGCCATCAAAATGCCGCTCTATCCACAAAATCAGGAAGCCGCCGACAATCAGCGCGACAGCCACATTGATAGGCGAAAACAGATGGGTTTTGATAAAGCTGTGAAAGATCAGGCCCAGCACGGCCGCTGGTAAAAATCCGATAAACACATTGAGCACAAAGCGCTGAGAATTGGTGTTGGTGGTAAGCCCCTGCGCTACATTGAAGAGGCGCGTACGGTATTCCCAGCAGACAGCGAGTATCGCGCCAAGCTGGATCACGATTTCAAATACCTTGCCTTTATCATCATTGAAATTAAGCAGGTCGCCTGCCACGATCAGATGGCCGGTACTGCTAATGGGGAGGAACTCGGTGGCGCCTTCGAGGATGCCGAGAATGGCGGCTTTGAGGAGTAACAGCAAATCCATGGATATTATTTCTCTTGTTCAGTGTTGTAATGAAAGGCACAGCGTAAGCCTGCAACATGACTGCCATATTGCGCTTAGACCCAAGCAACTTATGGGCCTGATATGAGCATGAGTGTTCCGCTATAGACCTACATGCGGCGCCAGGCCGACATGGCCTGCGCCATCAGCTCGGATTGGGTTTGCGGCACCTTGCCGTCGGGGCTGAGTCTGTCCACCACCTTGGGCAGGTAATTCGCCAAGGTTTGCGCAACTTCATCCAGCGACATATGAAATTTTTGCGCGATATCGGTCAAAACCGGCGTACCCAGCGCCGCCTCGATCTGACTCGGCGCCAACGGCAGGTTTTCGCCGTTTGCCAGCCATGAATCCACTTCCTCGGCCATGCCGGCATCGCGGAATTTCTGCAGCACACCGGGAGCGCCACCATTGCGTTCGATTATTTCCAGGGCAACCTGGAACATGCGGCCTTGTTCGCCGCCCATTTTTGCGGCCACGGAGCCTGCAATGCTACTGAATAAACCCATGATTTAGCTCCTTGCTGTTCAGGATGAGAGATATGCTTTTTCCCCTGTCAGAGCAGCCTGTGTAATTAAAACCGTTCGCCGGGCCGGAGGTAGCGCCATTGACCCGGTGGCAATTTACCCAGCGCCACACTGCCGATGCGCACACGCTTCAGACCCACCACATGCAGACCCACCAGCTCGCACATACGACGAATCTGGCGCTTGCGCCCTTCGCGCAGCACAAAGCGCAGCTGGTCTTCATTCTGCCATGACACCTTGGCTGGCTTCAGCTGTACGCCATCCAGGCTCAGGCCGTGGTTAAGCTTGCGCAGACCTTCGTCCGACAAGGTGCCTTCCACGCGCACCAGATATTCTTTTTCGGTTTGTGAGTCTTCGCCAATCAGCTGACGTGCCACGCGGCCATCCTGGGTCAGTACCAGCAAACCTGTGGAATCAATATCCAGGCGACCTGCAGGCGCCAGCCCTTTCAGGAATCCGCGCCGGAACTCTTTCTGTACCGGGTCTTCTGCCCAGTGATTATCCGGATGCACCAATACCACGGCGGGTTCATAACCGTCTTCCGCCTGACCCGACACATAGCCCACCGGCTTGTGCAGCAGGATAGTGACAATCTCGGACTGATGTTTCTCTGCTTCTTTACTGACTTCTATGTTGGCGTCGGGTTCCACACGCGAGCCCAATTCATCGACTACCTGGCCATTGACGCGCACCCAGCCATTGACTATCCACTCATCCGCCTCGCGGCGCGAGCACAAACCGAGCTCCGCCATGCGTTTTGAAAGCCGCGGCAGATCAGGCTGTGAAGCCACTGGCTTGGGCGTGAACATGGGGTTCTGGGTACGATCCCGATTGAAATCCCCCGAGACAAAGCCATCGCGTGCCTTGCCACCCCGGCGCGGGGTATCGCGATCACTGGCCAGGCGCTCAGCGCGGTCAGCTGCTGGGCGGCGTGGGCGCTCGCTACGCTCTGCGGGACGCTCGTCGCGGTTGCGGTTATCAAGTCGGGCACCCTCCGCGCGTGCGCGCGGCTCGCCGCTACGGGCCGAACGCTCAGTTCCTGGCTGTGCTGGTCTCGCTCCCTCTGCGCGCCCCTCCGAAGACCTGGATCTATCCGTTCTGGTATTGTCAGTTCTACCGCGATCCGCCGTCGGCCTATCGCTGGACGGGCGCCGCGCTGGCTGGCGCTCACTGGCATCACGTTCCGCAGCCACCCGGCGCGGGCGTTCATTGACCGGCGCGCTGTCTGCTACCTGATGCTCATGCAAAGTGCCATCATGCCGATGATTGCGCTGGCGCTTGGGAGCAGCACTCTCGGCGGTTGGGCGATCACCAGACACCCGGGCACGAGGCGGCTTGTCTGCTGGCGCGCGCGTTTCCACCGCGTTGGCAGGCGGCACATTGGCCACGGGTTTTGAGGCAGCGTCGCGGGGACGCTTGGCCGGGTCTGCACGTCGCACCGGTTTGCGGCCAGAAGGCGTGGTGGAATCGGCAGGTGTTGCTTTGGGGGGGAGTTTTAGAGTGGTCACAGCTAGGGTCTCGTCAGACAAGGCTAGATTTTACCTTGATCGTGGGATGCATGCGCAGGGGAATCGCAAGAAATAAAAAAGCAGGCGCGAACGCCTGCTTTCCAATTCAAGGGCTTAAGCCTATCCGAAGGGGACTAAACCTTTTGATATACCTCGGAGCCCTTCTTCACGAACTCAATCGCTTTTTCCTGCATACCCTTGGTCAAGGCTTCCTTTTCATCCACGCCCAGCTTGTCCGCATAGTCGCGCACATCCTGCGTGATTTTCATCGAGCAGAAATGCGGACCGCACATGGAGCAGAAGTGCGCCTGCTTGGCACCTTCCTGCGGCAGGGTTTCGTCGTGGAATTCCTTGGCTTTTTCAGGATCCAGGCCGAGATTGAACTGGTCTTCCCAGCGGAATTCAAAGCGTGCCTTGGACAAGGCATTGTCACGAATCTGCGCACCAGGATGGCCCTTGGCCAAGTCGGCGGCGTGAGCAGCAATCTTGTAGGTAATGATGCCGACACGCACGTCTTCCTTGTCCGGCAGACCCAGGTGTTCCTTGGGTGTTACGTAGCACAGCATGGCGCAACCATACCAGCCGATCATGGCAGCCCCGATACCCGAGGTAATGTGGTCGTAACCGGGGGCGATATCGGTAGTCAATGGTCCCAGGGTGTAGAACGGGGCTTCGCCACAGTGTTCCAGTTGCAGGTCCATGTTTTCCTTGATCAGGTGCATGGGCACATGGCCGGGGCCTTCGATCATGCACTGTACATCATGCTTCCAGGCAATCTGGGTCAGCTCGCCCAATGTCTTGAGCTCGGCAAACTGGGCTTCGTCGTTGGCATCGTAAATAGAACCAGGACGCAGGCCATCACCCAGACTGAAGGAAACATCGTACTGCTTCATGATTTCGCAGATGTCTTCGAAATGCTCGTACAGGAAGCTTTCCTTATGGTGGGCCAGACACCATTTCGCCATGATGGAACCGCCGCGCGACACGATACCGGTCATGCGCTTGGCGGTCATCGGGATGTAGGCAAGACGGACACCGGCATGGATAGTGAAATAATCCACGCCTTGTTCGGCCTGTTCGATCAGCGTGTCACGGAAGATTTCCCAGGTCAGGTCTTCGGCTTTGCCGTCGACTTTTTCCAGCGCCTGGTAAATCGGCACGGTACCAATCGGTACCGGGCTGTTACGGATGATCCACTCACGAGTTTCGTGGATGTTTTTACCGGTGGACAGATCCATCACGGTGTCGCCACCCCAGCGCGTACCCCAGACCATTTTCTCCACTTCTTCCGAAATAGAAGAACCCAGCGCGGAGTTGCCGATATTGGCATTGATCTTCACCAGGAAGTTGCGGCCGATGATCATGGGCTCGATTTCCGGGTGGTTGATGTTGGCGGGGATGATGGCGCGGCCGCGGGCCACTTCATCGCGCACGAATTCAGGTGTGATCACCTGAGGAATGCTGGCACCGAAATGCTGACCTGGGTGCTGGGTTTGCAGCAGCTCGCTCATGTTTTCACGGCGCTGGTTTTCGCGGATGGCGATGTATTCCATTTCCGGCGTGATGATGCCGCGGCGTGCATAGTGCATCTGGCTCACGTTCATGCCAGGCTTGGCGCGCAAGGGCTTGCGTGTCAGGTTGAAGCGCATTTCGGCTAGCTTGGGGTCTTCCTTGCGTTGCTTGCCGAAGTCGGAGGTCGGGCCATCCAGCTGCTCGGTATCATTGCGCTCGGCAATCCAGCCAGCACGCAGAGCAGGCAGGCCATTGCGGATGTCGATTTTCACATCAGGATCGGTGTAGGGGCCGGAGGTGTCATATACGACCACCGGTGGATTCTTTTCCGCACCAAACGCAGATGGCGTATCAGAAAGCGAGATTTCGCGGAATGGCACGCGAATATCAGGACGCGAGCCTTCTACATAGATTTTGCGCGATTTGGCAAATGGCTGCGTTGCACCTGCGTCAACTTCAGCGGTCTCATTCAGGAATTTGTTCAGGTTTTTATCTGTGGCGTTCATGTGATGCTCCAAAAGATGCAGGGAGCACGAACAGGCTTCACGGGAGTTGTACAGGAGGGTACGGTGTGAGGCTTATCAGGGCTTCCCTACGGCGGGATTATCCGCGTCAGGTTCAAAGGGTAACTCTCACTCTGTAATCCGGATGTTGAATGGATTAAGAGACCCCCAGCAATAGGCGAAACTTACGCGAAAGCCGCAAGAAAAGCAAGTTTGCAGCGGTATTTGCAAGCAGCGCGCAGCCACAAAAAAAAGGCAACCGCATGTCCGGCAGGCACACGGTTGCCAAAGACGCTGAGGCGCCAAGGGGGCCAGCGCTAGCGTTTCTTTTCTGCGACTTTCAGTCCTTCTTCCACATCCTGGCGACGACCAGCATCGGCATCTTCACGACCAGGGCGGGCAGGCGCAGCGAGGGCTTTTTTGTAGTATTCCACTGCCTTGGCATACTCGCCTTGCTCGCTCAGAAAATCCGCATAGAAATAATTGGGGTCAATACCAGCAGGATTCTGTTGCAATGCCTTTTCCAGGTATTCACGGGCTTTTTTCTTGTCGCCAAAGCCGATCGGCCAGCCTGGCACCTTGTAATAGAGTGAACCCAGCGAGGTATAAATCGAACCATTCAGTGCATTCGGGTTGATCTTTTCAGCGGCCAACAGCAAGTCGCGGGATTTTTCTGCCAGCTTGAGCGCGCCCAGACCGCCTTTGGCCTTGGCATAGGTACTGAGGATGATGGCCTCCCAGATCATGGCCTCGGGTGCACCGGGGTTGGCAGACGTCACCTGATGCGCTTCTTCCGACAGGGCCTTCAGCACGGGCTCCTGCTGCCCATCGGGAATCTGGTAGTTGGCTCGAGCCCAGTCATGCTGAAGCTTGACGATGGCAGCATCCACTTTTTCATCGGCATAGACCGGGGCAGCCAACAACGCTGTGCCCAACAGGCAAAGCCCAATCAAAGTACGTTTCATTGAATTTCTCCTAGGGTATGGGAATGACGGTTCACAAACGGGGCTGCCAGGCGGGCCTGTTTTTTCATGGCCATATTGACCAGCCTGGGCAGTGTACTGTTCAGCCAGGCAAAGAACGACTCTGGCTGGCCGATATAGTATTCCTCGCACTCGCGGACAATGGCGGTGACGATCTGACGCGCCACATCTTCCGGCGCATCCAGCGAAATATTCGCTGCACGCAGCATATGCGTGGTGGTGGCATCATTGAGCGGCGTATCCACCGCACGTGGCGCAATATAGGTGACGCGCACCGGGGTATCCACCAGCTCGCGGCGCAGGGACTGCGAAAAGCCGCGCATGGCAAACTTGCTCGCACAATAACTGGCGTAATGCGGGAAACCAATGCTGCCAAAAATGGAACCGATATTGACCACCTGGCCTTGCTGGCGGGTGAGGAAATGCGGCAGCACGGCACGCGCCAGCAAAAGCGGGGCGGTGACATTGGTCTGGATGATCTGCGCAATGCGCTCCGGGCTCTGGTCTTCAAACTGGATAAAATCCATGACGCCGGCATTGTTGATCAGGATATCAATCCCGCCCAGCTGCTGCACAGCAGCATCGACCACCCCCTGAGCCGCGTTGGGATTTTCCAGGTCGGCCACGATGGAGATGCGTTCGCCGGGCATGCCACTCAAGGTATGCAGCAATTCCTGCAATTTACCGGGGTGACGACCCACCAGCGCGAGATGGGCACCATGAGACGCCAGCTCAATCGCCAATGCCTGGCCGATACCACCGGTAGCCCCCGTCAGCAGGATACGGGCATTCTGGATATTCATGCGGCCTCCTGTAATGCCACGGGCAGGAAACGCTCGCCCAGCTCGCGGAAAATATTGCCATACAAGGTGTAAAACACCCGGGCGCTATGGATCAATTGCTCCTTGTCAGCCGCATCTTCAATGCGATTGACCAGACCTTCATAAAAAGCGGTATGCCCGACATCCAACGCCCCATGGGACGTGAGATAGGTAAAGCTGTCCTTGCCCAGGCCCAGGCTGGTTCGGATGGCATCACCCGCTTGGGAAGCCAGGGCGGTGCTGGTGCCTTCCAGCACCAGAACCATGCCGAAAAAGCCGATGGGGTTCACGCGCTGTATGGTGTCGTGTGCATAGGCCACCATAATCTCGGTCGCCAGGCCTGGTTTGCCATGGCGCACGGCTTCGGCATCGCCACCGCAGGCGCGGATATCATTCAGTATCCATTCCTGATGGCCCAGCTCTTCTTCAATGTATTCCGCCACGGCTTCCCGCAGCCATTCATAGCGCTCGGGCAGGCGTGCGCCGCATGCCATCAGCAATGGGACGGTATGTTTGACGTGGTGATAAGCCTCAGTCAGGAAGGCAATATACGCCTCCAGGCTGACTTTGCCGCTGGCGCCCGCGTGAATCAGCGGCAGGCTGAACAGGGCATTACGTTGCGAGGCGGTTGCTGCAAGCAATTCATCATAAAATTTCATGGTGTTCTCTTTCATATAAAGCATTTATACGCGCAGCATATTGCTGCCAGATGGCATCGCGGCGCAGCCTGCCATTGGGGGTGAGCTGCTCGTTTTGCGGAGTAAAAGGGTGATCTGCCAATATCCACTGCCGCACGCAGGCATAATCCGGCAGCGTCTGGTTGGCCTGTTCCAGCACGGCGTCAATCTGCGCATGCACATCGCCGGCCACACGCGGCACGATCACGGCGACACTCCATGGCCGCGCCTCGCCGAACACGGCCACCTGGGCGATCACCGGCGACAGGGCCAGCTCACTTTCCACCCACTCAGGCGAGACATTGCGCCCATAGGACGTGATGTAAATATTCTTTTTGCGACCGGTGATATGCAAATAGCCATCGGCATCCTGATAGCCGATATCGCCCGTGGGCCAATAGGTCACATGCATGTCAGGCTGGCCGGCATAACCAAGCAGCGTGCTGCCTGCCACCAGCAGTTCGCCATCCCCGGCAAACGCCAGCTGCACATGCGGCAAGGGTTTGCCCACAGAGCCGGGGCGCTGCTGGCCGGGCGGGTTGAATGCCACCACCGAAGCACACTCCGACAAGCCATAGCCTTCGCATACCGGCAGGCCCAGTGCCTGGGCACGCTGCAACAGGCGCGGCGCCACCCGGGCACCACCCACAGCGATCAGGCGCAAACTCGCCGGTGGCACCCAGCCAGACTCGGCAGCCATGACCAGCGCGCGCAACAGCTCGGGGATCAACAACAGCGTGGTGGGCTGGGCTTCCTGTATGGTCTTCAGCAGTTGCGGCACATTGAGACCGGAGGCCCCGCTCAAGCCGACACGGGTGGAGGAATACAGGGTTGTAGTCGCCCCCACCAGCAATGGCAGGTATAAGCCGGCGATATTTTCCAGCAAGGTCGACAAGGGCAGGATGCTGAGATGGCTATCCTCGGCGGAAGCCGCGGTGGCATCCGCCAGTGAGCGGCTCACCTGCTCCATGGCTGCCGCCCCCAGACATACGCCTTTGGGCTGACCGGTGGTGCCCGAGGTATAGGTCACCTTGGCCGTGCCGGTCGGCAGCTTCGTGGATTCAGGGTTTTCAAACTGCAAGCGGCTGACCAGCTGCCCACCGACCAGCTGGTGATGCTTGCTGACGATGCGGTAGCCTTGGGCCAGCAGCAACTGCTCCATCACCATGGGCTGCTGGCAGAATAAAGTATTGATGCCGGCATCCTGAATGGCATGCGCGATTTGCTGTGGAGAAAAGAAGCCGGGCAAGGGCACCACGGGGATATTCAAGTGCAGACAAGCCAAGTCCAGCACGCCCCAGGCAGGGTCATTATCCATGGCAATGGCCACGGCCTGCGGATGCGTGGCCGGAATGCCGGATTGCTGGATGAAAGCCGCAGCCGCGTTGATTTCACCCGGCAATGCCTGATAGCTGATGCTGAAATGGCTACCGCGCAAGGCGGGATGGTCGGGCCTGGTGTCTGCGTGCTGCTGAATGGCTTCAAGAATGGACATGATGGCTCCTACTGCATGCGCCGAACGGCAAGCACTTGTGGTGTATGGTCATAATAGCGGCCCCAGTCAGGGCGCTCTTCGGCGGGCAAGCATTGAATATCGGCAACGCCCAGATGCACCAGCTGCATGTTCAGCTTGAGCAGGGCATTGCGCAGACCGGGCGTCGCGGTGAAGACGGCCCATTCGGCCTGGCTGCCGTGCAGGTAAAGACTGACGCTGGCAAGCAGGTGGCGGATATGCACTGGCTGGAATACCGCCAGATTGCCGACTTCCAGAATCTGCTCGCGCGTGACCGTTTTGCCGGTGGCCGCACTCAGCATCAATTCCACCGGCTGATCCAGATAGGTTTCGAGAAACAGAGACTGCTCAGCCGCATGCCGGATGCCACACACTGCCTGCAAGTGTCCTTCATCATCGCGCATGCTCATCAGGGTGGGCATGAAATGGCGGATACGCGCACTGTGCACCATGCGGAACACGCCTTTGACGAACAGCTCCAGCTCGGCACGGTCCGGCGCCTCCGGCCCGGATAGGGCTGTATGCAAACCACCCGCGACATGCAGCGGCACAATGGCCTGCTGGCGCTTGGTGGAATTAAGAATGATGGGCCTGGGTCAGGGCTTCTAGATCTACGCTGGGTGCCGGCAACATGACGACTCTCCTGTATGGGATAGTCATCATGTCGCAATGGGCATGCCAACCTGTTATTCCAATATTTAATTATTTAAAATCATATACATAACTAAATACCACCATGGAAGACTAGCTGCACGGATTGTCAGGCCTGCAAGGGTTTCATACAAAATTTGCAGGCTTTTAAGTCAGATAACAGGTCAGGCCATGAAAAAAACACAGCCCGGGCAAGCACTTAGGGAGGGCAGTTAAGCGCTGGCTGGCTGGTGGTAAACGAGCCATCGGCCAATAACCAGCCAACGGCCTTGACCCGGGCATCCACCTTGCAGGCTTCGATATAGCCAATGCCGCCCGGGGTATCGGCCACATAGCGCAAGACAGCCTCCTGCGAGGAGACCACATGCGGCGGCGTGGTGCCGTGGTAATAGGCTTCGTTCCAGTATTCGGTCTGGGCTTCCGGCAAGCTGCCCAGCACGCGCTGCGAAAACAGGCGCCGCTGCGGGCTGTCCGTCGGCAGATTCACCGGTTGCATGCGGATGCCTTCTGACCAGTAGAGCTTCTTGCGCCAATAGATCAGCGACAGGTCGACCAGGCTGCCGATTTTGCCACTCTGCGTTCTGGGCACCACCACGGCCAGGGTATCGGATACGGCCGCCTCTGCCGGCCCCATAAACAGGGAAGCCAGGCCAAGCGTCACCATGCCCGCCATCAGAACCGGAGTTCGCATGGGCAAGCCTCGCTGCAGCAATCGGCGAAAAAGGGCAGGCATCAGAAGAGTATGGCGAAGGAAGAAAACAGGCCTTTGGGCGCATCCACACGTTCTTCGTCGCCCCCCACATACTCTAGTTTAAACACCCGGTTAGGCTGGAAACGCCAGGCTGTACCGACCACCCAGCGCTCGGCTGAGCCTTCGGCGGGTCGCTTGAAGTTTTCCACCCGGCCGACGGCAAACCAGCGGTTGCCCAGCGGGGCTACCGCCTGCAGATACCCACCGCTACCGCCATCGCGATTGTTGCTGTAGTAGCGCTGGAAAGCCTCGCCGCTGAACTCCCAGTCATCATGCTTGACCATAAAGTCGACACCAGCCATGCGGAATTGCGGCGACCCGGGAATCGCTTCGTTGAACTCCATCAGCGTGAGGCCCAGATTCAATTTTCCGGTAAAGGCAAAACGTCCGCCGTGCGCGTCGCGATATTGGATTTCATCGCCATCGAGATGCTGATCCTGCAGGGCTTCGGCAAAAAACGTGTACTCGAATGCCTGGTTTTCGAAAGACTTGGCGCCATAGAGCATGACGCCGTTGATGGATTGCGGGAACAGGCGACTGGTGGAAATGGGACGGGTGGTGGTCCACACCAGCGGCGCCGCATGGATAAGATTCCAGCGACCGGCCGGCGTCAGGAAACGACCAGCCCGCAGATTGTATTGTTCGGAAATGTTGTAATCGAAGTAGAAGCGCTCAAGGTCGATCTTGGCGCCATCATTGGTAAAGCCCTGGCCGGATTTCCAGCTGACCGGTTTTTCCTGCTCTAGCTCGGAAAAAAAGCGCCAGCGGCCTTCGCCTTCCCAGCGCAGCAAAAAACTGACCTCTTCCAGACTGGCTTCTGATTTGCCGCCCGGGTGCACATTAACATAAGCACTGGAGTAGCCGCCCAGCTTGAAGCCATCGAGAAAACCTCCCGTGGTATCGTCCGCGCTCGCAGACTTGCAGAGGCTGAGAGCGACGACTACACTCAACACCCCATAGCAGCTTATTGCACGCATACATTCCCCAGCGTATGAATCACCGAAAACACCTTTCTGACCGCTCGTGCGACGCGTTACATACGCTGCGCACGAGAACGTTTTTGCGATTCTCGCACTGAACCCCATGCGCAGCAAAGCATTACCCATCCGTTTCATACTGCTAGGTGCGTTTCTGCTGGCGGGTTTGCTGCCTCCGCTGCTGATTACCGGCATGGCGTTTTACGAGGCCAGAAGCGCGCTGAAGACGGAAATCAAGCGCGACATGACCACGCGCGCGATTGCCACGGCCGATGAAGTGGATCGCATGATGTTTGAGCGTTTGCAGAATGTGGCGTCATGGAGCCAGCTCGAAATCATGCAGGAAATCCGCATTGATGACGTCGACAAGCGTCTGTCCAAATTCCTGAGCGATCTCAAGCAAAGCTACCGCGATATTTACGTTGAGCTGTATGTGGTCAACAACCAGGGTGTGATCGTGGCTTCAAGCAATATCCAGCGTATCGGCCAGCAGCACAAGGCTATCCAGCCTTGGCAAAGAGCCAGCTTGCCACAGACGCAGATCAGCCTGGGGGCGATCAGCCACGATCAGTTGCCCATGCTCGCCACCATCTACAGCACCACGACAGAAGCCCCGGTCGGGCAACTGGTGGCCGTTTTTGACTGGCTGCAGATACAGCATGTGCTGGAAAGTGCGGTCACCGGCCGCAGCGCCGCCGCACTTTACGATAACCAGCAGCATCTCCTCAGCAGCACCAGCTGCTGGCATGCCATCCACCTGGCAAAAAAACTGAGCAGTCACGCCAAAACCAATGGGTACCAGAACTTTGCCGGCTTTGACTGGCGGGTGGATATTCTGCAAAACCGCGCGCAGGCCATGACACCAGTGCGCCAGATGGCGTATATATTCCTGGCCTTGCTTCTGGTCACCGTGGCGCTGGCGACCCTGATCGCCGTGCCGGTAGCGCGCGCGATTACGCGCCCCATCGCCAAGCTGACGGATTTTGCCCTGGGCTTTATGCGGGCACCAAGCAATATGGCGCCACCGCGCGGTGGCCCGGCGGAAATTGACGCCATGTCCCACGCCTTTGCCCGCATGATTGAAGACCTGGAACGCTCCAAGGAAAACCTGACCCGCGCGGCCAAGCTGGCTGTGGTCGGGGAAATGGCGGCAGCCATGAGCCATGAAGTGCGCACGCCGCTCGGCATATTGCGCTCATCCGCCCAGGTATTGCTGCGGGAACCCACGCTGAGCGAAGAGGGACGCGAAGTCTGCGGTTTCATCATCAGCGAGACCGAGCGCCTGAACAAGCTGGTATCGACGCTGATTGATTCGGCCCGCCCGCGTCTGCCCAATTTCACCCCGGTTGATCTCAGCCAGCTGTGTTCGCAGTCAGCCGCCATGCTGCGCATACAGGCAGAAAAGAAGCACATCGTGCTGGAGACGCAACTGGATGCCGGCCTCATTGCCACCTGCGATCCCGAGCAGATGACCCAGGTACTGCTCAACTTGCTGCTGAATGCCATTCAGGTATTGCCAGAAGGCGGCCATATTGTGCTGGGCAGCAGCAAGACCGATGACCAGGTCTGCATTACTGTTTCCGACAACGGCCCGGGGATTCCTGAAGAACACCGCGAGCAGGTGTTTGACCCATTCTTTACCAAGCGCCGCGGCGGCATAGGCCTGGGCCTGTCCGTGGTCAGGCAGATTGTGCAGGCGCACCATGGCAGCATACGCGCCGGCACCAGTGCGCTGGGCGGCGCCGAATTCCGTATTTTGTTACCTCTTTCCGGAGTAGAACCTTAAATGTCCCCTCTCAAACGCATCCTGGCATTGGACGATGAACCCAATATGCGCCGCCTGCTGGAAATCAGCCTGCGACAGGCGGGTTACCAGCCGGTCGTCGCCGAGCATGGTCGCCAGGCGCTGGATATCCTGCGCGAAGGCGGCGCAGACCTGGTGGTCAGTGATTTGCACATGCCGGTGATGGATGGTTTGCAACTCCTGCAGGCCATGCAGAAAGAGGGGCTGGAAATACCGGTGATTATCGTGACCGCGCAGGGCGAAATCAGCACGGCGGTGGCCGCGATGAAGCTTGGCGCCTCGGATTATATTTTGCGTCCGTTTGATCTGGAAACCCTGGAAATTGCCATTGAGCGTGCGCTTTCGCTAAGCCGCCTGAAACTGGAAAACAAGTTTTTGCGCGACGAAGTCCACGGCGATGAAGGCATGGTGGGGCAGAGTCCGGCCATCCAGCGCGTGCAGCAAGCCATACGCCAGGTCGCGCCGGAAAAAGCCACTACGCTGATCGTGGGCGAAACCGGCACCGGCAAGGAATTGGTAGCGCGCGGCGTGCACCAGCTTTCGCCGCGTCAGAATGCCTTGTTCGTAGCAGTCAATTGCGCGGCGATCCCCTCGGAAATGCTGGAGTCGGAGCTGTTTGGCCATGAGCGCGGCGCGTTTACCGGCGCCATCAAGGAGCGCATCGGCAAATTCGAGCTAGCACATGGCGGCACACTCTTTCTGGACGAAGTGACAGAAATGCCCGTCAACCTGCAGGCCAAGCTGCTACGTGCGCTGCAGGAAGGCGTGATTGAGCGGCTGGGCAGCAACCGTGCCACCGCCGTCGATATCCGGGTGATTGCCGCCACCAATCGCGACCCGCTGCAAGCCGTCAAGGAAGGCAAGCTACGCGAGGATCTGTATTACCGGCTGAATGTGTTCCGCATTGACCTGCCGCCCTTGCGCGATCGTCAGGGCGATATTCCCTTGCTAGTGTCGCATTTTCTGCAGAAACGCCAGGCCAGCATCAGTGAGGCCGCCTTGTTTGCGCTGCAGTCGTATGGCTGGCCGGGCAATGTACGTGAGCTGGAAAACGTATTGGAACGCGCCTGCATCGTCTGCGGAAAGTCGCCGATTGAGCCGCAACACCTGCCAGCCGATATCCTGAGCGCCAGCCCCCTGCCCGCCACTGCATCCCCCGACAATGCCACTGCCGTGCTGTCCTTGCCACTGGCGACCGAAGCGCTGGAGAAGAAGCTGATCGAAGCCGCTTTGCGCCAGAGCAAAGGCAATAAAAGCCGGGCCGCCAAGCTGCTCGATATCAGCGAACGTTCGCTGTGGTACAAGCTCAGCCGTTACAAGCTGGATGACACGGCGGAGTAACCGCAAGCCCTTGGGTGCATTGGCAGAACTTGATACCAAGGCATGGATTGAAACTACGGGCCCAGGCGCTATAATCGAGCACTCACTGACCATGCGACGGAAGCCATGATGATGCATAAAGATGTAGAACAAGCACGTTTCAACATGATTGAGCAGCAGATCCGCACATGGGAAGTGCTGGATGCCCGGGTACTGGACCTGTTAAGCCAGGTGCCTCGCGAGGATTTTGTGCCGGAGCAATACCGTGGTCTGGCATTTGCTGATCTGGAAATTCCAATCGGGGCTGGTCAGCAGATGCTTTCGCCCAAGATGGAAGGCCGCATTGTACAGGCGCTGGACATCAGCAAAACCGACCGTGTGCTTGAAATCGGCACCGGCAGCGGTTATCTGACGGCCTTGCTGGCAACGCTCGCAAAAGAAGTGGTCAGCCTGGAAATTCATGCCGATCTTAGCGTCGCCGCCCAACGCAAGTTGCAGCAGCACGGCATCCACAATGTGAATCTGGAAATTGCCGATGGCAGCCAAGGCTGGGCCACCGGCGCACCTTACGATGTGATTGTGTTTACCGGCTCACTGCCGTTGCTTCCTGTCATCGCCGAACAGCAACTGGCCACCAATGGCCGCCTGTTTGCCGTGGTAGGCGAAGGCCCTGCCATGGAAGCCACCATGATCCGTCGCGTCAGCGCCGATAGTTTCCGTCGCGACGTGCTGTTTGAAACCGCATTGCCTCCGCTGGAAAACGCACCGCATCCCACTCGTTTCGAATTTTAAGCGCTCGCGCATGCGTGTTTTCCGGTTTGCGGGCTGTGCAAAATCAGTCCGCACCCTTCTGATGGCCGCCTCATGAATAAACCTGCCCTGATTGCCCAACGCCACCTGAGCCAGGTGGTGGTGATTGATGTGCAGCAAAAGCTTTGCGCCGCCATGCCTGCCGAAGCAGCACAAACCATGCTGCGCAATATCGGCATCTTGCTGCAGGCTGCTGCGCTGCTGGATGTTCCATCACTTTATACCGAGCAATATCCGCAAGGCCTGGGACCAACCATGGAGGCCTTGCAGCCTTGGCTGGAGAAAACGCCGCGCGTTGAGAAAACCGTGTTTTCCTGCTGGCAGGCGCCGGGATTTCGCCAGCACCTGACTAGCGACAGACCGCAAATCGTGCTGGCCGGCATGGAAGCACACATCTGCGTCTTACAAACCGCACTGGATTTGCAGGCGCATGGGCATCAGGTGATCATCGCGGCCGATGCCGTGCTTTCGCGCCAGATCGCGCATCGGGATAACGCTCTGCAGCGTCTGCTACAGGCTGGCGTGATGGTCAGCAATACCGAGTCCATCGTGTTTGAATGGCTGGGCGCCGCAGGCAGCGATGCCTTCAAGCAGATCAGCAAACTGATACGCTGATTGATCATGACGTTTGCGGGCATCTCCTGGCGACGTCTAGCCTTTATCCTGCTGATTGCCTGGGGCGCCTTTCATCACTGGCAACAACGCGCCGAACAGCATGGCCCGGGCGTGATTGCCGCCGACAGTCCGATACAGCAGCCGGTTTCCCATGCCATCCCATTTCAGCTCAATGGCTACCAGATTACGCCACTGGCCAACATCAGCCTTAACGCCCGCGTGCTCTCCACCCGGCAATACCGGCTGGATCGTGCCGCCCAATTGTCACCCGTCGATCTCGCGCTGGGCTGGGGGCGCATGTCCGATGAAACCGTGTTATCCAAGATCAGCATGAGCCAGAGCGGCCGCTTTTATTTCTGGCGCGTAGAGCAGTTTCCTATCCCGCGCGAAGAAATCGAACAACATAGCGCCAATATGCATATGGTGCCTGCCGACCCGAGAATTGCGCGGCAACTGACCTCCATACGCGTGGGTCAGCGCGTGCGTATCCAGGGACAGCTGATCGAAGCCAAAGGAGCGGATGGCTGGACCTGGCGCAGTTCCCTCACCCGCAACGATACTGGCAATGGCGCATGCGAGTTGGTGCTAGTGAAATCGCTGATGGTGGAATAGGCGGGCGGACGGGCTTTAGAAACAAGGCCTGGCTCAAGAACTAGTGGTATCCAGAATCAAGCATGCCATAAGCTCGCGTCAGCTAATGATGCCCAGCAGAATTAGAAGCTGGCTGGGGCAATGGGATATTAATGGTTTTGCGGTGGCAGGAAGCGCGCCACCAGATCGCACACTTTATGCACCGCACCACCGGCGCTACGGCTGAATTCAATCGCGGCCCAGCCCATGGCCTGCCTGGCCTCGGCATCGCCAAACAGCCGCTGCATAGCCTTGGCCAGTTCGCCTGAATCCCGAACCCGCCAGGCCGCACGATCGGCAATGGCAAACTCGGCTGCCGCTTCAAAATTGAAGGTATGCGGCCCAACCAACACCGGCTTGCCCATGGCGCAGGCTTCAATCAGATTCTGCCCGCCATAAGGCAGCAAACTGCCTCCAAT
>DATMSO010000059.1:0-13055 GCA_035565335.1 Methylovorus sp.
ATAACCCTCAGAAATGATATTGCTATTGAAGACTTGTTGCAAACTAGAATAAGTTGCCGCAGAAATTTCAATTTTCTTGCGCTGACGACTACCTAATGAAGCAATGCAAACATTACAAAGGCAAACGCCTCCAGACTCAGATAATGTTTCAAGAAAATAGAAATGTGCTTGATTTATGCCAAATGGGTATGAATTAAGTATCTCTTGAAACTGCACAGCTTCCGAATCAGCTAAAGTTACATAGTGAATATCTGGCTCACGGTCTGGGAAAAAGAATGTTTCAACTGACAGTACCGGGTTTTCGGTTGATACATTCAATACCTTAATTATGTTTGAAGTTCCCATAATGATTAACTTAGAGTTAACCGGCACTGCGCGGCTTTATCGCATAGCGTCAAGCGACCGAAAAGAGCGAGGGTGAGCGCCATGTTAGGACGGATGACATTGCTGCGCGCCATGGACAGAAGCCTGAAACGACAAGACGCCACAAATAGGAAGACCCACGACAATACCAATAATTAACGCAGGGATAAATTGCTTTGGTCCCCAACGCTTAATGAAACCAAGCCCTGCGCAAAGCAACAAGATTGCACAAAAGAAACTCACTAGAGCTATACCGCTGTAGAGCTCTGAAACTACCAAATCACCGCCCCCTTGTTTACCGTCAAACCGGCAGCCGGACTGGAAAGACGAAGCGTATGAAATGGCTATAAAAGCCACTGCCAGAGCAAAGAAAGAATTAGCAAGAATCGGCTTTGAAAGGGACATGGACAGCGAGTCCTAACGTTAGAATTAAGGGGTTGGCGACATCGGTGGCTCAGCCCTTGTTATTGAAAATTGTATCATCGAAGTGTGCTTTCGCGAGTCCCGCTTGAGAGGTGGGCTAGGTTGCATTTTATTTTGTCCGCTCATTAATGGCAGCAGTAAAAAAAGGGGGCTAGTGTGTTGTACCTTTACCGCCAGCCACGCGCTTAAAACTGCGGCACCCGATGTCGGGCGCGATGCCGGGCTACCTCGTGGCTGCGCAGGGCGGCATGCTTGGTGGCCCGCCCCTGCATGCGCTTGCGCCATAACCTGAACGCCGAAGCGCGCAGCTGCTGCCGCATGAGATCAATCACCGCAGCTTCAGATAAGCCAAACTGAAAGGCAATGGCTTCAAATGGCGTGCGGTCTTCCCACGCCATTTCGATCACCCGGCCAATATCGGCCGCGCTCAGTTCCTGACCGGAAGCTTGCGACTGATCGGCATCCCGAGTTAGCAGCACCGCTTCACGCCTTTCCATTTGCCATCCTGCCATTGTTTGAAAAAGGCTTCGCGCGTGAGTGGAGGCTCGTCCATATGCTGCTCGGCGTGATGGCGCAGATAGCGCTCGTACGCATCATCGCCTGAGAGGCGGCGCACGATGCGCCACAGGGCTTTCAGTCTGTTCAGCATATTCAATCCTTTACCCATTAGGCATTCAGTGGTGCCGGCTCGCGGGGGTGTTCGGTGGAGGGTTTTACCGGTTTCCCTGCCAGATAGCGCCAGCACACACGCAGCATATCCAGTATCACCACCCACAATATGACCACAAAAAACAGTGTCAGCCAGGCATCCAGTTGCTGGTTGAAAATCAGCTGCGGGGCCACGGCGGCTTTTTCCGGTGGCAAGGCACCGGCCGCCAGTTTGGTGGCCATGTCATTCGCGGCAGCAAAAAAACCCACGCGCACATCGTCGCTCATGATTTTCTGCCAGGCGGCGGTGCTGGTGATAATGACCAGCCAGGTAAGCGGAAGTGCCGTGACCCAGGCAAACTTGAGACGTCCGGATTTGACAAAAATACCCGTGGCGACTGACAGGGCAATGGCCGCCAGCATCTGGTTGGAAATACCAAACAGCGGCCACAGGATATTGACGCCACCATTGGGGTCAATCACGCCGATGTAGAGGAAATAACCCCAGCCCGCGACCACCAGCGCACTGGTAAACAATACCGAGGGGTACCAGGAAGTCTCACCCAGTTTGGGCCAGATATTGCCTAGCATATCCTGCAGCATGAAGCGGCCAACGCGGGTGCCTGCATCCAGCGTGGTGAGGATGAAAATCGCCTCGAACATGATGGCAAAGTGATACCACAGCGCCAGCAAGCCCTGGCCGAAAGCGCTGCCAAAAATGCTGGCCATGCCCACCGCCAGCGAAGGGGCTCCGCCGGTGCGGGCGAACAGGGTGGCCTCGCCCATCTCTCGGGCGAGGGTATCCATTTGCGCGACGGTGACAGGGAATCCCCAGCTGCTGATGGTGGCAACGGCGTCGGCGGCCTCTTTGCCGACAATGCCCGTCGGGCTGTTGATGGCAAAAAACACGCCGGGATCAAGCACAGTGGCGGCGATCATCGCCATGATGGCGACGAATGATTCCAGCAGCATGGCGCCATAGCCGATCATGCGGATGTCGCGTTCGTTTTCCAGCAGCTTGGGCGTGGTGCCGGAGGCAATCAGCGCGTGGAATCCGGAAATGGCACCACAGGCAATGGTAATAAAGACAAAGGGGAAGAGCTTGCCGCCGAAGATGGGGCCGGTGCCATCAATAAATTGCGTCAGCGCCGGCATTTTGACTTCAGGCTGCAGCATCAGAATCGCAATCGCCAGCACGATCACCGTGCCGAGTTTCATGAAGGTGGAAAGATAATCGCGTGGCGCCAGCAGCAGCCACACCGGCAAAATGGCCGCAGCAAAGCCGTAGGCAATAATCCACCAGGCCAGGGTCAGGCCTTCATGGTCAAACCACACGCGCAAGGTCGGATGATGGTCAACCCAGCCACCACCCGCCACCGACAGCAGCAGCAGGATCACCCCCAGCGCGGAGGCCTCCAGCACCTTGCCAGCGCGGAAGTGGCGCATATACAGGCCAACGATCATGGCGATGGGGATGGTGGCTGCCACGGTGGAGGTGGCCCAGGGGCTGTGCTTCATGGCGTTGACCACCACCAGGCCGAGCACGGCAATCAGGATGATCATGATGGCAAAGGTGCCAACCAGCGCCGCCGTACCGCCGATGGCGCCCAGCTCTTCACGCGCCATCTGCCCCAGGCTGCGGCCATTGCGGCGCGTGGACAGGAACAAGGTCACCATATCCTGCACGGCGCCGCCGAGCACAGCGCCAAACAATATCCACAAGGTGCCAGGCAAATAACCAAACTGGGCGGCCAGGGTCGGGCCTACCAGCGGGCCGGGACCGGCGATTGCCGCAAAGTGATGGCCGAACACGATCCATTTATTGGTGGGCACAAAATCACGGCCATTATCCAGCCGCACAGCGGGCGTGGCGCGCGTGGCATCCAGCATCAATACCCGGGCGGCAATCCACGCAGAGTAAAACCGATATGCCAGCGCATAGACACATAAGGCGGCGGCAATAAACCACAGGGAGTTGATGCTTTCGCCGCGATGCAGCGCGATACCGCCCACCGCTGCCGCCCCCAGAATGGCAACGAGCAGCCACACGCTATTCTTCAGGATAGTTTTCATAATGACCGTGAGTGATGTGCAATGGGCTCACAGTATAAAACAGACCCGGGCGATGTGCCGCCTTGGCGTTAGTAGGCACTATGTGCATATGCCGGCGGCCATGCACATGCATAAAAAAGCCGGAGCAATATTTGCTCCGGCTTTCCTACCCATCACCACCTTATGGTGCCAGGCACCAGGTGGTCTCCTCCCTGCTTTTTATCTTGAGCTCATTGAGCTGTATTTCTTGAAACTTTATTTCTTATCCTTGCCTACCTGATTACCAATAATGCCGCCCACAGCAGCCCCGCCAACGGTACCGACGGCACTGCCGCCAGTGAGCACAGCGCCAGCGGCGGCGCCTACACCGGCACCAACCGCGGTGTTTTTGTCTCGAGCAGACATATTGCTACAGGCGGAAAGACACGCCACCGTCAACACGATGCCGGTCACCCGCCAAAATTGATTGAGGATATGCATGTCTATCTCCTAAAGTTATTGTTTGGTTATGGGTTATTCAGCCTAAATCCGGCCGGTGAGCAGCAGAATCAGCAGTATGATGACGATCAAACCCAGACCGCCACTAGGGCCATACCCCCAATTGCGGCTATGCCCCCAGGTCGGCAGCGCACCCAGCAACATCAGGATCAGAACGATAAGCAAAATGGTCGTGATGGACATAAATTCCCTCTTTTCTTCAAATTAATGAACAGGTGAAACTGTTCTGGTTATGGGGTAATTTGTGATGCGGTTTGCCGACCAGGGCCGACAGTATTCATGCACATCCGCATGTCGTTTAAGCCTGTAAGGTGAGTCCGGGTAAAGCGGGTTCAGATACCGGGATTAAGGGCATGACGCTGTGCATTGAATTTGATGCAATAGCAGTTAGTGCATGAAAAAATAAATGATGATCAGCAGGAATGCAGGTACGCCCAGCAGCCACGCGATGAAATATTTAATCATTTGAGTTCTCCTTCATTTTTAAGCAATTTGTTTGTTTGACACGCAGCTCCACTGTAAAGGGGCTTGTCCGCCACGCGCATAGGGGTAGGTCTGATACTGTTGTCAGTGAAGGCTTACAGTAATGCCGCGAGCCGGACGGGCGCATCTCTGCAACATTCGTTCTGTGTGAGCAGGTCTGGAGGATTTGTGGAGTACCATGCACAAGATGGAACGTTCCCACCTTCAACAAGGTCTGTCGCATACATGACCACCACGCCCGATTCTCCCGATATGAGCGCAGAGACGCCTCAACCTGCCGCCCCCGCTAAACGCTTTTCTGCCTTGAGCCGGCTCTGGCCCTTCCTGCGGCCTTACCGCTGGCAGATCGTGCTGGCGCTGATATTGCTGAGCCTGGCCAGCGCAACACTGCTGGCCGTGCCGCTGGCCTTTCGTGACCTGGTCGACTTCGGATTTGATAAACCACCCCAGCAAGGCCCCAGTGCCAATGGCGATCTCAATAGCCACTTTCTGCTGCTGTTCGGCCTGGCTTGCGCCTGGGCCATGCTGGTGGCAGCCCGCTATTTCACCGTGTCGTGGGTGGGGGAGCGGGTTACGGCAGATATGCGCAGCGCGGTCTATGCGCGCGTGCTGACGCAATCACCCCAGTTTTTTGAAACCCTGCAGACTGGCGAGGTGCTGTCGCGCCTTACCACCGATACCACCCTGATTCAGACCGTGGTCGGCAGTTCGGCCTCCATGGGCTTACGCAGCCTGTTCCAGTTTGTCGGTGGCATGGTGATGCTGGCCGTCACCAGCACCTATCTCTTCTCCATCAACCTCGGACTGATGTGCCTGCTGGTCTTGCCCATCATGTTGATCGGGCGTTCCGTCAAAAAACTCTCGCGTGAATCGCAGGACAAGATCGCGGCCAGCTCTGCCATGGCCGGGGAAATCCTCAACGCCATGCCCACCGTGCAGTCTTACACGCAGGAGCAGCGCGAAATCGGCCGCTTCCGGCAGAGCACGGAGCTCAGCTTTGATACCGCCATCCGCCGCGTACGCGTGCGCGCCGCATTGACGGCACTGATCATTACGGCGGTGCTGGGCACGATCGTGTTTGTATTGTGGCTGGGTGCGCGCCAGGTCAGCGAAGGCGCCATGACTGGCGGCGAACTGGCTTCATTTGTGCTGTATGCCGCCATGGTGGCGGGGGCGGTAGGTACCATGGCCGAGGTCTGGGGCGACATCATGCGCGCCGCTGGCGCCACTGAGCGCCTGCTGGAGTTGTTGCAGGCCGAGCCAGCGATTCAGGCTCCGGCAGAACCCATGGCACTAAAATCATCGCAGGAAGCCGCTATCGGCTTTCACCATGTCAATTTCCATTACCCCTCGCGCCCGGCCCAGCCCGCCTTGCAGGATCTGACGCTGGAGATTGCTGCCGGCGAAAACATCGCCCTGGTCGGACCTTCTGGCGCGGGCAAAACCACCCTGTTCCAGCTCCTGCTGCGCTTTTACGACACTAGCACCGGCAGCATTACCATCAATGGACAGGATATCCGCCAGCTCAGCCTGGAAAGCCTGCGCGGGTTGATTGCCGTGGTGCCGCAAGACCCGGTGATCTTCTCGGCCAATGCCATGGAAAACATCCGCTACGGCTATCCCTACGCCACCGATGCCGAAGTGCTGATGGCCGCCAAAGCTGCCCAGGTCGATGAATTCATCCATCGCCTGCCCAAAGGCTACGATACATTCCTTGGCGAACGCGGCACGCGCCTGTCGGGCGGGCAACGCCAGCGCATTGCCATCGCACGCGCCATCCTCAAAAATGCGCCGATTCTGCTGCTGGATGAGGCCACCAGCGCGCTGGATGCCGAATCCGAAATCCTGGTGCAACAAGGTCTGCAAGCCGCCATGCAGGGCCGCACCACCCTGATCATCGCGCACCGTTTGGCAACCGTGCAGCAGGTAGATCGCATTATTGTCATGGATCAGGGGCGCATCGTGGAAACCGGCACGCCGGCTGAACTGCGCCAGATGGGCGGGCTCTATGCGCGCCTGGCCAAACTGCAATTTCACGATACCGAAGACAACGACATCGCATCTACCGCAGAAGCGACTCTGGTCGATACTGCCACTACACCTCATGAATAAGCCCTGAAGCAGTGCAAGCGGGCGTGCATGAACTTGCGCCCGCGCGCTGCGCTCCCAGTGCTCATGATGACGATACGCAATTTATTTTCCCGCTGGCTGCTGGCCTCGCTGCTGGCCGCCGCCATGCCGGCTCTGGCCGGCCCTTGCGATGCGGTGCTGCAGCGCTGGCAAACCGATGAAAACGCCGTGCTGGCCGAGCTTGCGCCGGTATTTCAGCAGGGGCGCGAAGACGGCAGCATTCAGGTAGAGCTGCGCGCCCTGCCCGACTGCGCTACCGAATTACGCCTGCAACTGCCTGCCGCCGATCTGGAACAAACCCGTCAATATCTGGAGCAGAACCCGGCCAAACGCATCCTCATGAGCGCCCAGGGCTATGCCATCCCTGAGCAGACCGAAAGCGTGGTCACCATCGCCGCCAATGAGGCGCACCCTGCTGAATTGAAGGCGCTGAATCAGGGGCTGGAATTCATGTATCAGCTACTGACGCAGTTGCGCGCCAACATACCGGCCGGCCAGCAAAATCAGCAAGCCTGGCCATTGGCCCTGCAGCAGTCGCAGCTGCATGCCTGCCGCCAGGCCTGGCAGGCGGCGGATCTCACCTCCGCTTGCCAGTGCCGGCTGGAGCAGTTATCGGCCAGTATTCCTCCGCGCCAGATGGCCCTGATCACCTATCTGCAACAGCAACCTTACGCGACGGCCACCGGTGCACTTTCCAGCTTCAATACCTTAAGCCAGTCGATTCTGCACAGCTGCCAGCTGCAGCCACGCTAATCTCAAAACCCCACCGGTTCTGCTGCGCGTTGTAACTAACCCACCAGCGCGCTGGATTGCAGAACCAGAAATCCAGCGGTAAGAGGCCGCATCACCTTGCTCATCGCGCCATGCCCGGTCAAGGTCGAGTTGGAGCACCACTTCGTCAGTGAGCAAGGCAGGATGCTGGAAACGTTCACTGCGGCATTGCCAAGGCAATCTGGCGGTTTGTATCGCCGTCTGCCTGAGCTACAATTCGGCGATCAATTAGCCACCTGCAGACGTCTCCAGTTCAAGCCGCTCTTTGCTCGCCCCATTGAGCATTGTTCTTGCTTGCACTGCACCACCATGCTGAATATTTCACCTGACAATACGATTTTATTGGCTAAAACGCGCCATATCGAAGAGCTGGACAGGCTTTCTGTCAGCATTCAGTTTGTCGAGAGCATTGGCTGGATGGTGCATCAGCTGCAAGCCGAGCGAGGTGCAAGCTGCCTTTATCTGGCATCGGCCGGTAGCCGCTTCGCCAAGGAACGCAGCGCCATCATCGAGCAGAACCAGACTTCCGAGGCGGGCTTCACCGAGGCCTTGCAACGCTATCTCAGTCACAACACATCGGCGGATGCCAAGCAGTTGACCCTGGTGTCGTGGATATTGCTTGGCCTTGAGCAGTTGCGGCCATTTCGCCACCAGGTCACCTTATTAAAAATACCTTTTAGCGATTGCATCCAATCTTACACACGGCTGATTGGCAGTTTGATTTCGCTCATTTTTGAAATCACCGACAACACCGTCAACAGCAAGATTTCCACCTATCTGGTCGCGCTTTACAACTTGGTGCAAGGCAAAGAATTCGCCGGGCAGGAGCGCGCACTGGGTTCGCATCTGTTTGGATCGGGTTACATGCAACTGGAGCACCAGCACAAGCTGCTGGAGTTGATTGCGCAGCAAGACCGGCATTTTGAGCTCTTCAGTCAATTCGGCACGGAGCCGTTGCGTGAGGCCTGGCGTGCATCGATGGTGACCGATGCTCACCGCATGCAGCATGCTTATCGGAACAAACTGACCGCCGCCAAGGACCAGCAGGCGCTATCACGCGCCGATAGCGATGCCTGGTTTGACGTTTGCAGCCAGCGGCTGACAGAAATATGGCATATCCAGTGCCAACTGGTGGCTGCCATGCATGAAACGCTGAACACATTGAGCGAACAGGCCAAACGCGATCTTGAAAATACGCGCCAGCATCTGGATGAATTACGCAACCGACAGTCGCCCGCCACCAGCGTGGACAGCACCTTTTTCAATCTGGCGATTCCCCTGGAAAATGCCTTTACCTTTCTCGCGCATGATGAGCTGACCCCCTACCCCATGGAGTCCATCATTGCCTTGCTCCAGCAGCAATCGCAGCAACTGGCGGAAATCGAAAACGAGCTGTCAGAAACCAAAAAATCCCTGGCCGAAAGAAAGCGCATCGAACGCGCCAAGGGCCTGCTGATGAGCAAGCTGGGCCTGACGGAAATGGAAGCTTATAAAATGCTGCGCAATACGGCCATGGAGCAGAACCGCAAACTGATCGACGTCGCCGAAAACATCATTACCCTCTCCACGCAAGGGCAATAGCCAGCTTCGCATCCTGGTGCATTTGCACACATTAAGTGCGATGCATCACAAATTCAACGCCGCCCCATTTCGTTCCCGGTATTTACAAACCCCTTTAAATTCAACGCATTGCCATTTAAATAAAAATTGGCATGGGGTTTGCTTATGTCTAGACAAAATGTCAGACCAACGGCGGTCTTACATGGATAAACGGGTAGGTCACATCAAGTAACACCGCACCTTCCCCAGTAACACGCATTACCTAAGTCATCCCGCCAACGTAGGCAGGGGTGGCAAAAGCAGCACCATTATCGAAGCGTTTGCGCTTCCACGGATTTGGACAAAGGCGTCCAGCACGTAGACAGGAAACTGTTTGCAGGCTGGACGCCTTTTTTGTTTTTGCGGTTTTGATTTTGATACGTGATGGATCATTTTTAGGGAGCAGACATGAAAAAAACACCAGAAACTGCAGCAGATAAGGCCACACCTGACGTCGATACCAGTCGTCGCCAGTTTTTCAAAAACGCCGCCGTCGGTGCCCTGGGTGCCGCGGCGATGATGAACATGCTACCGGCAGGCTTGCGCAATCAGGCTTGGGCGGCAGGCTCGGATGCCCCCGAAATCACCGAAGTGAAAATCGGATTTATCCCGCTCACCGACTGCGCCCCTATCGTCGTGGCCGCGCAGATGGGCTTCGACAAGAAATATGGCATCAAGATCGTGCCATCCAAAGAGGCATCCTGGGCCGGGGTACGCGACAAGGTAGTGAATGGCGAACTGCATGCAGCCCACGTGCTGTATGGCCTGGTGTATGGCGTGCAGATGGGCATAGGCGGCCAGCAAAAAGACATGAATGTGCTGATGACGCTGAACAACAATGGCCAGGGCATCACGCTCGCCAATCAGTTGAAAGACAAAGGCGTGACCGGCGGCGCCACGCTGAAACGCCTGCTGGACAATGAAAACCGCGACTACACCTTTGCGCAGACCTTCCCCACCGGCACGCACGCCATGTGGCTCTACTACTGGCTGGCCAGCTATGGCATTCATCCGTTCCAGGATGTGAAGACCATCGTGGTGCCACCACCGCAGATGGTGGCCAATATGCGTATCGGCAATATGGATGGCTACTGTGTGGGCGAGCCATGGAATGCCCGCGCCATCTACGACAAGGTCGGCTTTACTGCCGCCACCACGCAGGAAATCTGGACCGACCATCCGGAAAAGGTACTGGGTACCACCGCTGAATTCGTCGCCAAGAACCCGAACACCGCACTCGCCATGACCAAGGCCATCCTCGATGCCTGCCGCTATATCGACGCTACCGCCAACCGCCCTGCCGTGGCCAAGCTGATTGCCGGCAAAGCCTATGTGAATGCGCCGGAAGAAGTCATCGAAGGCCGCTTCCTCGGCCACTACGACAACGGTATCGGCAAGAAATGGGAAGACCCTAACTACATGAAATTCTTCAACGACGGCAAGGTGACTTTCCCCTACCTGTCCGACGGCATGTGGTTCCTCACCCAGCACAAACGCTGGGGTTTGCTGAAGTCCGACCCGGACTATCTGGCCATCGCCAAGAAGGTCAATCGCATCGACATCTACACCGAAGCCGCCAAGTCACTCGGCATCGCGGTGCCGAGCGACCCGATGCGCAGCAGCAAGCTGATCGACGGCGTGGTGTGGGATGGCAAGGATCCGAAAGCTTATGCCAACGGCTTCAAGATCAAGGCCTGATAAGGCGAGCGGCGGCCCGGTAGTCAGGGCCGCCAGTCCCGAATATGCGATGCGAGGCGAATCATCATGAGTGCAATCGGAATCAGCAAGGAAAGCATCAAGACCATCATGCAGAATGAACAAACCACCCCTACCGCCACGAAAGCGGCGGCCCAGCCTGCGGTTACACGCACGGCACCTAGCAAGCGGCCCAGCGCACGCGCGCTCAAGCTGCGCTCGTTTCTTGAATGGCTGCTACCGCCGGTGTTCGGCGTACTGGCCATGATTGCAGTATGGACGCTGATTTCCTATCAGTCGCCCAATCTGCCAGGGCCAGTTTCTACCTGGCATGCTGCCGTGGAGTTGTTCAGCGACCCCTTCTACCGTAACAGCCCCAATGACCAGGGCATAGGCTGGAATATCCTGGCCTCGCTGGAACGCGTGGGCCTGGGCTTTGGCCTGGCCGCGCTGATCGGCATTCCGCTGGGCTTCATCATTGGCCGTTTTCAGTTCATGTCACGCATGGCCGCCCCCATCATTGGCATCCTGCGTCCCGTATCGCCGCTGGCCTGGCTGCCGATTGGCCTGCTGGTATTCAAGGCCGCCAACCCGGCTGCCATCTGGGTGATTTTCATCTCCGCCATCTGGCCCATGATCATCAACACCGCCGTTGGCGTCAGCAAAGTGCCGCAGGATTACATGAACGTCGCCAAGGTGCTCAATCTTTCCGAGTGGAAGATCGTCACCAAAATCCTGTTCCCCTTTGTACTGCCTTACATGATGACCGGCGTGCGCCTCTCCATCGGCGTGGCCTGGCTGGTGATTGTCGCCGCCGAAATGCTGACCGGTGGTGTCGGCATCGGCTTCTGGGTATGGGATGAGTGGAACAACCTCAATGTGGAACACATCATCATCGCGATTTTTGTTGTCGGCATCGTCGGCCTATTGCTCGAACTGGCGCTGACCTCCCTCGCCCGCCGCTTCAGCTACGAATAAGGAACGCATCATGGAAAAAATCCTGCAGGAAAAGTACGTACAGCTGGAAAACATCAACATGACCTTCTTCACCAAAAAAGGCACGTTTGAAGCGCTGAAAGATGTGAACTTCAGCATACGCGAAGGCGAGTTCATCTCCATCATCGGCCACTCCGGCTGTGGCAAGTCCACCGTGCTCAACCTGATTGCCGGCCTGCTGCAACCAACAGGCGGCAATCTGTTCTGTGCTGGTCGCGAAGTTGCCGGCCCCGGCCCGGAACGCGCCGTGGTGTTTCAGAACCACTCGCTGCTGCCCTGGCTCACCTGCAGCGAAAACGTCTACCTGGCGGTGGAGCGCGTCTTTGGTGCCAGCGAAACCAAAGAGCAGCTGAAGAAACGCACCCAGGCCGCGATTGAGCTGGTGGGCCTGGCCCATGCCGCCGACAAGCGGCCCAACGAAATCTCCGGCGGCATGAAACAGCGCGTGGGCATCGCCCGGGCATTGGCCATGGAGCCCAAGGTACTGCTGCTGGATGAGCCGTTTGGTGCGCTGGATGCTTTGACCCGCGCCCATCTGCAGGATGAGCTGATGGCCATCATGGCGAAGTCGGGCTGCACGGCGGTGATGGTGACGCACGATGTGGATGAGGCGGTATTGCTGTCCGACCGCATCGTAATGATGACCAACGGCCCGGCCGCCACCATAGGCGAGATTCTGGATGTGGAGCTGGCCCGCCCGCGCAAGCGGCTGGAACTGGCGGAAGACAGCCATTACAACCATCTGCGCAGTGAAGTATTGAAGTTTTTGTATGAACGCCACGCAAAGAAGGCGGCTTGATCAGGCAGCTCTCGCTGTAACACCAGGCAAAAAAGTGGCCCGTCGGTCAGGACGGGCCGGTACTACAGGTTACCCCTCATCAGAAAAAAAGGAGCAACACATGCAAAGTAATTCGAGTTTCACCTTGCGTCAAGCCAGCCTTTGCGTCCTGCTGGCTCTGGGCAGCGCCCAAGCCTCTATCGCCATGGCAGAAGAGCCATTACCGGAATACACCTTCATGGATGCGATCAAGACCGGTAAAAATCTCACCAGCTTTCGCCTGCGCTATGAAAATGTGAATCAGGATGGCCTGGGACCCGCTGGCACCTCCGCCGCCAACAATGCGCTCAAGGATGGCGAAGGCCTCACCCTGCGCAGCCTGGTCGGCTGGCAAACCGCGCCTTACAAAAATTTCAGCTTTGCCGCACAGATGATCGATGTCGCCAAATTTCAGGACGACTACAACGACAGCACCAATGGCACCCTGATCAACAGCGTATCCAACCAGACCAGCCATGCGGAATACGCCAAGATTGTTGACCCCGACTACACCGGCATCAACCAGCTCTATATCGACTGGACCGGCATCAAGAACAACCGCGTGCGCCTGGGCCGCCAG
>DATMSO010000060.1:0-13857 GCA_035565335.1 Methylovorus sp.
AAAAACATGCCCAGCATGCGCAATCCATAGATGGATGCCAGGCTCATGCTGGCGCGCAACTCCTGGGCGGACATACGTTCATTAGATGACATGGAAATAGATTGGGTTGGGACCGAAAATTGCGTATATTAACAGGTTGCCCCCGCTCGGCCCTACATTCACTTGGGGCTATTTTGGTGGCCGCCAAATGCAAGCACCCGGGAACCGGCCAGCCAGGCCGCAGATCAACCAGCATGGCCTGCATGAATTTTTTATGTCCACATTAGGAAAGCCTTATCGGCTGCGGATTTTCACGGATTTGATTAGGTGATTGGATTTGCATGGAATACATACGGATACGCGGCGCACGCACGCATAACCTGAAAAACGTTTCACTCGACCTGCCGCGCAACAAGATGATCGTAATCACCGGGCTTTCGGGCTCGGGGAAATCCTCGCTGGCATTCGACACGCTGTATGCCGAGGGGCAACGCCGCTATGTGGAGTCGCTCTCCGCTTATGCGCGCCAGTTTCTGGCCCGCATGGACAAGCCGGATGTCGATCTGATTGAGGGCCTGTCGCCTGCGATTTCGATTGAGCAGAAGTCGACGTCGCACAACCCCCGTTCTACCGTCGGCACCGTGACCGAAATTCATGACTACCTGCGCTTGCTGTATGCACGTGCCGGCGACCCGGAATGCCCGGACCATGGCATCAAGCTGGAGGCACAAACCGTTTCACAGATGGTCGATAGCGTGCTGGCCTTGCCGGAAGAAACCAAGCTGATGATCCTGGCGCCTGTGGTCAGCAACCGCAAGGGCGAGCAGGTAGACCTGTTTGATGAGCTGAAGGCGCAGGGCTTTGTACGGGTACGTGTGGATGGCGAGACCTATGAGCTCGATGCCGTGCCCAAGCTGGCCAAAACCACCAAGCATAATGTGGATGTGGTGGTGGATAGAATCAAGGTGCGCGCCGACATGAAGCAGCGCATTGCCGAATCCTTTGAGACCGCCTTGCGGCTGGCAGATGGCAAGGCCGTTGCCGTGGAAATGGATACCGCCAAGGAGCATCTTTTTTCGGCCAAGTTTTCCTGCCCGGTATGCGATTACTCGCTGGCCGAGCTGGAACCGCGCCTCTTCTCCTTCAACAACCCGATGGGCGCCTGCCCCAAGTGCGATGGCCTGGGCCAGATCAGCTTTTTTGATCCCAAGCGCGTGGTGGCCTTCCCGCATCTCTCGCTCGCCAGTGGTGCGATCAAGGGTTGGGATCGCCGCAACCAGTTTTACTTCCAGCTGTTATCTTCGCTGAGCCAGCATTATGGTTTTGATCTGGAAACCGCCTTTGAAGAACTGCCTGCCCATGTGCAGCATATTTTGCTGAACGGCAGCGGCAAGGAAGAAATCAGCTTCAAATACCTGAACGAGCGTGGCAATTTTTATCAGAAAAGCCACACCTTCGAAGGCATACTGAACAATCTGCAGCGTCGTTATCACGAGACCGACTCGGTAACCGTGCGCGAAGAGCTGGCGAAGTACCTCAACTCGCAAGCCTGCCCGGAATGCAGCGGCACACGTCTGCGCCGTGAGGCACGCCACGTCAAGGTGGGAGGACGCAATATTCACGAAGTCTGCGAAATCGCCCTGAAGCATGCGCTTGTGTTCTTTGACACGCTGGAACTCACCGGCCAGAAGCTGGCGATTGCCGACAAGATCGTCAAAGAGATCAGCAATCGGCTCAAGTTCCTGACCAATGTCGGCCTGGAATACCTCTCGCTGTCGCGCTCGGCGGAAACCCTCTCTGGTGGCGAAGCGCAACGTATCCGACTAGCATCGCAGATCGGCTCCGGCCTCACCGGCGTCATGTATGTGCTGGACGAACCGTCCATCGGCCTGCATCAGCGCGACAATGACCGCCTGCTGGAAACCCTGATGCGCCTGCGCGACATCGGCAACAGCGTGATTGTGGTGGAACACGATGAAGACGCGATTATGGCGGCGGATTATGTGGTGGATATCGGCCCCGGTGCTGGCGAACATGGCGGGCATATTGTGGCCGCCGGCACGCCCAAGGAAATCCAGGACAATGCCAAGTCGCTGACCGGCCAATACCTCAGCGGCAAAAAAGCCATTTCCGTCCCCAAAAAACGCCATCAACCAGATCCGGAACGCTGGCTCCGGCTAACCCATGCCACCGGCAATAATCTGAAAGACGTGGACCTGGCGATCCCGGTTGGCCTGCTCACGTGCGTGACCGGCGTCTCCGGCTCCGGCAAATCGACCCTGGTGAATGACACCCTGTATCGCGTCGTCGCCAAACATCTGTACGGAAGCTCTACCGAGCCCGCCGAATTTGCCGAGATCGAAGGCCTGGCGTTTTTTGACAAGGTAGTAGACGTAGACCAAAGCCCGATTGGCCGTACGCCACGTTCCAATCCTGCCACTTACACCGGCCTGTTTACGCCGATACGCGATCTTTTCGCTGGCGTGCCAGAAAGTCGTGCGCGCGGTTATGGCCCCGGCCGTTACTCGTTTAACGTAAAAGGTGGCCGCTGCGAAGCCTGTCAGGGCGATGGCGTGTTACGGGTGGAGATGCACTTTCTGCCGGATGTGTATGTGCCTTGCGATGTATGCAAAGGCCAGCGCTACAACCGCGAAACGCTGGAAATCCAGTACAAGGGCAAAAACATTCACGAAGTGCTGGGCATGACGGTAGAACAGGCACGCGACTTCTTCGATGCCGTGCCTGTGGTTGCCCGTAAGTTGCAGACCTTGCTCGATGTGGGTTTGGGCTACATTACGCTGGGGCAGTCGGCCACCACGCTTTCAGGCGGCGAGGCGCAGCGCGTCAAGCTGGCGCTGGAGCTATCCAAACGCGATACCGGCCGCACCTTGTATATTCTGGATGAGCCGACCACCGGTCTGCACTTTGCGGACATTCAGTTGCTGCTGGATGTGATTCATCGCCTGCGCGATGCCGGCAATACCATTGTCATCATCGAGCACAACCTGGATGTGATTAAAACCGCAGACTGGCTTGTCGACATGGGCCCCGAAGGGGGTGACGGCGGTGGCATGGTGGTGGCGGAAGGCACGCCTGAGCATGTGGCCACCGTGGCGAAGAGCTACACTGGCAAATACCTCAAGGAATACCTCTAGCCATAAAAACACAGCCCCGTGCAGCGAATGCTGGACGGGGCTGATGTTGTTTAAAGCACGCAAGAATCGCTTATAAAAAGCTTTCTGCCTCCGGGATCAGCGGACGGTAGCTATCGATACGCTCTATCCATTCAATCCGGTCCACGCCGAGCGCTTGCGCCACCTCAGGCTTGAGGGTTTCGGCAATGTGGGCAGACTCTTCCAGATTTTCCAGACCAAAGGCAATGTGGGCCGCCATGAACACCACCGGCGCCAGATCACAGGCCAGTTTGTCCAGCGGATCGGCGTAATAGCGAATCACGCGCTGAATATCCTCAGGGAAATTCCAGCGGCGCGCGAGTTCGGCACCGACCTGGCAATGATCCAGGCCCAGAGTGGCATTCTCCAGCGCCTTGCGCTCAATCACGCTCAAGCCTTTGCACTCTTCATCAATCTCCGCCGCTTGTACGGGGAAGACGATATGAATCAGCAGCTGGCCGATGCTGTGCATGAGCGCCGCCAGGTAAGCGGTCTCTGTCGGCTTTTTCAGATCCTGGCTGATTTTACCGGCCACGGCCGCCGTGACCAGGCTATGGCGCCAGAACCGATTGATATCCAGCCCGGGCAAGGTAGTGAATGTGCCGGTCACGCCGGAGGCAATCACCAGCGTACGCAGCTTGCTGACCCCGATCACCGAAATGGCATCGGGAATGGTCTTGATGGTGCGGCTGACGCCGTAGTAGGAAGAGTTGGCCATGCGCAGCACCTTGGCCGAGAGCACCTGATCATGCGCAATACGCGCTCCCAGCTGACCGAGGTCCACATCTTCGTTGTCCAGCATCAGGATGACTTCCTGCACGACCTTGGGCAAGGTTGGCAGGTTGAGTATTGAATGAAAAAATTTGTCTACCACGTCCATCTTGAGATCACCCCCACTAATTGTTGTTGCCGGGATTGCTTCCGGTCTTCTGGTTACGGCTGGCGCTCAAGGAACAACCACAGCATTCATCCGCGCCTGGATGATGCCGGTTTTTTTCAGCAAGCCGCGCGCATTTCGATGGCTGTCATAATAGCGCGGATTTGGCACCATGGCAGCGAGTTTGGCGGCTTGCACAGGTGTCAGGCCTTTTGCAGGCGTATGAAAGTAATAGCGGGAGGCAGCTTCGGCACCAAATACGCCATTGCCCCACTCGATGACATTCAGGTAAATCTCATAGATACGCCGCTTGCTCATCATTTTTTCCAGCATGAGCGTGATCATGGCTTCTTCCAACTTGCGCCAGGGTGTACGCCGCGTCGACAGGAACAGGTTTTTGGATAGCTGCTGGCTGATGGTGGAGCCACCGGCCACAATCCGGCCTTTTCTCAGGTTTTTTTCATAGGCTTTCTGAATACCGTCCCAGTCAAATCCCTCATGCTCGACAAACCGGGAGTCTTCCGCCGCGATCACCGCACGCTTAAGGTGGATGGATATCTGGTTGTAAGGCACCCATTGATGGCGCAATTCGGCGCCGGGCTTATCTTCCTGCAGCAATTCCAGGCGATCGCGCATGAAAGCACTGCTATCCGGGTTGTGCTGCACCCACCAGCAGATATGCAGGAATATCCATAGCTGATAAAGCACGATCAGCAAAAGCAGGGCAAGCAAGCCGCGCCATATCCATTGGCGCAATGTCATGATTTGAAGTGCGCAATGACCGGCGCCGTGGCCGGCCGCACCTTGCGCCAGAGGTAAAACGACTCTGCCGCCTGCTCTATCAGCATGCCCAGACCATCGACCACATGAGCAGCACCATGGGTCCGGGCGAAGCTCATGAAGGGAGTTTCGCGACCATACATCATGTCGTAAGCCAACGATCCCGGCGCAAACATGGTCGGTGGCAATGGCAACTGCGAATCCGTTAGCCCGGCCGAGGTGGCATTCACCACAACATTAAATGCCTGTCCCGGCAGCTCTTCAAACGCCAGTGCCTGTACCGACACATAAAGCATCTCACCCTGCGCTTCCACCTTGCGCACCATCGCCAAGGCTTTATCCAGAGTACGGTTGGCCACCACCAGCAAAGCAGGCTGTTGCGCCAGAATAGGATGCAGCACGCCTTCGGCCGCGCCGCCAGCGCCGATCAGAAGCACCCGCTTGCCTTGCAAGGGGATGCCCAGATTATGCTGAATATCCCGCACCAGGCCTGCGCCATCGGTGTTATCGCCGATGATCTGGTCGCCCTGGAACATCAAGGTATTCACCGCGCCCGCATCATGGGCGCGCTCGGTAAGCTGCGTCGCCAGCTGAAACGCCTGCAGCTTGAATGGCACTGTCACGTTGGCGCCTTTGTAGCCTTGGGCCTGCATGGCATGTACGGTTTCCACAAAGGCATCCAGAGGAGCCAGCACCCGACCATACTCAAGCTGTTGCGAAGTTTGCTCGGCAAACATATGGTGTATCAGCGGCGACTTGCTGTGCTCGACTGGATTGCCGATCACGGCATAACGATCCATCATGTAAAGACCTGCCCGCGATCAGCTATTTGTCCAGGGCAGGCCCGCGGCTTTCCAGCCATTGACGTTACCGCGCTGACCGGTTTGTGGATCAGTAGCGCCCTCAAACCCTTCGAGCACGTTGTAAGCCTCGGTGTAACCCATGGAATTGGCCAGCACTGCCGCATTATGCGAACGCCCGCCGGTGCGGCACAAAAACATCACCAGGGCTTCATGGTCGACCTGCTTGTCCAGATGCGCAGCAAAATCCGGATTGGCGACCATGCCGGGGTAGAATGCCCATTCAATATGCAAGGCGTGGGGAACGCGACCCACCAGCTCAAGCTCGGCACGGCTTCTCACATCCACCAGGCGCGCCCCCGGCGCAGATGCCAGAATATGCTGCGCCTCTTCGGGAGTTAATGCGCCAGCATAGGGAAGATGATTAGCCTGAGCACGTTGCTTGGCTTTTTGTAATATTTGATTGATAGTTTCCATGATGCACTCATTTATTTTGGAGATTTATCCCGAAGTATAGCGATAATTTCCATCCATGCACCAAAAGCACCACTTTGGTGCATTTGCCCGGATGAGCGCCCGAATTCGGTGCCCTGCTTTTTTATTCTCTTTTCTAAGTGATTATGTGAAAATGAGAATCTCGGGGTTTCCGATGGCACGTTTCCTGCTAGATACATTCAGCAGTTTTTCTATCAAACCGTGTGGTTTGATTACTTAATTTACGCTTTTACGTTTTAGGAGAATGAAATGGCGGTAGCCGACGTAATGAAAATGGTGAAGGAAAATGACATCAAGTTTGTTGATTTCCGTTTCACTGACACCAGAGGTAAAGAACAGCACGTAACTGTACCCATCTCAGCGTTCGATGAAAGCAAATTTACCGAAGGCCACGCATTCGACGGTTCATCTATCGCTGGCTGGAAGGGCATTCAAGCTTCTGACATGCAACTGATGCCTGATCCTGAGACTGCCAATATCGATCCATTCATGGACGAGCCAACCCTGATTCTGAGCTGTGACGTGGTAGATCCTACCGATGGCAAGGGCTACGACCGTTGCCCACGCAGCCTGGCAAAGCGCGCTGAGGCTTACCTGAAGTCCAGCGGCCTGGGCGACACCGCCTATTTCGGTCCTGAACCCGAATTCTTCATTTTCGACTCCATCCAGTGGAATGCCAGCATGGAAGGCTGTTCCGTCAAGATCAACTCCGAAGAAGGTGCATGGGCATCTGGCGAGAAGTTTGAAAGCGGCAACACCGGTCACCGTCCTGGCGTAAAGGGTGGTTATTTCCCAGTTCCTCCAGTCGATTCATTGCAAGACCTGCGCTCCGCCATGGTTATCGCTCTGGAAGGCATGGGCGTGCCTGTTGAAGTGCACCACCACGAAGTGGCCACTGCTGGTCAATGTGAAATCGGGACCAAGTTCAGCACCCTGGTACAGCGCGCTGACTGGACCCAATTGCTGAAGTACGTTGTGCTGAACACCGCGCACGCTTACGGCAAAACAGCTACCTTCATGCCTAAGCCTATCGTTGGCGACAACGGTTCCGGCATGCACGTGCACCAATCCG
The DNA here is from genome assembly GCA_035565335.1 of Methylovorus sp. GTDB lineage: Bacteria > Pseudomonadota > Gammaproteobacteria > Burkholderiales > Methylophilaceae > Methylovorus. The sequence goes on from DATMSO010000060.1 coordinate 7,177, forward strand.
TATGGAAAGACGGCAAGAACCTGTTCGCAGGTAACGGCTACGCCGGCCTGTCCGAGTTCGCCCTGTACTACATCGGCGGTATCATCAAGCACGCACGTGCATTGAATGCGATCACCAACCCAGGCACCAACTCCTACAAGCGTCTGGTACCAGGCTTTGAAGCTCCAGTGAAGCTGGCATACTCTGCCAAGAACCGCTCTGCTTCGATCCGTATTCCTTTCGTGCATTCCGACAAGGCTCGCCGCGTTGAAGCTCGTTTCCCTGATCCTACCGCCAACCCATACCTGGCATTCAGCGCCCTGCTGATGGCCGGTCTGGACGGTGTGCAGAACAAGATTCACCCAGGTGAACCAGCGACCAAGGACCTCTACCATCTGCCTCCTGAGGAAGATGCAGCGATCCCAACCGTGTGCTCCTCGCTCGAACAAGCGCTGGAATACCTGGACAAGGATCGCGAGTTCCTGACCCGTGGTGGCGTGTTCTCCGATGACTGGATCGACAGCTACATCGCACTGAAGATGGAAGAAGTCACCAGAATGCGCATGACACCGCATCCTGTCGAGTTCGCCATGTACTACAGCTGCTAATCGCAGTATCCTGAAAAAGGCGGGGCAACCCGCCTTTTTTATTGCCTGCCACTCTTGCGCACCTCTTGTTTGGCGCGCGTTGCCACCTGATGGCTTCTCATCTAAACTCAATGCATGAAATTTATACTGCTGTGTTGCGGCTTGCTGCTGGGATTTACCGCGCAAGCGGCCGATATCTACAAATGCGTTGATGACGCGGGCCAACCGACTTTCACGGACGCCAAGACCCGAACTCTCTATAAGAATTGCCACCTGTTCCTTAAGGGGGACAATACCTTGCCTGTGCCCCAAGGCAAAAAAGAGCGGGCAAGAACCCCGACCCCGTCCGACTTCCCCAAGGTAGACAGAAGCACGCAAACCCGCCGGGACGACACACGCAGGCAGATCTTGCAGGATGAGCTAGCCACCGAGAAAAAAGCGTTGGAAGAAGCAAGGCAAGCCTATAGCGAAGGTAGCGCCAACCCGGAGGTGTACCGTACCGCCGACGGCAAGACGCTGAGAAACGTCTCAAAATTTGAAGAGAAAATGCGCCGTCTGCAAGCGGATGTCGACACCCACGAAAACAACGTAAAACTGCTGCAAAAAGAACTGAATGGCATGAAATAGGCAGAAAAATCCTTCTGCGACACCGGCCAGATGAGGCCCCAAACCAAAGGAGGCGGATCCTATGCAACGCATTCCCATCGCCTTGACGCCAGAATCTGGCCTGGCTTTTGCTTAACCACTGCCATGGTACATATTATTCCTCCTACATTCGCCGGACTCGAACATCTCGCCACCGCCGTCATTCTGCTGGATGACTCTCGCAAGGTTTTATATGCCAATCCAGGCGCGGAGATTCTCTTTGCGCTAAGCGCAAAGCAGATTACCGGGCTGGATATTTTCCAGGTTTTTCCTGAGTGCGAAATCCTGCATTCGGCGGTAGAAAACGCGATCAGCAACCGCAGCCCATTTCGCGAGCACGAGTTTCTGCTTACGACGATGCGGCAGAACTCAGTCGCGGTCACATGCACGGTGACACCGGTGGATGTCACCCCCGCCTGCCTGGTACTTGAATTCCAGCAGATGGATCAGCAGCTGCGGATTGCGCGCGAAGAACGCATGCTCATTCAGCAACAGGCGAACGCCGAGCTGTTGCGCAACCTCGCCCATGAAATCCGCAACCCATTGGGCGGACTACGTGGCGCGGCGCAATTGCTGGAGCATGAACTGCCGCAGGTGAATCTGCGTGAATACACGCAAGTGATTATTAAAGAGGCGGATCGCCTGCAATCGCTAATGGACCGCTTGCTGGTTCCGCACCGCGTACCCAAATACGAGCCCACTAATATTCACGAAGTGCTGGAGCGTGTGCGCAGCCTGTTGCTGGCCGAGTCGCCCAAAGCCATCATGGTGAAACGTGATTACGACACCAGCCTGCCTGAATTGATTGGTGACCGTGAAAAGCTGATACAGGCGGTACTGAACATCGCCCGCAATGCCGCGCAAGCCATGCAGGGAACCGGGCAGATTACATTGCGCACGCGTGCCGAACGTCAGGTGACGCTGGCCAAGAAGCGCTACCGCGTCGCCATACGCCTGCAAATCATCGACAATGGCCCTGGTATCCCACCCGACATACGCGACCGCATTTTCTACCCTCTGGTATCCGGCCGTGAAGGTGGCTCCGGCCTGGGACTCACGCTGGCACAGACCTTTATCACCCAGCATCACGGCATGATTGAATGCGAGAGCGAACCGGGCAAAACCTGCTTCACCATTCTCTTACCCATTGAAACCACCGCCATGAAAGGCTTTATTGCCAAGCAGTAAGCTGACCTTGAACATATGACGATTTTAAACACACAGGCAAGCTATGAAACCAATCTGGATTATTGACGACGACAAATCGATACGCTGGGTCTTTGAAAAAGCGCTGGCGCGCACCGACATGGATTTCAAGACCTTCGCCTCCGTTCCCGAAGCACTGAATGCGCTCAGCCGTGAAGAGCCACAAGTGATTGTCAGCGACATTCGCATGCCCAACGGTTCCGGCCTCGACTTCCTCGATGAAGTGAAAAAACGCCTGCCTGAGATTCCTGTCATCATCATGACGGCATACTCCGATCTTGAAAGTGCGGTAGCGGCATTTCAGGGTGGCGCTTTTGAATATCTGGCCAAACCGTTTGACGTTGATCAGGCCATTGAGATCATACGTCGCGCGGTAGAAGAAAGCATGCGGCAAGCCACCGAAGCGGTGACCCCGGAAGCCACGCCGGAGATTATCGGCCAGGCGCCCGCCATGCAGGAAGTCTTCCGTGCCATTGGCCGCCTCAGCCGCTCTCATGCCACCGTGCTGATCAATGGCGAATCGGGCACCGGCAAGGAGTTGGTCGCCAGCGCCTTGCACCGCCATAGCCCGCGAGCAGACAAACCATTTATCGCCATCAATACCGCCGCCATCCCTAAAGACTTGCTGGAGTCCGAGCTGTTCGGCCATGAGCGTGGCGCATTTACCGGCGCGCAAGCCGCCCGCCGCGGTCGCTTTGAGCAAGCCGATGGCGGCACGCTGTTTCTGGATGAAATCGGCGACATGCCTTCAGACCTGCAGACCCGCTTATTGCGCGTATTGTGCGATGGTCAGTTTTATCGCGTCGGCGGTCACCAGCCGGTCAAGGTCAATGTGCGCATCATTGCCGCCACCCATCAAGACCTTGAAGAGCGGGTCAAACTTGGCTTGTTCCGTGAGGATTTGTTTCACCGCCTTAACGTGATACGCCTGCGCCTGCCACCCCTGCGTGAGCGGCGTGAAGATGTGCCCTTGCTGGTCAAGCATTTCCTGCTGCAAAGCGCGCAAGAACTTGGTGTGGAAGCCAAGCAACCCTCGGCCAGCGCGCTGCGGTACCTTGCGACCATGAGCTGGAGCGGCAATGTGCGTCAGCTGGAAAATGTCTGCCACTGGCTGACGGTGATGGCCCCTGGTCAGAATATTGACGTGGCCGACCTGCCGCCTGAGCTGAAAGAAGACAGCAGCAAACCTGCGACGGCCACCTCTTGGCAGGAAGCATTGGCGGCGGAGGTGATGGACGCGCTTAACCGCGGTGAACAGGAAATCCTGGAAACACGCACCAAGGAATTCGAGAAAATCCTGATCAGCCGCGCATTGAGTCATACCGGTGGGCGCCGCATTGAAGCGGCCACCCAACTCGGCATGGGCCGTAATACCCTTACGCGCAAGATTCAGGAATTGGGGATAGAAGAGTAAATCAGCAACATGAAACCTGAGGAAACCGGGCCAGTCATCAGCGCTGGCCCACCTCGGTAATCTTCACCACCACCTGCTTGGTAAAGAAACTCACGACTAGATACTCGTAGCGCCAGCCATAAGCGGAAACCGCTTCCTGAAAGGCTTTGTACTCATCCTCACGCCAATGCTCGTTGCCGATGTATTCATCAAAGACGATCACCGTACCAGAAACAATACGATCAGCCAGTGTATCCAGCACCGTTTTCGTGGAGCTGTAGATATCGCAATCAACGTTGATGAGACGGACAGGACCTGGATGCGTCGCCACAAATGCTGGCAAGGTTTCATCAAACCAGCCGGCGTGCAACTTCACCATGGGCGGCACTTTGGGAATCACACCCTTAGTAGAATAACTGCCGCGGGATTCCGCGTGCCAGTCTTCCGGCAGCCCTTGAAAACTGTCAAAACCATGCGCCTCTTGCCCCACCAGTTGTACGAGCTGGCGAATGCTATTGCCATGCCGCACCCCAAATTCCAGCACCAGGCCTTTGACCTTGGCATGCGCCACAGCAAGCTTGAAAGTAGCCAGATTGCTTCCGGTGAGCGCAGGCTTATGCGGCAACGCACGGAAGTAATGCCATGTATCCAACCGAGCCTTCATCAGATGGCTATTCAAGTCCAGCATCTGCTCCATCGCCAGGCCACCCTCACAATCCCCCGCATAATCCAGCAGGATAGCCATCATCAGCCTGGCTTCCTGATCGTGCGGATTTAGGCTTAGCACATTGTTTAAGGCCTCACACGCAGCGCCATGATCCCCAACCCGTATCAGCAATGCGTGCAGGTTATACCAGGCATCCACGTAGCGGGAGTCAAGCTGGATGGCTTGTCGATAAGCGCGCTCAGCCTCGTTCAACTTACCCTGCTCGTGCCAGACCAGGCCTTGATTGCTATGGAACTGCGGATTTTTACCGTTCAGCTTGATGGCTTTCTGAAAATGCTGCGCCGCCTTTTCCATATTGCCATCCTGCAGCGCGATAACGCCAAGCAAATGGATTGCATCTGCCTGACGGGGATCACCTGCAAGCAATTGCTGGCAAACAGCCTCTGCCTGCTTTGTGTTACCTGCCGCTTGCAATTGATGGGCTGTGCGCAATGCATGCAGCACATTTGCCGAAGGTTGTTGATTGAATGCCATAGCTGTTTGAAGCTTATCCACTAGGATCATGCGCCCGTGTAAACGTCAGTCACGGGCGCCTTCATATTTTCTATATTTGAGCTGAATTAGCGTGCGCATTGAAATGTTAGTTCACGCCGACCGCCTACCGCACTTTCATTTTTCTTGATCGTTATGTATTCACCGCTACATGTTTTGCGCGCCTTTGCATGGCACGAATTCCAGTCTTCGACCGCACCACTGCATGAGGTGTAATACTCGCCATTACCTTTAGGTTCTACAGGCTGCTGCTCGCCATGCATTAACTGCGCGCACCCCGCCAAGGCTATAACAATCAAGCCAATAAATGGATATTTCATTTTATCTTCCTAAATAAAAACGGCACCCGAAGGTGCCGTTCAAGCTTCAAGTCAACTAAGAAAAAATCTTAGAAGAACAGGATCGCGCCCAGAGACACGGTCTTAGCCTTGCCGTCTTGACCAGCGCTGTAACCGATGTTTTCCAGCTTGTTGTCGGTGTATTCAGCAACCAGGTTCAAGCTCTTGGTCAGAGGGTGGTAAGCACCGACGATCCAGGATTTGTTCTCGAACTTAACGTTGGTAGCATCAGCTTCGGACTTGCTTACACCGTAAGACAGACCCAGCTTGGTGCCAACGCCTGGCAGAGCGTAAGTAGCTTGTACATAGCCACCCTTGTCGTCAGACTTCTGACCAGCCAAGAACAGCAGACCGTTTGCAGCGGTGCTCAGGCTAGCAGCGGTAGAACCGGACAAGCCCTTACCATCGTAGTAGTAACCAACCAGGCCTACACCAGCCAAGTTAACCTTACCACCCAGATCCCAACCACGGGAAGTGTAGCTGTCTACAGAACCAGTATCAGTGCTGTGCTTTTGAGTGATGGCACCCAACCAAACCTTACCTGCGTAGTCACCAGTCCACTCGTAGCTAACCTTACCTTCGTAACCCATGTCGTTACGGATGTCGGTGTTGCTGGAACCATTGGACCATGGCTCACGTGCGCCAACAGCGAAACTGAAGCCATTCCAGTTTGGAGAGATGTAGGAGATTTGACCTACCCAGTCAGCGTACATGTAACCGGAACCGATACGACCCAGAGTGGAAGAACCACCGCTACCAGCGCCAATACCAACGCCCAGCAGAGTCATGTCAGACAGAATAGCATCGGAACCGAAAATGCCCAGGTCACGACCAGCCTTGATAGTACCCCAGCTCTTGTCACCGAAAGTCAAGTAAGCTTGACGAATGTTCAGGCTGTTGTTGCCACCAGATTGACCGTTACCGGAATCAACGCCAGTGAAGAATGTGAACTGGAATGCGATGTCCAGATCGTTTTGACGAGTCTTACCACCGATACCCAGAGCGGAAGGCAGCAGACCGGTTTGTACGGTGTTAGCTACGTCTTCGGTACCTGCAGTCTTCAGGTCGCCAGAGAATTTAGTGTGAGTGTAGTAAGCGTTAACGTTACCACCGATGTCGATAGTCCAATCACCAGCAGGGATTGTGATCGCAGCGTTAGCAGCAGAAGCGCCAAATGCCATTACAGCACCAGCTACTGCCAGGCCCAGTTTCTTGTTCATATAAATCTCCTAATGCGTTTTATATTAACTTTCGTACACTTTTTGCATGTGCATCGAAAGAGTTCGCGAACTCCCCTTGCGAGAAGGTAGATGC
>DATMSO010000061.1:0-28202 GCA_035565335.1 Methylovorus sp.
ATTTTGGACATACCAACGCTCAGACGTATCAATCGTAACTCCTTATGATGTTTGATCTTGTGCCGCAAATGGGCACCTACTAACGAAGTAATTCCTATTGTCACAAACCCGTAACACCCCCTCCACAAACTAGTCTCCTAACCTGACCCCCTCCCCGCCCTGCGGGGACTTAGGAGCACCACCATGAACACCCCCAAACTCACCGTTAACAAACGCATGCTGATCTTGCTGTTTGCGGCTTATCTTGGCCTGGCAGGCTTTGCCGGTTGGGCGTATGCGTACTTAAGCAAGCTGCAGGCGGGGACGAGTGTGGTGAACTTGAACGCTGTGCCGAGTTTGCAGAATCTGGGGCGTGAGCAAGCCTTGTTTGGCGATCTGCGTTTGCAGATTTCGGCGTTTATTCTGAATAACGATACGGCGAAAAAAGCGGCGCTGGATGAGGCGATCAAGCATTCGGTGGCGGCGTTGCAGGCGGGGCTGGCGGAGTATCGCGGGTTGATTGCGTCGCCGGAAGACCAGGCGCTGCTGGCGACCGCGGAAAAGGCAATGCAGCGGTATCTGCCGCGCATTGAGGAATCGCTGCAGTTTTCGCGTGACAATTCCTTTTTTGAAGCGCGCGAATCGTACATGGACAACATGGAATACGCCGACCGCGTGGATGTGGCGCTGAAGACGCTCTTCACTTACAAGAGCCAGCTGGCGCGTGAGGCGGTGGCGGCGACGCAGGCGGCGTTTGCCCGCACCATGCTGATAGGTGGCGTGGTGACGTTGGCGCTATTGCTGGTGTTGAGTGCGATTGGCTATTGGGTGATACGCTCGGTGAAGCGCGAGCTGGGCGGCGAGCCGCATGATGCGGTGCAGATGGCGCGGCGTATTGCGGCGGGCGATCTGGCGGTGCAGGCGGTTGGGCGCAATGCGCGTTCGCCAGATGCGCAAAGCCTGATGGGCTCGATGGGGGAAATGGCGCTGACCGTGCAGCGGCTGATACACGATATGCGCGATCTCTCAGACCGGCACGAGGCGGGCGACATGGATGCCCGCATTGATACCACGCAATACACTGGCGAATACCAGGCGCTGGCGGCGGGCTTGAACCGCATGCTGCTGAATTATGTGAATCTCATGCAGCAATCCATGGCTTGCGTGCATGCCTTTGCCGAGGGCGATTTTGATGCCACGCTGCCCGCCTACCCAGGCAAGCAGGCCATGATTAACACCGGCATTGAAAAGCTGCGCCAGAATATCCGCCAGTTGCTGAACGACATGCAGCGCATGGCGGATGACCATGCGCAGGGTGTGCTGCAAAGCGATATCCCCGCGGCGCACTATCAGGGCGATTTCAAGCGCGTGGCCGAGGGCGTGAATGCCATGGTGGCGCAGCATATTGCCATCAACCAGCAGGTGCTTAGCTGCATACAGGCATTCAGCCAGGGTAACTTTGATGCGCCGCTGGCGCCGTTGCCGGGCGATCTCGCCACCATCAATGCCAATATTGAAGGCGTGCGCACGCATCTTAAAGCGGTGATTCAGGCGCTGGCGCAGCTGGCCGAGGCGCATGGCCGCGGCGAGATTGACCAGATGCTGGACCCGGATGCTTTTGCCGGGGACTATGCGCTGATCATGCGCAGCATGAACCACACGCTGGAAAACCATATCGCCATCAACCGCAAAACCCTGGCCTGCATGGCGCAGTTCAGCGAGGGCGATTTTGATGCGCCGCTGGAAGATTTCCCCGGTCAGCAGGCGTTTATCAACCACACCATGGAATCCATACGCAGCAAGCTGCAGGCGCTGAATGATGATGCGCAGATGCTGGCGGCGGCGGCCAAGGCCGGCAATATCATGACGCGGGCCGATGCCAGCCGTCATCAGGGCGATTTCAAACGCATTATCGAAGGCGTCAACAACACGCTGGAGATCCTGGTGCAGCCCATGCTACAGGTGAAAAGCTCGGCAGAAACCATTCATGTGGCGGCGCAAGAAATTGCCCATGGCAATGCAGACCTATCCGCTCGCACCGAAGCGCAAGCCTCGGCGCTGGAAGAAACCGCCTCTAACATGGATGAGCTGGCCGACACCGTGCGCCAGAATGCCGCCCGCGCCCAGGAGGCGCACGGGCTGGTGAAAACCGCCGCCACGGTGGCAGAGCAAGGCGGCCTGGTGGTGGATGATGTGGTGGCGACCATGGCGGCGATTAATGAAAGCGCGAAGAAGATCGAAGACATCATCGGCGTCATCAATGGCATTGCGTTTCAGACCAATATCCTGGCGCTGAATGCCGCGGTGGAAGCGGCACGGGCCGGTGAGCAAGGCCGTGGTTTTGCCGTGGTGGCGGGCGAAGTACGCTCGCTGGCGCAACGCTCGGCTTCCGCTGCCACAGAAATACGTCAGCTGATTGAAGACTCGGTGAGCAAGGCAAACCGTGGCAGCGGGCTGGTGGCGCAGGCAGGCAGCACCATGCAGGAAGTCATGGCCGCCGTGCAGCGCGCCAGCGCCGTGATGCACGATATTGCCACCGCATCTACCGAGCAGAGCGCAGGCATACAGCAAGCGCGCAAGGCAGTGAACCAAATGGATGGCGTCACCCAGCAAAATGCTGCCCTGGTGGAACAAGCCGCCGCCGCCGCAGAGTCATTGCAACAGCAGGCGGATCAGCTGTTTTCCACGGTGAGTGCGTTCCGCCTCAGCCCGGCACGCACCCCGGCAATTGCCGCCCCAAGAGCGCCACTTATGCTGGTGAACAGTTAGCGCCTACTATCGCGGCAGGTACTCTCCTGCCTGCAACAGCGGTAACACACGATACTGCAGAGGGAAGGCTACCGCCCCCTGCTGCAGGTCAGCCGCTACTTCCATCAGCAAGGCGGATTCGGCCTGCACGCTGAACACACTGCGCCGTGTGCTGCCCAGCACCTGCTCGCGTAATGACAGTCCGTTTTCCGGTTGCCCATGCAGGTTGATCTGATAGCGGCTGAAGCGGATGCCGGGCAACCGGCTCATCAAAAAATCCACCATCGGGTCTTCATGGTCCGGCTGCACGGTGACTTCGAGCACAGCCAATGTGGTCAAAGCCGATGTTGCGGGAGTTGCTTGCATGCGAATTATCCTTGTCTGGCGTGCGCAAAGCGCTGGTAAAGCATAGGGAGCAAAATCAGGGTGAGCACGGTAGAGGTAAATAACCCACCGATCACCACAATCGCCAATGGTCGTTGAATCTCGGAGCCAGGGCCGGTAGCAAACAGCAGCGGCAGCAAGCCAAAAGCGGCAATGCAGGCTGTCATCAGCACGGGGCGTAGCCGCCGCTTGGCGCCTTCGGTCACCACCTCCAGCATGGGCAGGCCTTGCGCGTGCAGCTGGTTGAAATACGACATCATCACCACGCCGTTGAGCACGGCAATCCCCAGCAGGGCTATAAAGCCCACCGAGGCAGGCACGGAGAGGTATTCACCCGACAGCCACAGCGCAAATACCCCGCCTATCATGGCAAACGGGATATTGCACAGAATGAGCGTGGCCTGCCGCACCGAATGGAAGGTGGCAAACAGGATCAGGAAAATCATGGCGATGGCGGCAGGCACCACGATCGCCAACCGTGCGGCGGCGCGCTGCTGGTTTTCAAACTGGCCGCCCCAGGTCATGGAGTAGCCTTCCGGCAGCTGCACTTCCTTTTGCACGCGGGCCTTGGCTTCTTCCACAAAGCCCACCAGATCGCGGCCACGCACATTACTGGTCACCACCACCATACGCGCACCCCGCTGGCGGTCTATCTTCACCGGGCCTTCTACCCGCTCCAGCCTGGCAACGGCGGAGAGCGGAATGTTGCGGCCATTGGGCAGCGTGAGCATCAGGTTGCCAAAATCGGCGGCTGACTGGCGCAGGCTCTCGCCGCCACGCACCAGCAAAGGCGTGCGGCGCTGGCCTTCCTGCACCACGGAAAGCACCTTACCTTCGAGCTGCGCACGCAGGATAGATTCGATCTCGGTCATGTTAAAGCCCAGCCGCCCGGCAGCCAGCCGGTCAATGGCGATGCGCATGTATTGCACCCCGCTGTTTTGCGGCGTGTATACATCCTGGCTACCCGGGATACTCTGCAACAGGTGCACCAGTTGCTGCGCCTTGCGGTCCAGCTCTTCCAGATCATTGCCAAAAATCTTGATGGCAAGATCGCCGCGCACGCCCAGGATCATTTCATTCACGCGCATATCAATCGGCTGGGTAAAGCTGTAGGCCAGGCCCGGTAGTTCTTCCATCACCTTGCGCAGATCATTGATCAGCGCCGCCTTGTCCGGCTGCCGCCACTCCGCTTGCGGCTTGAGTATCAGGAAATTATCGGTCTGGTTAAGGCCCATCGGGTCCAGCCCCAGCTCGTCCGCCCCGGTGCGGGAATAGATTTCCTTCACCTCCGGTACCTGCTGCAAAATCGCCCGCTGCACGTTCATGTCCGTGGTCAGGCTTTGCTGCAGATTGATCGAGGGCAGCTTTTCCACACCGACAATAATGTCGCCCTCATCCAGCGTCGGCATGAAAATCTTGCCGATCTGCAAATACACCACCACGGTTAACCCCAAAGCAACCAATGCAGCAATGACAAGGGCTCGGCCGTGAGCAAGCGCCCACCTTAGGGCTGGTTCATACAGCGCCAGCGCCTTGCGCACGACCCAGGGTTCTTCGTGCGGCATGGTGCGCAGCAGCAAGGAAGCCAGCACCGGAATCACTGTCAGCGACAGCAGCAATGAAGCAGAAAGCGCGAAGACTATGGTCATCGCCACCGGGCGAAACAGCTTGCCTTCCAGACCTTCGAGCGTGAGCAGGGGCAGAAAAACGGTGATGATGATCAGCACACCCGCCGCCACCGGCACGCAGACTTCACGCACCGCGCGGTATATCAGGTGCAGGCGTGGCAAGCCGGCGCCGCGCTTGTTATCGGCCAGGTGCGAGGCGATGTTTTCCACCACCACCACGGCAGCATCCACCAGCATGCCGATGGCAATAGACAGCCCGCCCAGGCTCATGAGGTTGGCCGACAGCCCGAACTGCTCCATAAGCAAAAAAGTGGAGAGCGCCGCCAGCGGCAGTATCAGCGCCACCGTGAGCGCCGCCCGCAAGTTGCCCAGAAACAGCAGCAGCAAGACCAGCACCAGCACAATCGCCTCAATCAGTGCCTTGGAAACGGTGTACACCGCCCTATCCACCAGGCTGCTGCGGTCGTAAAACACATGAATGCTGACGCCCTTGGGCAAGGTGGGCTGCATCTCGGCCAGCTTGGCCTTGATGCCGCTGACCACCTGGCGCGCATTGGCGCCGCGCAGCCCCAGCACCAGGCCTTCCACCACTTCATCCTTGCCATTGCTGGTCACGGCGCCATAACGCGTCAGGGCGCCGAGCCGGATGGCTGCCACATCGGCCACACGCACCGGTATGCCATCTTCGGTACGTATCACCGTGTTCTGCACATCCTCCAGCGTTTTGAGACGGCCTTCCGCCCGCACCAGCAAGGCTTCTTCGCCATCATCCAGGCGGCCGGCACCGTCATTGTTGTTGTTCTGCAGCAAGGCTTCCTGCAGGGAGGTGAGCGTGACCCCGCGGGCATACATGCGCGAGTTGTCGGGGATGATCTCAAAACTCCGCACCAGACCACCCAGCGAATTGACATCGGCCACGCCCGGCACTGTGCGTAGCTGCGGGCGTATCACCCAATCCAGCAGGCTGCGACGTTCCGCCAGGCTGAGATTGGGGGCATCCACCGTGAACATGAACATCTCGCCCAGCGGCGTGGTCATGGGCGCCACGCCCCCGGAAACATCGGGCGGCAGATTGGGTAGCACCGCGCTCAGGCGCTCGTTCACCTGCTGGCGTGCCCAGTAGATATCGGTACCTTCGGCAAAGTCGATGGTGATATCAGTGAGTGCGTATTTCGCTACCGAGCGCAGCATGGTCTGCCTGGGCAGGCCCAGCATCTCAACCTCAATCGGCGCGGTAATGCGGGCTTCCACCTCTTCCGGTGTCATGCCGGGGGCTTTCATGATGATCTTGACCTGGGTGGACGAAACATCCGGGAAAGCATCAATCGGCAATTGCTGAAACGCCTGCACGCCAGCAAAGGCCAGCATGGCGGTGAGCACCAGCATCAATACCCGCTGGGTCAGCGATAATCGAATCAGAGCAGCCAGCATCATTCGGCTCCCAAGCCGAGCCAGCGACCCTTGATGGCAGCCTGCCCGCTAACCGCGACTTGCTCCTTGCCGCTAAAGTCGCCATTGATCACGACTTCTTCAAACTGCTCGGAAACCACCTCCACCGGCATGGCGCGGAAGCCTTGCGCGGTTTTGACGAAGACATAGGTTTTGCCGTCATGCCGGGCAATGGCCGGACGCGGCACACTGAAATGCGTGCTGGTGCCCAGGCCGCCGATTTCCGCCTCCACAAACTGGCCGGGGGCGAGCTTGTCGGTGCCGGTGGTAATGGTGGCGCGCAGATGCACGGTCTGGTCGTTCTTGTTTACGCTGCGCACGATATGAATCAATTTGCCGGTGGCGCCATACTTGGGCACGCTCACCGGCATGCCAACGCTGATATAAGGCAGCACTTCCAGTGGGGCGCTGATCTCCAGCCATAAGGGATGCAAGCGGCCAATACGGTAGATCGGCGCAGAGAGATCCACGCGCTGCCCCACCGCCACCAGTTGCTCCAGCACCTGGCCAGCCGCTGGGGCGGTAAGGGTAATGCCGCTGCTCATGCGACCGGATTTTTCCAGCTGTGTAATGCCCGCTTCGCCCATGCCGGCCAGTCGCAATGCCTGGCGGCGCTGGTTCAGCAGCGCGCTGGATTCTTCCTGCCCGCTTTGCGTGGTCTGAAAGCGGCGCTTGGCGATGATGCCGTCCTGATACAGCTCCTGATCGCGCTTGAAGTTATTCTGAGCGAGCCGCTGCTGCGTCAGTGCCTGCAGGTAATCGCGCTGCAGGGCAATCAGCTCCGGGCTGCTGATGTGAGCCAGGGGCTGCCCGGCCTTCACATCTTCGCCGGCGGCGACATACAGGGTATCCACCAGGCCGGATTGCGGCGCCGACACCATGCGCTCCTGGCCGATGGGGATCATGATTTCGGCAGGCAGTCGGTGGCTGGTGATAGGCGTGTTGCGGCCCAGCGCGGCCACACGTATGCCCAGGGTGTTCTGCTGGGTTTCGGTAAAGGCAATATCGGCCGCGAACGCGGGCTGGCAGAGCACCAGCAGCGCCCAGGTCAGCATGCAGCTTGTGTAGATGTTCTTCATGGTAATTCTCCAACGGCCTGGTTATACCGGGCGATATCCCATTGCAGTTGTATGCGACGGGTAGTAAGGGCGCGCTCAGCCTCGTAGGCGAGCGCCTGTATGCGCATCAGGCCGACCAGGTCGGTCTCACCGAGCTGGAAAGCCTTGTTGGCGAGCCGCAGGTTTTCCTGGGCTAGCGCTTGCTGGCGGGTGACCAGTGCCAGCTCGGCACGACTGACCGAAAGATTGTGTTCGGCCTCGTGCATGGCGGTTTCCAGTTGGTAGATCAGGCTGTCGCGCGCACTTTCGGCGCGGCCCACTTCCATCTCGGCGGCGGCTTCTATCGGCGCAGCCCGCACCGGGCTATCCAGCGGGATGCGCAGCTTGAGGCCTATGCTGTCATTAAAGGCATTGTCGAACGGACCGCGCTGGCTGCGCGCATTGAGGATCACCTGCGGATTTTCGCGCCGCTCAAGCCGGGCCAGCTCGCGCGCCTGCTGGGTGAGGCCTAGCCGCGAGAGGGCTTCGCGGTAGTAAGGATGCTGCTCGCTGTAATCTTCTTGCGTTGACTGTGCTTCATCGAGCTGCTGCGGCATGCTGTGCAGGCCGGTGAGTATGATGTAGCGATGCCGGGCATGCATGAGCTCCGCCTCGGCGCGTAGGCGGGCGGTTTCTGCGGTGATACGCTCATTCTGCGCCAGCATGAGATCGGTCTTGGCCAGCTCACCGGCATCAAAGCGCCGTTGCACATCATTCTCCAGCGCCATGGCGGTTTGCAGACGCAGGTCAGCCAGCTCCAGCGCATTGGCATTCATGCGGATATCCCAGAGCGCCTCGCGCACATAGCCGGCCACTTGCAGCCTCAGGCTATCGCGGCTGGCGGCGAGATCCTGATCTGCGGCATCGGCCACATTTTTGCGGGCATTGCGCTGGCCCTGCAGCCAGACCGGCAGCTCGACTTCGGCCTGCCAGTCGCGCTCACCGCGCCCACTGCCCACGGTATCGTTCTGCGTGCTCATGCCGACGGCAGGCGCTTGCGGCAACCATCCTGTTGCCACGGTGCGCCGCGCACGCACCTCGGCCATGCGCGCGGCCAGTATCGGCTGGGTGGGGTTACGTAAATAGGCTTTTTCAACCACGTCATGCAGGCTCAAGCCGGCATCGGGGGTCACCACATCGGTGTGCTGAATCTCGGCTTGCCCGATATCAGCGGCCAGGGGCGCGGCCTGCCCAGCGGGAGCAAGCAAACTGCTTCCCAGGCAAAGCAGCCATGGGATAGCGCGCCCAAACAGGCGTTTCTGGTACATGTCATTCTCCTGAAGCAATCATCTGGCGCAGCATGCGCTGCGATCAACGGTATAGCTCAGGCGACAGGGGGCGCTCGGGAAAGATAAGGGGAGTAACGAGGGGAATGTGCGGCAAGGGGAGCCGGCACAGCAGGGAAAGTACGCTTGCCGACCGGCAATGCCAGCAGCAGCAAAAAGATCAGCGCCAGCGTGGGCGCCTGGATCAGCAGATCCTGATCATTCTTGAGGCCATGCTCGACGGTGACGGTGTGCAATGCGGCATGACCCATGAGGGTATGGCCCGCCGCTGTATGCATCTCAGGCACTTCAATATCCACCGCATGCATGTGCAGACCATGGCCCTGGTTTTCATCGTCCAGCTCCAGATGCCCATGGATGAACGGCGCAAAGACTTGCAACATGGCAAGCCAGAGCACGATAAGCATCGTCAGGGATTTGAATGGGAGCCGTAACATGCGGCAAATCTACCAAATTCAGGCGGCACTGGCAAATGAAGTGTGCGTCACAATTCTCATTACTATTGTGAATAAAAATAATGACATACCGAAATGCGCCGAGACGATTCACGGCAATAGCATGGCGCACAGGGGTTTGCCAGAATCAAGCCCGGCTGAAGTTGCCTGCCTTGTGGAGATTTGCCTACGCGACCCTGCACAGAGATTATTTTAGATATGGCATGTAGGCCGCAACTTGGCTACTATGGCGCTGTAACAAATATTTACAATTGGCTTTACCGCATCAAGAAACAGCGTTACCTCATTGCAGGGAGATTGTTTTGACATGAATCCGGTAATCAAGCAGTTGCTAACCGCGCTCGGCATGATGGCAGCGATGACGCTGCTGGCCGGTATCGCCTATCTTTCCTACACCCGCACCGAGCACTTTGTCACCAGTTCGCGCTGGGTGGACCATACCTACACCGTCCTGATTCAGCTGGACAAAGTCACCGCCGACATCAAAGAAGCCGAATCCAGCGAGCGCGGCTACCTGCTGACCAACGACCTGCATTTTTTGCGGCTGTATGAACAAGCCACGGAGAAACTGCCTTCGGACATGAAAAAACTGCAGATGCTGACGGCGGATAACCCGCTGCAACAACACCAGGTAACGGCGTTCAACGCCAGCGTGCAAGACAAGATGGACTCCATCCACGCCATTATCAACATGAAGCGCGATAACCAGCGCCTGGCGACAGACCCGGTGTTTCTGGACATGCTGGATAAAGGCAAACAGCTGATGCAGGAAATCCGCGTACAGGCCGCCAGCATCCTCAATACCGAGCAGACCCTGCTCAGGCAGCGGCTGAAAGCCATGGAAGACGAGGCAACGTCCACACGCCAATGGATTTTAATCGGCAACCTGATTGCCGCCTGCATGCTGCTGTTGAGCTTCTGGCTATTGATCAAGGAAATCAGGAGCCGGGCACGGGCACAGCGCCATGCTGAAGCCACCGCCTCGCAGCTGGAAATCACCAACCGCGAGCTAGAGAGTTTCAGTTACTCGGTTTCGCATGACTTGCGCGCGCCTTTGCGAGCAATAGATGGCTACTCGCGCATGTTTGAAGAGGACTATAGCGACAAGCTGGATGCCGAAGGCCTGCGCCTCTTATCCGTGGTGCGTTCCAATAGCCGCAGAATGGGGCAGCTGATTGATGATCTGCTGCAGTTTGCCCGCTCGGGCCGCAAGCCTATTGAAGCTGAACCGATCAATATGCAGACCTTGATCAACGAGGTGTGGCAGGAAGTCGTCGCAGACCAGATGGCACATAACACGGAGCTGGAGTTGCAATCATTGCTGACGGTGCATGCCGACCATGCCCTGATACGGCAAGTGCTGATCAATCTGCTGTCCAATGCCGTCAAATACAGTAAAACCAAGCCTCACCCACGGGTGACTATCCGTTCCAGCCATCACCGCGACATGGTGGTTTACGAAATTGAAGATAACGGTGTCGGCTTTGACATGCGGTATTACAACAAACTGTTTGGCGTGTTCCAGCGCTTGCATAGCGCGGATGAATTCCCCGGCACCGGCGTCGGCCTGGCGATTGTGCAGCGCATTATCGTGCGGCACGGTGGTCAGGTGTGGGGCAAAAGCACGCTGGGCGAAGGCAGTATTTTTGGATTCAGCTTACCCTGGAAGGAACCTCATCATGGATGACATGCAACAAGTACAGATCCTGCTGGTCGAAGATAGCGAGACCGATGCGGAAATGACGCGCCGCGCCCTCAAGAAAATCGGTCTGACCAATGAAATCCTGTGGCTGAAAGATGGTCAGGAAGCCCTGGATTATGTATTCCGGCAAGGGGCCTTTGAACATCGTGCCAAGCACTCTCCCAAGCTGATCCTGCTGGACCTGAAAATGCCCCGGGTGGATGGTATCGAGGTATTACAGCAAATCAAGAAGTCTGAAGAAACCCGGATGATTCCGGTCGTGATGCTCACATCGAGCGCGGAGGAGCGCGATGTGGTCAAGAGCTATGAACTCGGGGTGAACAGTTATCTGGTCAAGCCCGTGGAGTTTGAGCAGTTTGTGGAGGAAGTATCCAAAGTAGGTTGCTACTGGGCCATTCTGAACAAGATTCCGCAATACCAGTAGCCGCTGGCCAATATGCCCGGACGCAGAGCCAGGGCAAGAGGGGGAAACAAATGTTGCGTATCCTGATGGTGGAGGATAGTCCGACCGATGCCGAGCTCGCCGCGCGCGAGCTGAAGCGCGCCGGGATGACGTGCGAATTCATGCGGGTGGAGACCGAGCAGGATTTTCGCAGCCAGATTCAGGCTTACCACCCTCAGCTCATTCTGTCCGATTACTCGCTGCCGCAGTTTGATGGCATGTCGGCCCTGCACATTGCACGGGAGCTCGCGCCCGAAATTCCTTTCATCTTTGTCTCCGGCACCATAGGCGAAGAGACCGCCATCCATTCGCTCAAGAATGGCGCCGCCGATTACATCATCAAGAACAACCTCAGCCGTCTGCCCAGCGCCGTTAGCTCGGCCTTGGAGCGCGCCGAAGAAAAAGTCCTGCATAAACGCATGGAGCGCGAGCTGGAAAACAGCAACCGGCTATTCCGTGTCTTCATGCAGAACCTGCCCGCCCTGGCCTTTATCAAGGATCAGCAAGGCCGGTATATTTTTGCCAACGCCAGTACGGTGAGTGCATTGCAACTGCCGCATGACGAGATCATCGGCAAGCAGGACCACATGCTGTTTCCGCCGCAGCTGGCCCAGGAAATGCGCGATGCCGAGCAGCAAACCCTGGCCCAGGGCGAGGCGGTGCAACATGTGCGCCAGTTTACGCAAGCAGAGGAGATCAAGCTGTGGCTGCTGACGACGTTTCCTGTGCAGGATATCGATGGCAATTTCAAGCACATCGGCGGCATCGGCATCGACATCACCGAGCAGCGCAAGGCGGAAGAAGCCCTGCTGCTGCGCAACCACGCCATTGAGGCCAGCGCGACGCCCATCCTGATCGTGGATGTTACGCAATCGGCCATGCCGCTGATTTATGTGAACCGGGCGTTTGAGCTGGTGACCGGCTATACGGCGCAAGAAGCCGTGGGCCGCAATTGCCGTTTTCTGCAGGGACATGACCACGACCAGCCCGAGCTGGAAAAGATACGCACCGCCATCCGCGAGCGTTGCCCAGGCTATGCCATTCTGCGCAATTACCGCAAGGATGGCAGCCTGTTCTGGAACGAGCTGTATGTGGCACCGGTGCCCGACCCACATGGCGGACAGCCGCGCTATTTTGTCGGCGTGCAAAAGGACATCACCGAGATCCGGCAATATCAGGAAGCCCTGGAGCGGCAGGCCAATTATGACGCGCTGACTGGGCTGGCCAACCGTAATCTGCTGAAAGAGCGCATGCAGCAAGCCATTAGCGAAGCCCGCCGCCATAACTGGACTTTCAGCGTCGCCTTTATCGATATTGATAATTTCAAGCGTGTGAACGACAGCATGGGCCACGGTGCGGGCGATGAACTGATACGCCTGCTGGGCCAGCGCCTGCAATCCTGCCTGCGCGATGGCGACACCGTGGCGCGACTGGGAGGCGATGAATTCGTGCTGCTGCTCACCAGCCAGTCGCTCGATGAAAGCATTCATACCGTGGTGCAGCGCATACGCAACACCATCATCAATCCCTTCATCATCAGCGGCAAGCAGCTCACCATTACCTGCAGCATCGGGCTGGCCAATTTTCCGCATGACGGCCGCCATGCCGATACGCTGTTATCAAACGCCGACAGCGCCATGTACCAGGCTAAAGCCAGCGGCAGCAATAATTTCCGCTTTTATGCCAAGGAGATGAATGCCGAACTGGGGCAGCGGCTCTCGCTGGAGAATGACTTGTGGCATGCGCTGGAAAACCAGCAACTGGTGCTGCACTACCAGCCGCAAGTTTGCATGCGCAACAGCCAGATCATCGGCATGGAAGCCCTGATCCGCTGGCAGCACCCCAAGCTGGGCATGATACCGCCGCTGCAATTTATTCCGCTGTCCGAAGATGATGGCCTGATTGTGCCCATCGGCATCTGGGTGATGGAAACCGCTGCCCAGCAGAACCGGCAATTACAACTGGCGGGCTATCCGCCTATACGCGTCGCGGTGAATCTCTCGGTGCGGCAGCTGGAACAAAAAGATCTGGTGCACTGCATAGAAAAAACGCTGGAGCATTCGGGTCTGGATCCGCAATGCCTGGAGCTGGAAATTACCGAGAGCATGCTGATGCACAATATCGAGGAATCGATCATGACCTTGAACAGGATAAGCGAATTAGGCGTGCAGCTATCGCTGGATGATTTTGGCACGGGATATTCCAGCCTGTCCTATCTCAAGCGCCTGCCCATCAATCGGCTCAAGATAGACAAATCCTTCATCAACGACATCACCACCACCAATAACGATGCCATTATTGCGCGCTCCATCATTGCCATGGCGCATAGCCTGGACATTCAGGTAATCGCCGAAGGGGTGGAATCCCCCGATCAATACGCCTTTTTGCTGGAGCATGGTTGCGATGAAGTGCAGGGCTACCTGCTGAGCCGGCCACGGCCTTTTGCCGTGATTGAAAGCCTGTTACGCGAGGGTGGGCGCCTGCTGCCAGTTAGCTGAGCCGCCAGGCCGCGAGCGCGAAACGCTGTCAGCGCCTCATTCCGACATCAATAGCTGATTGTGATCAGTCTTCAGGTAAAAGCGGCCATCGGCATCGATCTTGACCACACGAATACGGTAGCCGCTCAATACCGGCTCTGCATACACCAGGCGGTGGCCTTCTTTTTTCATGTGATACAGCGTGGTGGTGGCCATGCCGGCGACAAAGAAGCTGTTTTCCCAATAGGCGTTGCGTCCAGACTTAGGGTAGCGTGCTATGGAGCCGACGCCGATGGATGGCACAAAGGTGAATATGGGTTTTTCATAACCTTCGTGGCCGTTATAGCTGTTGCCGTAATAATCGCCATTGCCATCGCGCTCGTACATGGTGCCGTAGCTCACCAGCGGCCAGCCATAATTGCTCCCCTCGCGTATCAGGTTGATCTCATCGCCGCCACGCGGGCCGTGCTCGGTTTCCCATAAGTCCCCGGCTTCGTGGTCAAAATACAAACCGCCCGAGGGCGAGCGCAGGCCGGAGGCATACAGGCTCACCGTGCCGCTTTTGGTATTGATCTTCATCAGTTTGCCGAGCGAGGTCGAGGTATCCTGCACGCCCTGCGGTTTGCCAAAATCGCCTATCGCCAGATAGACAACATCATCACTCTCGCCCAGCGCCAGCTTGCCCCCGGCCTGCATGCCGAGGAAGGGTTCTTTGATCGCCGGGTTGCTGACGAAAATATCGCGCTTGTAGACCAGGCGGCTGTTCACCACATCCAGGGTAAATTCAGAGACTGCCAGCCGCGCGCCATTCTGCATGTCATCCCACATCAGATAGCTGACATAGAGCGAGTTGTTCACCCGGAGGCTATCTTTCACGCCCGAAGAACCCTGGCAATACACCAGCGGTTTGGCATCATCATCGTCGTCTTCGGATTTGCTAAGACGCTGTGGAGACTGGGTGCGCTCGATGTCGTTATCATCCAGCGCGGTAAAGTAGGCCTCGCCGCATTTGCTGATAAAGAGAAAACGCTTGTTACCGAGTATCTCGAAAGGGCCGGAAGGAAATTCGTCATCGATCGGCAGGTTGTAGACCCGCAGGTTTTCGGTTCCAAATACCGAGCCTATCTTGGCATTCTGGTCGGGCAGAATTTCATCGATGCTCAGGCTTTCAAAGCCATCTTCAAATGGCCACCACTTCATGCGGTATTGATTGGCGCCGAGCATAAAAAGGCCGACCACCATGAGGATAAAGAGCAGGATCTTGAGTGTTTTTTTTCGATTAATGTGCATGCAAGGTTAGATGGCCACGCGCTGGCGCGCACGGCGTTTATTTATTGTCTTAATACCGACCATCCGCTTCAGGCTTAGGTTCCTCAG
Source organism: Methylovorus sp. (assembly GCA_035565335.1). GTDB lineage: Bacteria > Pseudomonadota > Gammaproteobacteria > Burkholderiales > Methylophilaceae > Methylovorus. The sequence continues at coordinate 15,025 of DATMSO010000061.1, forward strand.
TCGGTGGATTTTAGCGCAGGCATGCACCATTCTAGTGCCGCTACGGTAAACTACGCCTTTCGCTTTTGGCCCTGTCAGATTCATGCATGCCTTGACGCAATTCATGCGGCGCTTTCGCCCGCAACCCAATATTGTCAGCACCACCGAACGCCTGCGTGCCTGCTGCGGCGCCCTGCTTGGCATTTTGATCACGGCCACTGTCAGCGCGATGCTGGTCGACCATGCCAGCCTGCCCTACTTGATGGCGCCGATAGGCGCATCCGCTGTTTTGCTATATGCCGCGCCGGCGAGCCCGCTGGCGCAACCCTGGTCCATCATGGGCGGCAATATGCTATCGGCGATCGCCGGGGTGATCTGCGCCAGCTGGATTCCCTCGCCGCTGATGGCCGCTGCGGCAGCGATTTTCCTGGCAATAGGCCTGATGTTTACCATGCGCTGCCTGCATCCGCCTGGCGGCGCTGTGGCGCTCACGGCGGTGATCGGCGGCCCGGCCATCCACCAGCTAGGGCTGGGCTATGTGCTGATGCCAGTCGGCCTTAATTCCCTGTTGCTGCTGATCGTGGCGCTGATTTACAACAACGCCACGCGCCGGCCTTATCCGCATGCCCAGCAACTGGAGCCGGAAAAGTCGCCGCATGCGACCCAGGATATTCCGCCCCTGGCACGCATGGGCTTTACCCATGCCGACATGGATGCCGTGCTCAAGGATTACAACCAGGTGCTGGATATCAGCCGCGATGATCTGGAATCTTTATTCCTGCAGACTGAAATGCATGCATATCGCCGCCGCTTTGGTGAAATCCGCTGCCAGGACATCATGTCGCGCTCCCTGATCACGGTGGAGTTTGGCACCACGCTGGAAGAAGCTTGGCAGCTGTTACAGCGCCATCACCTGAAAGCGCTGCCCGTGCTCGACAAGGCGCGCCGGGTGTGCGGCATCATCACCCAGGGCGACTTCATGCGCCAGGCCAATCTCACCGGGTATCAAGGCCTGGCCAACCGGCTGAAGCAGGTGGTGCAGCGCATTCCCTATACTCATAGCGACAAGCCGGAAGTGGTGGGCCAGATCATGACCAGCCGCGTGATCACCGCCAGTGCCGATATGCATATCGTGGAACTGATTCCGCTGGTGTCCGAACACAATCTGCACCACATTCCCGTGGTGGATCAGGAACGGCGCCTGGCGGGTATGATCAGCCAGTCCGACCTGATTGCCGGCCTCTACCGTGGGCGCCTCAACAGCATGGCAGGCTGAGTTCGGCAACACCGCCTTCTCCGCTTTCAGGGGAGGATGGTTTACACTGCTCTCTCTTTGAAAACCGATCACCATGGCCACTGAACTCCGACAATCCGCCCTGACCTGGCTCGCTGAGCCCGAACCGGCCCGCAAAGCAGCCGGCGTGACAGAGTTGCACCGGGCTTATCACGCAGGCGAACTGACCGTGGATAGCGCTACGGATCTCCGTATTACCGAAGTACCGCTGCAGCAGACTATCCCCGGACGGCCCGAGAAGCCCGAGCTGGTCTCGCCGCTGGGGGTCAAGCGCCGCAATATGCGCACGGTGGAAGGTCGCGCGGCACTGATTCATGCGCTGGCGCATATTGAATTCAATGCCATCAATCTGGCGCTGGATGTGATCTGGCGCTTTCCCGATATGCCGGAAGCCTTTTATGCCGACTGGCTGCAGGTGGCGCAGGAGGAAGCCTTGCATTTCAGCCTGCTGCAGGCGCATCTGGTGACGCTGTGCTATGCATATGGCGATTTCCCCGCCCATAACAGCCTGTGGGAAATGGCGACCCGCACCGAACACGACATTCTGGCGCGCATCGCCCTGGTGCCGCGCACCATGGAAGCTCGCGGGCTGGATGCCTCGCCGCCGCTGCGTGCCAAACTCGCCCAGGCGGGCGATATGGCCGCCGCCGCCATTCTGGATATTATTCTGCGCGATGAAATCGGCCATGTCGCCATTGGCAACCGCTGGTTCGGCTGGCTGTGCGAGCAGGGCAAGCTGGACCCTTTGGCTACCTATGCCGAACTGGCTACACGGTATAGCGCTCCCACGCTGCGCGGGCCGTTCAACATGGAAGCCCGCCGTGCCGCTGGCTTCAGCGATGCCGAGCTGGCGTCCTTATTGGCGCAGGCCCCGGTCTAGCAAATGATTTCCTGGCGAAAATACCTTCTCCTGACATTTTCATCCTCGAATCATCAAGTAAAGGGACATGCAATGTCCAAATAAAAAGCCCCGCATGCGGGGCTTTTTATTTCGGACGGACATGGTCCGACAGACATACGGGCTTAACCGTACTGACGAATCGGCACGCGGATCTTTTGCAGGATCACGGTCGCCAGTTCTTCAATCGAACGGTGGGTGGAATCAATCCAGGTCACGCCGGCGCGCTTCATCAGGTCTTCAGCCTTGGCGACTTCATCGCGGCAGTTATCCAGCGAGGCATAAAAACTGTTGGGACGACGCTCGCTGCGAACTGAATGCAAACGGTCCGGGCTGATGCTGAGGCCGTACAGTTTTTCCGGATAGTTTTCCAGCACGGCAGGCAGGCGCATGCGGTCAAAATCTTCCGGAATAAGCGGGTAGTTGGCGGCCTTGATACCAAACTGCATGGCGAGGTAAAGGCTGGTAGGCGTTTTGCCACAACGTGAAACGCCGACCAGGATCACTTCCGCCTCTTCGAGGCCGGAGTTGGTCATGCCATCGTCATGGCCCAGCGAGAAATTGATCGCATCAATCCGGTTGTTATAACCCTGGCTGGCTGCGCCGTGGGTAATGCCGACGCCCTGAGAAGGTTCCAGGCCCAACTCGCTCGCCAACGGGTCAATAAAGGTGCCAAACAAATCGAGGAACATGGCATCCACTTGCTTCAGCTTGGCGCGAAATTCCGGCTTTACCAGCGTCATGACGACAATGGGGCGTACACCGTCTTCCACGGTGGCTTCCTTGATACGGTCAATGGCGACCTGCAGCTTGTCCAGCGTATCAATAAACGGGAAGCGGAGCTGACGCAGCTTGACGGTAGGAAAGTGCGCCAGCAAATGGCCGATGGATTCAGCCGTAATACCGGTGTTGTCCGAAACAAAAAAAACGGAACGGTCATGGGTCATGATCAGGGCGCTCTGTAGGTGGTCAAGTAAAAAGGGCTGCCTCGCGGCAGCCCTTGGACTATAACATTAAATGTTATTTGGCGGCGGCCAGACGCTGCCAGGTGGTGACGACGGTATCGGGGTTAAGCGATACCGACTGGATGCCCTCCTTCACCAGCCATTCGGCGAAGTCCGGATGGTCGGATGGACCCTGACCGCAGATACCTACGTACTTATTGAGGCGGTTGGCGGTCGAAATCGCCATCTTCAACAGCACCTTGACTGCATCGTTACGCTCGTCGAAACCAGCCGAGAAGAAGCCGGAGTCGCGGTCCATACCCAGGGTGAGCTGGGTCAGATCGTTGGAGCCGATGGAGAAGCCATCAAACAGCTCAAGGAACTGCTCGGCCAGCAAGGCGTTGGATGGGATTTCGCACATCATAATCAGACGCAGACCATTCACACCACGCTTGAGGCCATGGCTTTCCAGGATCTCGATCACGGCACGGGCTTCATCCAGCGTACGCACAAACGGTACCATCAGCTCGACGTTGGTCAGGCCGATTTCCTCACGCACCTTGCGCATGGCAATACATTCCAGATCGAAGGATTTGCGGAAATCGCCATCGATGTAACGCGATGCGCCACGGAAACCGATCATCGGGTTTTCTTCATCAGGCTCGTAGATGTCACCACCGACCAGCTTCTTGTATTCGTTGGACTTGAAGTCCGACAAACGCACGATCACGGGTTTTGGATAGAACGCGGAAGCAATGGTGGACACACCTTCCACCACTTTTTCAATGTAGAAGTCACGTGGGCTGGCATAACCATTGGCACGGCGTTGCACTTCCGCCTTCATGTCCGCAGGCAGGGTATCCAGATTAAGGATGGCCTTGGGGTGAATGCCGATCATGTTGTTGATCACGAATTCCAGGCGGGCCAGGCCAACACCGTCATTCGGGGTTTGCGCAAAGCTGAATGCCATGTCAGGGTTGCCGACGTTCATCATGATCTTCACCGGGGCCTTGCCCAGGGCAGCGGCTTCCTGGCTGGAGACTTCAAAGTCGAGTGCGCCAGCGTATACGTAGCCGGTTTCGCCTTCGGCACAAGAGACGGTGACGATATCGCCATCTTTCAGCACGTCAGTCGCATCCACGGAACCCACGATGGCAGGGATACCCAGTTCACGCGCGATAATCGCAGCGTGGCAGGTACGGCCACCACGGTTGGTCACCAGGGCTGAAGCACGCTTCATTACTGGCTCCCAGTTCGGGTCTGTCATGTCAGCGACCAGCACGTCGCCTGGTTGCACGCTGTTCATTTCAGCCGGGTCACGCACGATACGCACAGGGCCTACGCCCACTTTCTGCGTCACAGCACGGCCAGTCACGATAGGCGAGCTGCCATGCTTGATCTGGAAGGTCTCAATCACGTTGCCGGTTTGCGACTTCACGGTTTCAGGGCGGGCTTGCAGGATATACATCTTGCCGTCTACGCCGTCCTTACCCCACTCGATGTCCATTGGACGACCGTAGTGCTGCTCAATGATCACGGCATAGCGAGCCAGCTCTAGCACATCTTCGTCGCTCAGGCAGTATTTGATGCTGAGGGCAGGATCCACATCCTGCGTCACGGTGCTCTTGCCAGCCTGCTGCACATCACCAAAGACCATCTTGATGGCCTTGGAGCCCAGAGTACGACGCACGATCGCAGGGCGACCTTGTGCCAGCAATGGCTTGTGCACATAGAATTCGTCAGGGTTGACCGCGCCTTGCACCACGGTTTCGCCCAGGCCGTAGGAAGCGGTAATGAACGCAACATCCTTGAAGCCGGATTCAGTATCAATGGTAAACATCACGCCGGCAGCGCCGATGTCGCTGCGCACCATGCGCTGAATACCGGCAGACAGGGCCACATCGGCATGCAGGAAGCCCTTGTGTACGCGGTAGGAAATCGCACGGTCGTTATACAGGGAAGCAAACACTTCCTTGATGGCGTGGAGAATATTGTCCAGGCCCTGGATATTGAGGAAGGTCTCTTGCTGACCGGCGAACGAGGCGTCAGGCAAGTCTTCTGCAGTAGCGGAAGAGCGCACGGCGAAAGTGACATTCTCGCCGGAAGAGGCTGTCAGCGTAGCGTAATGCTCAGCAATGGCATCCTTCAAGGCAGACGGGAAAGTGGCTTGCATGATCCATTCACGAATCTTGCTGCCACAGGCGGCCAGGGCGGTGACGTCTTCTACATCCAGCTTGTCGAGCTCAGCATTGATGCGATCTGCCAGACCATCTTGCGCCAGAAACTCGCGATAGGCATGGGCCGTTGTCGCGAAGCCAGTAGGCACGCGAACCCCTTTTGAAGTCAGCTGGCTGATCATCTCACCCAGCGAAGCATTCTTGCCCCCAACTTCAGGCACATCCGTATTTCGCAACTTTTCAAAAGCAATGACGTATTCCGACATATTTTCCTCATGCGTTCATAGCGGTTTTGAGGCGCGTATGAATTTCATAATTTCAAGGTTGAGTTAGCAAATGCATAAACACATTGCTGACAGGCTTGTTAAAACTGGGCTTAAATTTGTTGATATCACTAATGAGTGCACTGAACGCACAACCGCGAGAATATTGCCTTGAGCAGGCGACATGTGATGAGCCGCTCCCCAGCTCATTCCCATATACGACTAAATCATTTGTCCTGCCATAGTCCTTATCTCTTCTTGACGGCAGACGCCAGCTACACAAGTGCAGCAAAACCATGCTGATTCAGGTTGAAATAATACAGTAAAAACGGCTGAGTTAACCAGCCTAAAACGTATTTAGGCCGAAAGGACTAATCGAATTGCAGGCATTGTCTGGGGTTGGCGACAACTATCTGCAAATAGCCGAAAATCCTCAGCACACCGCGTGACAAAGCATCCTGCCGCCACAAAAATGTACTGCTATAATTCGCAGCCCTCCCGCGATGGAACCTCATTGCCGGAGGCGGCATCCAAATTTGCCATCCTGCTGTTTTACTTGCGCGAAGGACGCTCATGATACTGATATTTCTGGTCCTACTGCTTGCCCTGTTGCCGCTGGTGCTGACCACGTCCTTTCCACATCTGGTGGTCGTGAGCATTTACAGTGGACTGGCGCACCTGCTGGCGTTTGGCTGGGCCATCATGATCATTATCATTCTCCTGCGTCGTCGCCGTATTCGCGAATGGCGCGAGGCGCGCAAGCTACGCAAGCAGGCACGCGCTCAGCAGAAAAATAACTCACCACATTAAGAGCCGCATTTTCATGCGGAGAGTTTTACCAAGCGTAACCCGCACTGAACAGCAAAGTGGAGTCGATTTCCTTGCGGCCTGGCGTCGGGCTACCGTCCCAGGTGACATTCCACTGCGTGGAGGCATTCAAGCGTTCGGTGAGCGGGAATCTGAAGCCGGTTTTGGCATAAATCAGCATATCGCGCGTATCTTCCATGCTCATGAGCGCTTCGTGTTCATGGAAAAACTGGGTGAATCCATTCAGCAGCTTCTGGTCGTATTTCACAGCCCAGCGCAATGCAGCGTAACTTTTATCCGGGTCCGTGTAATGACGCTCGCTCACATACGCCAACCCCCCCTCCAGTGACAGATTGAGGTTGGGCGATTCATACATCTGGTAACCAGACCCGCCACCGATGGTGGTCAGTAACTGCAAGTCACGGAACCTGTCTTGTTCCAGCGACGTCACGCCGTAGGCATACCAGCGCCGGCTCCAGAAATGGTCATACTTGGCATAGCCACGGCTGTTGAATTGCGTGCTGTTGCCTCTATCCTCTGCCCGGTTGAAGATGGCACCGGCGGTATACCGATTCTGCAAGGTCCGGATGATGGTTTCGGTATCCAGCCGCAGCGCCTGGGTTTCGGAGTTGCCCTGCGTCCAGGTGCCGCCAACATTGATACGGCCTGTCCATTTATAACCGCCACGCACCAGCTCGGGCGAGGGATTGATGTAACGCAGCTCTGCCAGCTCAATGTCGCGGTATTGCTCATTCTCAAGCTTGATCCAGGCACGGCCCTCTTCGACATCATCCAGGCTGACAAATGCCCCTTCCACCCGCTCTTTATCACTCAATATGATATCCAGCGACTTGGCCGAATCCAGCGTGGCGATTTCAGCCCATACCACTTTGATAACGCCAGCATAGGCGGTTCTGAATTCGACGGCATCGCCCTCTTTCTTCAAAACTTCGCCAGTCAGCACGTCGCCATTTTTAAGACGCAACTGGTCCGCTAGCGCATGGCATGACAGCCCGACCAGAGACGCCGCGACCATGACTTTTGCATAAGCAGATACCTGCATGTAGTTCCTCCTGATGTTATTGCTTGCTGTCGACATGCCTGCAGGCAGTGACTTTTTTATACATTCGCCAGATGCTGACGAAGCACTGAACTCTAAAACGTATGGATAGCTAACGTTGAACTTGGTGTTATGAAGCTGGGCCTTAGTGCCGAGCTTGTATTGAACATGACTGCTTCAGGCAGAAAAAATTCGCTGACGCCGGCGGCATGGCGCCTCCAATCCCGTCTATCGGCGCCTACAGACCCAGTAAACCGGGGAAATCGCGTATGGATGGAATGACCCGATCCGGATGAATGGAAGACGCCTCGCAATATGCCTGACGATATTTGCCGGTTTGCACTAACACGCCATGCAGGCCCGCTTGCTGGGCACCGGCAATGTCAGCATCAATATCATCGCCTATCAGCACGGCATCACATGCCGCCACCCCCATGCTGATGAGCGCCATGGCAAAAAAATCGGCGGAAGGCTTGCCCATCAGCGTGGTTTGCACGCCGCTGGCGTATTCGAGGCCGGTGATAAAAGCGCCTATGTCCATTTGCAAACCATGCTCGGTTTGCCAGTAACGGTTTTTGTGGATAGCAATCAGTTTGGCGCCGCGCATCAGGCAGTTGAATACTTCATTCAACAGGCGATAGGACCAGGCATCGCCGATATCGCCAATCACTATGTATTCGGCGTCAGTATCCGACTGCCGGAAATCGGCAAAATCCTGCATGACATCGTCCGCCAGCAGGAAACGGCACACGGGGTCACCTTGCCGCATCAGGTACAAGCGCGCCGCCTGCGTGGCGCTGATGATCTCATCGGTATCGGCGATAAATCCAAGGCCAGCGAGCTTGGCCTGCAAAGAGGCCAGCGAGAGTGTGCTGGTATTGGTGACAAAACGGCAGGGCAAGCCGGCATTACGTATGCGCTCGACGGCATCTACCGCCCCCTCCACCGGCTTGCCCCCGATATAGAGCACACCATCCAGATCGAACAGCACACCCTTGATCGCATTCAGCGGCTCCATGATGACTCCTTTTTGCTTACGGATAACCCTGATATACAAGCATCAACGATGCCAACCCTAAGCACGTTTACGCGCTCCCAGCACTGCGCGACTGGTAGCCAAATACACCAGCATGCCAATATAGGTGCCGGCAATCACATCGCTCACATAATGATAGTTGGTGATGATCAGTGCCACCGCCAGCAGCATCGAGCCTGCGGCACACCATGGGCGCCAGCGCGGATAAAACTGCCATAAGGCCATGAAAACCGTCATGAAGACCACCATGTGACCGGACGGAAAGGCGTCATACCAGCGCTTGCCCACCTGAAACCAATGCACTGGGTGTGCCTCGGGATTGGACAGCCATAACCGCACCTCAATGCGCGCAAACAAAAGCTTGAGCACATGTTTGACGATAAACGCTACGGGCAAGACCAGGCCGAGCAAGAGAAAAAAGTCCCGGCGCGGACTATGTTCGCCCAGCCTGCGAAGATAGAGATAGAAGGAAAGACTGACGGAGGAGCCGATCAGCACGACCCAGAACAGATGGCTGGGCAGATTGCTGGTGTAATCGTGAAACGGCGCATAGCTCAGCAAATGCGCCTTGATCCATAAGGCGACGGGGGCATCCACGTAGAAAATCGTCAGCAAGCTTGTAGCAAGCACCACCATCATCAAACCGATGCTACGCATGCCCACCTGCGTTCTTATGCCTCACATTCGCTTTCAACCTTGAGCCCTTAGAAAATTTCACGATCATGGCCGGAGTTTAGCCCAGCAAAAGCCATGCGTCGATGCTGCATGGCAGGCGGCAGCTTGCCTCGCAGGATGTCACGCTGAAAACAGCCATGAAAAAGGCCGACATCGCTGTCGGCCTTTTGACACTCCCGGCTAGACCGGCAAGCCCTTATCGCATGGATTATTCTGCGACAACGATCTCATTCTTCACGGCGGTTACGCCTTTAACGCCCTTGGCGAGCAATACAGCTTTTTCAGCCTCTTTTTTGGTTTTGGCGGTGCCGGACAACTCTACCAGACCATTGCTGTCAGTTTCGACCTTGATATCGCTGGCATTTACCAGTTTGTCCTTGGCAAAAGCAGCCTTCACCTTGGTGGTGATCACGGTATCGCTCACCTTGGTGGAAACGGTGTCACCGTCTGCAGCAAAACCGCTCAAAGGCATAGCCAGCGCACTTACCAACAGCAGAGCTTTCAAATTCGTTTTCATATCGTTTCCTTATAATGGGTTGTTGTTGAAGACGAATCCATTGTCAAAGAAACCGGCATGATATCGAATAAGCGCGGCACTGATTGTAGTGTCAGAGGACGCTTACCTGGGCGTAGGCGAACCACCCTATTTCAGGGTTTCGCGCGTCACTTCCACGCTGGCCTCACCATCGCTTAACCACACCTGGCCATCCTGGATGGTGCATTGCAAATTCATCGTGCGCTGGGCCAATGCGGCCAGTGCCTGCGTGGTTTCCACAGGCAGACTATAAACGCGCAGATTGCTGAGCCGGGCAAAACCCGAAGCATTCTGTCCATACCACATCTCCGCCGTGCGGCCACCGTAGGCATACACCACGACTTCATCTGCCCGGCCGCACGCCTTGCGTATCAGCTTCTCATCCGGCAAGCCCACATCGATCCACTGCTCTATACGTCCGGTCAAATCACGCCGCCAGAGATCCGCCTCATCATCGTCGGTCATGCCCTGCCCAAACGCCAGCTGCGCATCCGCATGCAAGGCAAAGGCCAGCAGGCGCACCATCATCCGCTCATCGGTTTCTGAAGGGTGTCGTGCCAGGGTCAAAGCATGATCCTGGTAATAATGCCGTTCCATGTCGGCAATCTGCAAACTGGCTTTGAATACGGTGGATTTAAGGGCCATATGAACAATCTAGATGCATCATTAAGAAAAACCACACTGAAGGGCTATGTACAAGAAAACGTATTAATCTTTAAAGCCTGGTACTTCAGGCATGGTCGGCCTGCCGTTGAGCTTTAAAAAAAGCGCGGATAGCAGACTCGTTATCATCACCGAAAAACCGCGTTGAATGCGTCACTTTCTTTTCGTTCGCCAGCAGCGAAGCGGGCGAATCCGGCAAGCCTCTCCAGCGCAGCCCCATGGGGAAGCGACCTGTAGCAAAATCGCCGTGTTTAAGCCCGACAAAATAGGTCAACATGCCAAAAATCTGATCTTCCTGGAGTTCGCTCCAAAAAAATTCATCCCGGGCTATCAGATTTTGTTGGACCAGTCTTTGGACACATTCCTTGCTGACAAAATAGGCACCCCCTAAGCAATGCTCGCCTGGCTCATACCCATGCTTAATGCTGCGACGAGCCACCTGCAACAGAAACCACCAGCTTTTCCATGTTTTTGGGCGACGTATCAGCTCCCAACTGATCCTGAGCTTCTGAGCCAACTTTTGACGAGGCCAGGAAAAATCCCTCGCCTCGCCGTTGCAATCAATGCGGTATGAACCCAATATTCCAACCTCCGGATTTTGATGAAAGTATTGGATAGCATCTTTTTCCGGTTCTGGGCCTATTACCAGAGCATCCGTATCAAGCCGTAGCAATACGCTGAATGCATAATGCTGATAAGCATATGCAAATCCGCGCGAGAGATTCACATAGAGCCCCGCCGCTTTTCCCATATTGCCTTGAGTCGCAACAACATCCACGTTATCAAACATCCGCGGAAGACCTTCGCAAAGCGCATCTCCACTATCATCCAGCACAATGATCACGTGGACTGAACGGATGTAATGACGAATGCTTTCTATCGTGTCGACGACATATGCCAGTTCGCATGTCGGACCCACGGGAAGCACAACGGCAAGCTCAACATATTTCCTGGGGCAATTTTGCATTGGATGACCCGCCTCATAAGGTTGTTATTTGCTGCACGCATGAATAAAACCAAAACAGACATCCTTGCCCAACAATATGGGCGCTAACCTAATTCGTTCTTACACCAGAGATTAGCACAATCTTGAGCGCAACTACTGCCACAGGCGAAGCCTGAGGCATCACCCTGGCTATATGGGCAATAAAAAAGGGGTTACGATTTCTCGTAACCCCTTTTGGTGTTGGTGGGCTGTGCGGGGATCGAACCCACGACAAACGGATTAAAAGTCCGCTGCTCTACCAGCTGAGCTAACAGCCCGGAGACTTTCGTCCCGATGTTTTCCGTTGCTTTGGAAAGCGCGCAATTATCCAGAAAAGGGCGTACCGCGTCAACCAGAAATCAGGAAAGTTTATGCGGCCCGCTTCAGTGACGCTGCCAGAGTGTTAACGCATGCCCGGGAAGCGGCCTTGCATGGCGCGCATCATCTTGCTCATGCCGCCCTTGGAGAACATCTTCATCATCTTCTGGATTTCTTCAAACTGGTTGAGCAGACGATTGACCTCCTGCACCTGCACGCCGGCACCTGCAGCAATACGGCGTTTGCGTGTGGCCTTGATGATCTCCGGTTTGCGGCGCTCTTCAGCGGTCATGGAGTTGATAATGCCTTCCATGCGACGCATGGCTTTATCGCCAGTTTCGCTATTAATCTGGCCTGCCATACCCGCCAGTTGTGCAGGCATTTTGTCCATCAGCGCACCCATGCCACCCATCTTCCGCATTTGCAGCATTTGTGACTTGAAATCATCCAGGTCAAAGCCTTTGCCGGACTTCAGTTTGTCGGCGACTTTTTGCGCCTCGGCCATGTCGACATTCTTTTGCGCCTGCTCGATCAGCGACAGCACATCCCCCATGCCCAGCACGCGCGAGGCCATGCGCTCAGGGTGGAAGACTTCCAGACCATCGACCTTTTCGCTAACGCCGACAAATTTGATCGGCTTGCCCGTGATGTGACGCACCGACAAGGCAGCACCGCCGCGCGCATCGCCATCCAGCTTGGTGAGAACGACACCGGTAAGCGGCAGGGTTTCACCAAAAGCCCGCGCGGTGTTGACCGCATCCTGGCCCTGCATGGCATCCACTACGAACAGGGTTTCAACAGGATTGAGCAAGGCATGCAATTGCTGGATTTCCGCCATCATGGCTTCATCAATACCCAGACGGCCAGCAGTATCGAAAATCACCACATCGTAGAAATGACGCTTGGCGAAGTCGAGCACATTGGCTGCAATATCCTGCGGCTTTTGTGTGGCATTGGAATCAAAACAGTCGACATCGAGGCTCTTGGCCAGCGTTTTCAATTGCTCAATAGCGGCAGGCCGGTACACGTCGGCGCTGGCGAGCAACACCTTCTTCTTTTGCTCCTTGAGCAATCGCGCCAGCTTGGCGGACGTCGTGGTTTTACCAGAGCCTTGTAAACCTGCCATCAAAATAATGGCAGGTGGCACCGCAGCCAGGTTAAGGCCCGCACTCTGCTCGCCCATCAGCTTGGTGAGCTCTTCATGCACGACTTGAATAACCGCTTGCCCCGGTGTCAAACTTTGTAAAACATCCCGCCCAACCGCGCGCTCTTTTACCTGGGCGATGAAGTCCTTGACCACGGGCAAGGCCACGTCAGCCTCCAGCAGCGCCATGCGCACTTCACGCATGGCATCGCTGATATTTTCTTCGCTGAGCCGGGCCTGACCGCGCAGCGTTTTGACTACCTGTTGTAATCTACCGCTTAAATTTTCAAACATAATCCGTGCCGAATGTAATGCGGGCCAGCGTTTAGGGGCTGAAACCGCGTGTTATAGTATTTACTTAATTCTAACCCAAGACCTGAAGACACAAGACAGCTAAATG
>DATMSO010000062.1:0-5506 GCA_035565335.1 Methylovorus sp.
CTTTCCAACCTTTTTTACAGTTGCTTTTCCAATTAAAAGCGCCGGCTCCACTGTATGGAAACGATATTGACACTGCTGTCATAACTTCCAGTAATACGGCCATTAAAGCCCGCAGCCGCACTGCTCTGGTTATCATCAATCCGCGCATCCTTTAAAAACAGATGCGCATAGCCGATATCCAGCCTGTCTTTCTCAGAAAAATCCCAGCCAGCGCCTAGCGTCAGCCACAGGCGGTCATTACCGGGAATGCGCGGAGTGCGGTCCGCCGTGTTCATAGCCTCTTCATCGTAGGCGATCCCAGCACGCAGCTTCCATTGCGGGTTGTACCGATAGCTGACACCCAGGGAATAGCGCATGGTGTTATGCCAGTTTTCTGGTGTTAGGCTGAGAACGGTGCCGTTACTGTTCAAGATTCGCAGTTCATTAAACTGGCTCCAGCGCGTCCAGCTGATATCCGCCAGCAGCTCCCATTGCTCGTTCACATGATGAATGGCACTCACGGAAACGGATTCGGGCAAATCCAGATTGGCGCTGATCTTGCCATTATTCGCTGCCAGTGCCGGACCGAATTTCACCGTCCCTTCCAGATGCTGCACCACACGTGAGCGGTAGGTGATGCCAATACGTGTATCGCTGGCAGGCGCATATATCGCCCCCAAGTTGAATCCATAGCCCCAGTCATCGCCGGAGATATTTGCCGTACTCTCGCTGCTGACCAGGTTTACCGCACGCGTCAACTCGGCATCGGCATACATGAACGAGACGCCCAGCCCCACCGATAAACGCTCATTGACCCTGAAGGCCACCGCGGGGTTGATGTTGTAGGTTTTCAGCTCAGATTTCACCGCTTGAAAGCGCCCTATCCAGTCTTTGTCATATTCGGTTTTAAGGCCGAAAGGCGCATTAAGGGAAATCCCCAGCCTGACATCCGGCGTCAGCACATGCGAATAATAGAGATTAGGCACCACAGCCCAGCTGCCGACATCGCCACCCTCGCCTGTGCCCGGGCGGCCGAGGGCACTCACCGAGCCTTCGTTATTGAAATGCCCGGAAGGCCGGATAGCATGCGCGCCAACCACCAGTTGCGACCCTGGCAGATAAACCATGCCCGCCGGATTGAAATACACCGTAGAGGCATCCTCGGCACTGGCCGCCGCACCGGCATAGGCATTGCCCATGGCACTCACACTTTGCTCAATCAGGGAAAAACCGGCAGCGTGCGCCGTGACAGGCAGGCCGAGGGGAAAAAGCAGCATGTAAAGTGTCTGGCACCTCCGCCTTATCGCAACATGATCATTCCGCATCATCCCCTCCGATTTTTTATTTTAATCAGCCAGCCATTTTTTAAAGTGCATGTTCAAATACGGATAATTCGGTGGGCCGACCATACAAAAACCCCTGGTAGGCATGGCATCCCACCTGCTCCAGAAATGCTTGTTGATACGGTTCTTCTATGCCCTCGGCGATCACATCCAGCCCGAGGTTTTTGCTCATGGCGACGATGGTTTGCACGATGACAGCACTGTCGTTTTCGGGAGCATGGTCACCAATCTCGCGGACAAAGCTCTGGTCTATCTTCAGCGAATCCAGCGGCAAGCGGCGTAGCAGGGAAAGTGATGAATAACCAAGGCCGAAGTCATCCATGGACAGCGAAACGCCGATACTTTTCAGCGCCTGCATCTTGCTCACGATGTCATCAATGTTCTGAATCACCAGGCTTTCCGTCAGCTCCAGCACCAGCAGTTTTTCATTGCAGCCGCTTTCCAGCAGGGCATGCCGCACTTGTTCGACAAAGTCCGACTGGCCGAACTGCATGGCACTGACATTGACCGAGAGCCGCAAATGGCTGGTTTTGGCGTGCTGACTCCATTTGCCCAACTGCATGCAGGCTTGCTGCAGCACCCAATTGCCAATGGGGATAATCATGCCGGACTCTTCTGCCAGCGGGATAAACTCGCCGGGCGAGACCATGCCGCGCTCAGGATGATGCCAGCGCAGCAGCACTTCCGCCCCGGTGGTCTGCAATTGCCCATCCACCTGAGGCTGGTAATACAGCTCAAACTGGTCCAGCGACAGTGCAAAGCGCAGATCATTTTTGAGGCTGGCCCGCAAATCAATCACCGGCAGCATGCTTTCGTCAAAGAAACGATAGTTGTTGCGGCCTGCACGTTTGGTTTCGTACATGGCGGCATCGGCGCGCTTAAGTACTTCTTCCACATGCATGCCCTGACGCGGGAACATGCATACACCAATGCTCGCTGAGCACTGGTGCTTGTAATTGCCCAGATCAAACGGCAGGCCGATATCCGCCAGAATTTTTTCGGCTATCTGGCTGGCTGTCTGAATCGCCGCATCTTCATCGCGGCCGATGTCTTCCAGCAGCAAAACAAACTCATCCCCGCCGATACGGGCCACGGTGTCGTGGTTTCGCACCGCACGCAGCAGACGTGCCGCCACCTCTTTCAGCAGCAGATCGCCGAATGCGTGGCCGCGACTGTCATTCAGCGTCTTGAAGTTATCCAGATCAATAAACATCAGCCCGCCAATGCGGTGGGAGTTGCGGCTATGATTCAGCGCCTGCGAAAGGCGCTCCATCAGCAACCGTCGATTTGGCAGATTGGTTAGAGCATCAAAATATGCCAGGCGCTCAATCTCATCCTGCGCCTTCTTGTATGCTGTTTCATCCTGTATCAGCGAGGCAAAGCCAATAATGCGGTTCTGGTCATTTTTAATCGCCGTATTAAACCATTCGCAATGAATCACCCGGCCATCGCGCCGTACATTGTCATGCTGCCAATGCTGGCCGCCGGCCTCGTGTGCCAGCTTCTGCATAATGTCTTGTGCGATCCATTGGCCCTCTGCCGGCACGATAAAGCTCAGATGCTTGCCCATGGCCTCCGCAGGCGGATACCCGAAAATATGCTCTGCAGCGGCATTCCATGAGGTCACGCGGAAATTCACATCCCACTCGATCACGGCCAACGGCGTGTGGTCTATATGCAGCTTTTGGCGCTGGGCCATGGCATTGATCGCCTCCCGGCTTTGATGCGCCATGATGCGCAAGACAATGTTTTCGCGTAAGCGATTGGCTAACTTAAAACTGGCAATGGAGACATACAAGATAAACAGCAGCAGATTGACGGCCATGAGCATGGAGAAGTAATTGCCTCCCCAGAAAAATCGCGGCAAGCCCAGCAATATCAGTCCACCGGCAAAGGCAAATGCGGTGGGCTTATCGGTGGCGTAGGCCATCACGGCGCCACCACACACGCCGGCAAGTGCCAGGGTGAGGAAAGCCTGATGTGCAGTATCGTGCGGATAGATGAGAAAAATGCCTGTCAAGCCCCAGGCAATGCCACATAGCCCGGACAAGGTGCGGAACCAGTTGAGCCAGAAGCTGGGCGGATACGCATCGGGCGGCGTGTGCTTGTAAACCCAGACCAGGCTCTTGCGCAAGCCGTAGGCGATGAGAAAAAACGTCATCCAGGCCATGCATACCGCCAGTGGCACTACATCCAGCTGCACATACACCAGCAAGCCTGCCACGATCGCCGCAAACACAAACGACCGGGTGCTGCTCGCGTACAGCATCTCCACGATTTCCAGCGTTAAATCTGCATGCTTACCCGAATAGGACAACGCTTCTTGCGACGGCTGATATCCATTCCCTGACATACCCTCTCCGCACTGATCTTATTATTTTTTTACCCTTTATTAAGGTATCGTCGCATGCATGTTTTTCTTTAATAATCCTCATGCAGACAAGCACATGCTACTCCTCTGCCGCCAATACAGCACGTCATTGCGTAGCCATGAAAATCTGCACAACATGATTTGCATAAGCACACGAGCACGCACAATTGCACTACCATACGCATGCATTGCACCTCGAACCAAGAAATCAGACAGGACACCCCAAGCACATGAGCAAGATTATCGTTGAGCACAATCCTTCCAAAGAGCACCTGGCTTCCCTGGGCATCACCAAATGGCCTACCTGGAAAAAAGAAGTTTCTGTATTCCCATGGGTATTTCCCGAGCAAGAAATCGCCTACCTGCTCGAAGGCGAATGCATAGCCACCCTGGAAAATGGTGAAACCGTGAAATTCGGCAAAGGCGATCTCGTCACATTCCCCGCGGGCCTCAAGATTCAGTGGGAAGTCAAACAACCGCTCTACAAACACTACAAGCTTGACGGCAATGCCCTGACCCAGGTTTTCAGAAGAATCTTGCTTAAAATCAAAGGCTAGGCCAGTCGAACAATCACGCAGTTGAGACAAAAAAAAGCCCCATGCATGCATGGGGCTTTTTTATGTGGATACGCCGATGTTGATTTCGAGCATGCAACTGGCATGGCCACAGCGGCAACCTCAAGCCATCATTTTTAGCTCAAGGTTTTCTTCTTGCCAGCAGGTTTCTTGGCGGGTGTTTCTGCCTTAGGCACTGCAGGGGTTACCACTTCTGCTTTCTCAGCGACAGCTTTCTTGACGGCGGCTTTCACTGCGGCAGGCACTTCCTCCACCACAGGCTTGGAAGACTTCCCCTTGCCCTTGGGCTCGGCATCCGCCTTGTTCTTGGCCTTGATCGCGTGCATGCGGGCACGCCACTCATGCAACTGCTCATCCTCGATCTCAAGCTGAATCGCCAGAGCCTCCTCTTTACTGAGCTTGTCTTTTTGCAGACGACGCGGCAATTTACCTGCCATTCTGGACAGCAATCGCTCCTGCTCTTCCGCACTCAGTTTTTTGGCCTGCTCCAAATACTCCGGACTACTCATCTTCATCACTACCCCCGATTTACATCATTAATTCAAGGCCTCAAGTCTAGCTTAAGCCGCCATCAGCATGCGTTACAGTTTTGCGTCAGTTTAATGACAAGCCGGTAGGCAGAGACGATACCCAACAAAAAACATGAAGATCGCAAGCAACAAGGTAAAATCAAGCCATGAATGGAACCACCCTACAAGCCCTGCGACTCTCCCTGGGCTACACCCCGCAAGAAGCCGCCTACATGGTCGCCGCCGTGCCCCTTGCCACCTGGAAAAACTGGGAAAGCAACGCCCAACCCATCCCCGATGAAATCAAAAACACCCTGCGTAACCTCGTCAGCTACAAACGCCAACTGATAGAAGAAGCCCGCGGCCAGCTCCTACGCATTTACAACGTGCAAGGCATGCCCGAGTCACTCAGCCTCACCTACTACGGCACCGAATCCGACTGGCTCACCCAGCAAGACGCCACCGCCGTGCAATGGAAACCCCACTGCATGGCCATGGCCGCCCTCGCTGAAGAATTCCCGGTGATTGAGTTAGTGCTATTTGACAACAACGCCTACCAAAGTTGGCTGGACGGCAGGATGGATAGCCAGTTGATGCGTGATCAGTGGGCCTCGGTGGTGACGCGGTAGGAAGTAAAAATACGCCCATCGTACAGCGCTACTGGCGTCAAAATCGAAGTACGAAGATTTCGTAGACTGGCTCAAATTTTTATAAATTAAAACTGCTATG
>DATMSO010000063.1:0-27986 GCA_035565335.1 Methylovorus sp.
ACGCTTGCACGTATGCCTGATTTCGAGTCAGGTACATTCAACCACTCTGCCACCTCTCCGCGACTCGGTTGCTGGATTGCCCAGCTAATGAGGGCGCTATTCTACCATTATCGGCTTTTGATGCTGTACTTTTTGTGGGGCGATTTTACAGCCTGCTCGGCAGTGGCTGTGTCGCGCTTAACTCACTGCCATCGCCGCAGCACCTATTGCATTCACATGCCATCTGCTCACGCCAGCTTAAGCAATGTGTGTGTGTCGTGCAGCTTGGCAGGCATGATGTTGCGGGTGTGGTAGACCTCGCGGCTGCTTTGGTAGGTATGAAAGCCGTCGCGTATGCACATTTTGATGTTGTGTATCCAGCTCAGGCAATCGATGTGGTATTGGGCATTGGCATCAGGGTTAATGCCGATGTATTTGTCCAGCACCACGCCTTGATGATGCAGCAGTAAATTGAAGGCGATAAGGGTTTTTTCTTTGAAGTAAAGCACGAAGCGCGTTTGCTCTGGCATGAGGCCGGCGACATATTCAAAGAATTTCTTGGTGAGCAGGTCGGATTGTGCCGGATGACTGGCGTGAGATTCCAGGTAAAGGTTATAGATCTCGTCCAGATGAGGTGGTATGCCTTGATGCTCTTCGATGCGAATGTCACGGGCGGCGGCGAGTTTTTGCTGAATATCGGCGCGCAGCTTGGGGTTCAGGCTGTCGAGGTAGTCTTGCACGGAGGTGTGCGTGATCTTGTTGATGGCGAGTGGCATGCTGGGAAGCGCGCTGTAGCTGAGGTCTTGAAGCGTAGGCCCATAAAGCTGGTAATCGGTTTCTTTGACATCCTTAAAGGCGATGAGCGTGGCGTTTTCTTTTTTGGCGATGGTTGCCAGCGTGCGGTTTAGCACTTCAATGAGCGCAGGGTCGAAAGGATATTCGCGGCTGATGGCGAGCTTGCAGGAGTCCGTCACCGGGGAACCTACGCACAGCATTTTGATGGTCATGAGGCTAGGCAGTTGCTCTTTCACTTGCGTGAGAAGGTTTTGCACGCTGCCTTTGAGGCTGCTTTCCAGCGCATATTCGGTCACGAAGTAGGGCGCGATGCAAAGCAGTACCTGGTTTTTGCGGATGCCGATGTAGCCGGTTTTAAAGCCGGGCGTGTGGCCGGTATCGAAGGCCAGGTGCAGTCGGTAGCCTTCAATGTCATCCTGTAGCAGGGATTTCCAGTTTTCTTCGAGAAACTTGGCGGCGCTGAAGCCGGTTTCCACTTCAAAGGCAGCAAGGGTGTCAGGCTGGTAATGGCTTAAATCAGGTTGCATGGCTTAGCTCTTTTTCAGAATGATGACGCCACCGGTGCCGCCAAAAGCAAAGGAATTGCTCATGGCGTACCTAACTTGCTGAGGGGCGGCGTGGTTGGCGACATAATGAAGGTCACACTCGGGGTCGGGCTGCTGCAAGTGCATGGTGGGTGGCAGCAGTTGCGCTTGCAGGGCCAGGGTGGTGGCCACCAGCTCTACCGCGCCAGCGGCGCCCATGAGGTGACCATGCATGGATTTGGTGGAGCTGACGGCAAGTTCATACGCATGAGGACCGAATACCTGTTTGATGGCGGCTGTTTCGGTGGCGTCATTCAGCGGGGTGCCGGTGCCATGGGCATTAATGTAATCAATCTGCTCCGGTGCCAGCCCGGCATTATCCAGCGCGGCTTGCATGGCGCGCGCCTGACCGGCGACCGAGGGCTGGGTGATATGGCTGGCATCGTTGGCCGTGCCATAGCCGACAATTTCGGCATGAATGGTGGCGCCACGGGCGATGGCGGATTCATAGCTTTCCAGCACAAACATGGCCGCGCCTTCCCCCAGGACCAGCCCGCTGCGGTCTGCCGAAAAGGGCTTGCAGGAGGCGGCCGGATTTTGCTCATCGACTTTTGCCAGCGTGCGCAGCGCCTCCCAGGCTTTGATGGTGCCGTAGGTCAGCAGCGCTTCGCTGCCGCCTGCCAGCATGGTGTCGCAATGGCCGTAGGCAATCTGGCGGCTGGCTTCGCCTATCGCAATTGCCGAGGATGAGCAGGCGGTGGTGTAAGTGATATTGGGGCCGCCCAGGCCGTAATGCATGGCAATGTGCGAGGCGGCGGCATTATTCATGGCCATAAGCACGGTAAATGGTTTGAGGCGGCTTTGGCTTTCCCTGAAAAGCCGGTGGTAGCCCTCTTCGGTAGAGGCTGCACCGCCCATGCCAGTGCCGAGATAACAGCCGGTTCTGTCCGTGTTGATGTTGGTCGGGTCCAGGCCGGCATTGTCCAGCGCCTGCTGCGCGGCATAGAGGGCAAACTGGCTCACACGATCTAGCACCGCCAGCTCTTTTTTGGAAAAGTGGGCAGTGCCATCAATGTCGGCGCTGGCGGCGATGTTGATTTCCAGCTGGTCGCTGAAGTCATTTTCCAGCCGTTTGATCCCCGACACACCTTGCATCAGGTTAAGCCCAAATGTTTCTACGCTATTGCCCAGCGGCGAAACGATGCCCATGCCGGTGATAACGACGCGACGGGTGTTTGACATGATGATTACTTCTGGCCCTGCAGGCTGGGGGATTGCTCTAGCAGTAGCTGGTCCAGCAGGTTCGCGACATCTTGTACGGTCTTGATTTCTTCTTTGGGCGTTGGCACCTTGATGCCAAACTGGTCTTCGGCTTCAAAGATAATGTCAAAGGTATCCAGCGAATCCAGCCCGATCTCGGTCAAGACACTGTCTGGCGTGATGGTCTCTTTATCGATTTCCAGCTTGTTCGCGATCAGGGTTCTGACGGTTTCAAAGGTATTTTCCATAAGGCTTCTCCTGATATTCAGTGTGCCAGGGCCAGGCAAAACTCGGCGCTGCGTTTGGCGACGTCGTCCTTGCGCTTGTCCAGCGTAAGTACGTGGTAGGTGTCGCTGATATACATAGTCTGTATGTTGTTGGAGCTCAGGTGCTTTTCCGCGTAATGCGCATTTTTGATGCTGGCCATGTCATCTTCGGTGGAGTGGACGATCAGCACAGGCGATACCACCTCGGCCAGCTGTTTCTTGGCCTGGCGGATCAGGCGCACGCTCTGCAGAATCACCGTCGCCGGGGTTTTGAAATAGCCGATTTTTTCGGAAGTCTGCGCATCTTTGTTATCCAGAATCGCCGCCACCAGCGCGCGCGTGCGTTCGCACTTGATGCCATAAGGCGCGGTTTCTTCCCAATGCACCACATATTTGAGCGGGGTATAGAGCACGATAGGCAACAGGAAGCGTTGTTTGAACTGCGGGATATTCCAGCCATCGTAGAAAAAGGTGACTGAAAGCAGAATCACGCCTGCGACCGCCTCCTTGTAGCGGGCTGCGACCAGCAGCGCGATGAGCGCCCCCATGGAAAGCCCGGCAATAAACACCTTGCTGTAGCGCTTGCGCATTTCCAGGAATACGACTTCGATCGAATTCACCCAATCCTGCCACGAGGTGGCATTCAGGGTTTTGATCGAGGCGCAG
Source organism: Methylovorus sp. (assembly GCA_035565335.1). GTDB lineage: Bacteria > Pseudomonadota > Gammaproteobacteria > Burkholderiales > Methylophilaceae > Methylovorus. The sequence goes on from DATMSO010000063.1 coordinate 3,491, forward strand.
TGCCCGGCCAGCACGGGGCAAACGGCTGTAAGCCCTTTGCGCGCCAGCACTTTACCGTAATGCTTCATCTCGGCAGGCGTGCCCGTGAGACCGTGCACCAGCAGCACGGCGCTTTCACCTTTGCCCTCGATAAAGCCGCTTTCACCAATCAGCTGTTCCAGACTCATGCTGTATGTACTCCGCTGGCAGGAGTCTGGAAGTGGATCAGGGTAGGTTGCATGTGAATGAACGATGGCAATTACTCTGCTCCGCAACGCTGCAGCAACTGCTCAAACAGCTTGATGCCAAGGTCGATTTCTTCTTCCGAAATCATGAGCGATGGTGCCAGCGTGATGACGTTTTTCTCGTAGCCGCCAATATCCAGAACCAGGCCGTAGCGCTTGCCATCGACCATCAGGTCACCCTTCAGGCCTTCGTTGAACATGCGGTCAGCCAGTGCCCGGCTCGCTGTGAAGCCGTCTTTTTCGCATAGCTCGATACGCAATGCGAGCCCCAGGCCACTGACATCGCCAACCACTTTCCAGCGCGATTTCAATTCATGCAGGCGCTTGAGGAAATAGGCCCCGCGTTCACGCACATGGGGCTCAAAGTCAGCCTCCTGTGTCATTTTCAAGACTTCCAGCGCGACCGAGGTGCCGAGAGGGTTGGACGCAAACGTCGAGTGGGTGGAGCCCGGCGGGAATTTTTCGGGGGAGATCAACTCTTCGCGGGCCCAGATTCCGGAGAGCGGGTTCAAGCCATTGGTGATGGCTTTACCGAATACGAAAATGTCGGGAACGATGTCAAAATTTTCCCACGACCACAGCTTGCCGGTGCGATACACACCCATCTGAATCTCATCGGCCACCAGCAGCACATTGCGCTTCTTCAGGGATTCCTGCAGCTTCTTCATGTAGCCTTCAGGCGGGATGATATAGCCGCCCGTGCCTTGCATGGGCTCGATGTAAAAGGCGCCGAATTCGCATTGCTTGGACTTTTCATCCCACACCGACTGGTATTCGGTATCAAACAGCTTTTCAAATTCCTTGTGGCAATAGGTGTCGCAGGTTTCCACCTTCATGTCATACGGGCAGCGGAAGCAGTAAGGGTAGGGGACAAAGTGCGCGCGGTCGGCAAAGTTGCCAAAGCGGCGGCGATAGCGATAACTGGAGGTAATGGCTGACGCGCCCAGCGTGCGGCCGTGATACCCGCCCATGAAGGCAAACTGGTGAGTTTTGCCCGTGTGGTTGCGCACGACTTTCAGTGAGTCTTCAATCGCTTGCGCACCGCCGACATTGAAATGCACGCGACCTTTGACGCCGTACTTGTCTTCCATGTATTTGCAGACGATTTCGGCGAGCTCGACTTTTTCGCGGTGCAGGTACTGGCTGGCCAGCTGGGGCAGGGTATCAATCTGCTTTTTCAGCGTGTCGGCAATGCGCTTGTTCTTGTAGCCGAAGTTAACGGCGGAATACCACATCTGCCAATCCAGGTAGGGCGTCCCGCGCTCATCAAACAAAAAGCTGCCGTCACAGTTTTCAAATACCTTGGGAGGATCGGCATAGTTGACGGTATCGCCATGCGAACAATATTTGCTGTTTTTATCCAGGATTTCGATGATCTTGGTTTCCATGATAGCCGTGGTTATCCTTTAACGTGAATGGCAGTGGGGGATGCGTTGTGCTCCAGCGGCCAGGTGCGTATGGCCTCCAGAACATCAGAGAAGGTAGAAAACGGGGTATGTGCGATATCCTGCTGCAGGCAGTAATCAATCAGCTTGCCCTTGGCAAACACCATATCGGCCTGCTGCGCTATGCAGGCATCCGACTTGCCGTCGCCAATCAGAATGACCGGGCCGCCGGCAATGGCCGACTGTTCGCGGGCAACGGCACATTTGCAATTGCCATTGCCGCCTAGGCAATCTGTCCGGCGATTGGGAAAGGTGATGGAGATGCCTTCGGAGGTGAAGGTCAGCTGATTGGAAAAAATCTGTACGGCAGGAAATGCCGATTGGCGGAATGCCATGCGGATGGCATGATCTACGCCATCACTGGCGACAATGACCTCGCCGAAGCGAGAAGCGTATTCATAAAAAGGCACAAAGCCCTGATCCAGCTCGATTTTTCGAAAAAAAGCATCCAGCTCATCGCGGTTCGCCCGCACCATGGAGATCTGCCTCGACATGCACTCCACGGCGTCTATTTCGCCAGCAAGCCACGATTGTTCGATGTCTTCCCAACTCGCAGGCGCGAACTTTTCCAGCAAGGCATCGATCGTGTCTTTCTTCGAGATCGTGCCATCAAAATCAACAATAAACAGCATTATTCAGAAGTCCATTTTTATGAGCGGTAGACGGTGGCTAAGCTTTTCCGTGCATGTGTGCCGTCGCTAGTACGCTGATTTCCATGCATTTTTTTGTTAAATGCACAGCGATCAGGCTTTGCTATGGTGGCTAGTTTGCCGTGGTATGCTTACTTAACCCTTACGAGGGACGGGGGCAATTTGATGCCGGAATGAAATAATTCTTAACAACACGATATGGCGGTAGCTCATATACGCCTATATCCCTTAAGGGCAGGATAGGATTAAGCTCTCCGTGTGTTTTTGAAATATAGTTATTTAAAATCAAATTGTTATTGGGGATGTTTTTGAGTTTTTCTGATAAGAGTGAGGGCGGGTCATTGATATTTATTACAATTGAGCGTGAATGGACATGAAGAGATATAGATTAAATCGGATTGTATTTCTGCTGTTGGTGTCGCTTTTCGTAGCAGCATCAGCGCAGGCATCCGATTGGGAATCGATTGCCAAAGCCGATGGGAGTGAGTTATGGGTGGATACGGATTCTTATGCGGATGACGATGTGTATTCGTCGATCTGGACCAGGACCTTGTACAAACCTGCCTTGGCGTTACCGGGTGCGGCGGCAGGGGTTAAATATGTCGAAAAACGCGCGCGGTTTGAGTTTGATTGCGTGAAGCATGTTTTTCGTTTGCGCGAGTTTATGTACTACGGCAGCAAGGGCGAGCTGTTAAACAAAGGCAAGGGGGATGACGCTTTTGTGGCGGTGGCGCCGCAATCTGCGGGTTACAAGGTGGGTACTCTGACGTGTCAGGTGCGGCGCATGGTGCGGCCTTGAGTTGGTCGGGATGCGTTTGCAGGCTGATTGGATGAGGTAAACATGATGGACGAGGAATACGTCCATCATGTGCTTACATCAGCAGACGCAGATCATGCGCGATTGCGGCAGCGGGTGTGCCGTAATTGATATAGAGCCGTATCTTGCCCTGCTGGTCATACACGTAGATGCCGGCGCTATGGTCTATGCTGTAATTGCCGCGGGCATCCGGCGCTTGTTTGCTTGCGCTGATCTTGAAATTGCGGGCGGTATCGGCGATCTGGCTTTCGCTGCCGGATAAGCCCAGAAAACGTGGATCAAAGTAGGGCACATATTTGGCAAGCACGTCGGGCGTGTCGCGCGCCGGGTCGAGGGTGACAAACAAGACCTGCACACGGTCTGCGTCCTTGCCCAGCAGTTTCATGGCTTGCGCCAGGTCTGACATGGTGGTGGGGCATACATCCGGGCAATGGGTGTAGCCAAAAAACAGCACGACGACCTTGCCCTTGAAAGTTGTCAGGTTGGTGGCTTTGCCATGGTGATCCGTCAGCACAAGCCCGGATGCAAAGTCAGCACCGGTAATATCCGTGCCCTCAAAGGCTTCTTTGGATGGGGGCTGGCATGCGCTCAGGCATGCCAGCATCAGACATAACATTAATACTCTGGCCAGCATCCAGGACGTCCTCACAACAGGTAATTTACCATTCTAGCATCCAGTAGTGATCGAGCATGAGTGCGGCAAACAGCAGCGTCAGATAGGTTATCGAATAACGGAAAGTGCGTTTGGCAAGGGCATCAGAGTAATTGGCATATAACGCTACCACATACAGCATGAAGACCAGGTTGAGCACCAGGGCCGAGATCAGGTAGATCATGTGGCTCATGCCCATGCTGTAGGGGATGAAGGTAATGGTGACGAGGATGATGGTGTAAAGCACGATATGCAGCAGGGTGAATTGCACGCCGTGCGTCACTGGCAGCATAGGGATGCCGACCTTGGCATATTCTTCACGGCGATACAGTGCCAGCGCCCAGAAATGCGGTGGTGTCCAGGCGAAAATAATCAGGAACATGATCAGCGCTTCATGCGAGACTACATTGTTGATGGCGGCCCAGCCGAGGATGGGGGGCATGGCGCCGGATGCGCCGCCAATGACGATGTTGAGCGGGGTGGCCGGTTTCAGAAAGACGGTGTAGATCACGGCATAACCGATCAAGGTGCCAAATGTCAGCCACATGGTGAGCGGATTCACCATGCCATACAGCAGGCCTAATCCGGCGAATCCCAGCAAGGCGGCCAGCACCAGGGTTTGTCGGGTGCTTACTTGCCCGGTGGGCAGTGGCCGGTGCCGGGTGCGTGCCATGCGCGCGTCGATTTTTTGCTCGATGATGCAGTTGAAGGCAGCAGCGGCACCGGATGTCATGGCGATGCCCAGCGTGGCGGCAATGAGAATATCCAGCGGTGGCAGATGGGGCGTAGCCATGAACATGCCGATCATCGCGGTAAATACAATGAGCGCACTTACCCGCGGCTTGCACATCATGAAGAAGCTACGCAGACTGACGCGGATTTCCTGGATATTCAATGCGATAGCATGGGCCATGTCATGTCTCCTCAGGCTGTTTTAGTGGGGGTGATTATGGAGTTGAGTACGACGAGAGTGCTAAGCAGCAAAGCGGCAAATACGTTATGCGCGACAGCCAGCGCCAAGGGGAGCCGCAGTAGCACATTGGCTATTCCCAGGCTAATCTGGCAGACCAGCAAAATCAGCAATACTTTGGCAATGGCGGTGAGTGTGCCTTTGTTAATCAGGCCCAGATTCAGCAGGCTTAAAGCCAGCGTGCCGCAGACCAGCAGTGTAAGCAGTGCGCCCAGCCGGTGCGTCCACTGTATGGTGACCAGCGCATCTGCTGACAATAGGCCGCCATCCGGCCCTTGCCCCAGTTCGCGCAATACATGGTAGGCATCGGCATAGTTGAGGGCGGGTATCCAGCTGCTCTGGCATGTCGGGAAGTCTGTGCAGGCCAGGGCCGCATAGTTGGCGCTGGTCCAGCCGCCAAGGATGATCTGCATCAACACCACACATAAGGCCAATCGGATCCAGCGCCGGTGCATGGGCGAGATCTGCGTGCTGGCAATGCGGCCCCAATTCCGATGTGCCATCCATACCAGCAGCGCCAAGGTCAGCATGCCTCCTAGCAGATGGGCAGATACCACCGCCGGTTTCAGTAACAGGGTCACTGTCCACATGCCCAGCATGGCTTGCAGAGCTACCAGGCCGGTGGTCACGGTAGGGAGCCATGGCGAGATGGCCAGTTGCTTGCGCCCGCGCCAGCCCAGAACGCAAAGCCCCAGAATCACCAAACCCAGCGTCCCGGCCAGATAACGATGCAGCATTTCTTTCCAGGCTTTGTGCTGCTCCAGCGGCTTGTCCGGATAAGCGCTCGCGGCCGCAGCCACATCCGCCGGGTGTTGCGGCACACTTAATTGCCCATAGCAGCCTGGCCAGTCCGGGCAGCCCAGGCCGGCATCGGACAACCGGACATACGCACCAAGCCCCACCACGGTGAGCGCCAGCAGCGGCGCCAGCAGTATCAGGCGTTTAAACCAGAGCGCGGCCATCATGCCTTAACCCGCCCACGCATAGTTGAGCAGGCGGGCAATATCCCCACGGATATCTCGCGGTGCCAGGCTGGACGGGAAATACATCATCATGTTCGCCAGGGGGTCGACCAGATAAATGGTGTTTTCCTCGCGCGCTTGATGCTGAGATTCTGATGTCTGAAACTGCTGCGCATACGCATGAACCTCGGCGGAAGGCGCGTGCAGGATAATCAGATCGGGGTAGCGTGCCTGCATGGGCTGCAGATGTGGATCGCTGGAAACAAGGATGCGTTGCACCCGACTCATGTTTTTATCCATGGACACCTGTATCTGCCGCATCAGGTGCAAGCGCTCCTCGCATTCCGCATGGCATTGCTCCGCAATATAGACCATGCTCCATTTATCCCGCCACAGATTCTCCGGCACGGCAGCGTCGCGCATATCCCGTATGCCTGTGGGTGGCGGCAAAGGTTTCAGCGGCGAAACCAGGGTGCCGTGGCTGCGCCCGGTGGGATGCCAATCCAGCCCATACATGGCAGCAACCACCACCAATGGCAGCGCGAAAAAAATCACCATCCATAACAGCATTTTGCGGCCTTGCGACCAGGCTGCATCAGTACGGGTGGCAGAGGGCGCTAAAGGTGAATCGAGCGAAGATTTGGCCATGGTCATGTGCTTGGTTTTTCTTGGGGTGGGGTTGGCGGACGGGGTACCACACTGAGGTAGAGGTAAATGGCCAGGGCGGCGAATGCAAAACCAAACCATTGATAGGCATAGCTTAAATGCATGCCGATACGTTCTGCCGGTTGCGGCCAGTCGCGGTCAAATCCACCGGCTTGCTTATCTGCATCCAGCCGGATAATCACGGGACTTACAGCGAACGGCACCTGGGCGGCATAACGCTGCATGTCCATGTTTTGCCATACGGCATCCCAGCGGCTGGGGTCGCTTTTGCCCAGAGAATAAAAGCGGCTGGGCGGAAGCCATATCTTGCCGGTCAGTCGCTGTGGCCCGCTGGGGGTGTTGATTTGCGGCAGCTCACTATGCTGTGCCATGGCGGGTATCCAGCCACGGTTGATCAGCACATAGTGCTGGCTGTTGTGTATGCGGAATGGCGTAATGACATGGTAGCCGGCCTGGTCATGGCTCACCTGGTTATCCAGCAATACCTGATAGCGTGGCTCGTATTCTCCTTCTACCATCACACGGCGGTATCGCCAGGCTTCAGGCTGATCTATCGCTATGGGAAAAGCAGCGGGAGCCGCAGGCAATGATTGCGTATACATTGCCTGCAAAGCCTGTTTTTGCTGAGCTTTGTCGTATTGCCACAGACCCAGTTTTATACAGATGGCCATGCAGGTCAGCGTTATCAATGCGCCTGGCAAGCGCGGGGAAAAACGATAGCCGTGTCTTGTTTTTATTGGAAATTGCAAAATAAGCAGACCCCATCCATACTGATTAAAACCTGACCTGGACATCGCCATGTTGATTAAGCTCGCTATCGTTGTCATGCTGGTACTTATCGTTGGCAGCCTGTTTTACGCCTTGTTCTCCATGCTGCGAAACAAGGGGCAGGGGCAGGCGACCATCAAGGCCCTTACCCTGCGCATCTCGCTCTCACTAGGCTTGTTTCTTTTGCTGATGCTGGGGTTTTATACCGGTGTTATCGGGCATTAACCCCATCCCACATCAGCGCGCATTAAAGCCAGTAAACAAACACAAACAGCCCCAGCCACACCACATCCACAAAGTGCCAGTACCAGGCCACGCCCTCGAAACCAAAGTGATGCTCGGGGGTGAAATGGCCTTTGATGCTGCGCAGCCATATCACGATCAGCATCAGCGTGCCCAGGGTGACGTGAAAGCCGTGAAACCCGGTCAGCATGAAAAAGGTGCTGCCATAGACACCGGCGCCCAGCGTCAGCCCGAGTTCGGTGTAGGCGTGGTGATACTCGAAAGCCTGCAGGCTGATAAACGCCAGGCCCAGCACGATGGTGAAGAACAGCCCCCAGACCAGCTGGCGACGGTTGTTTTTGAGCAGGCCCCAGTGCGCCCAGGTCACGGTGACGCCGGAGCTGAGCAGTATCAGGGTGTTGATGGCCGGGATGCCCCAGGCGCCCATGGGGGTGAATTGCGCAGGCTGGTAATCATGCCCCAGCACATGGCCGCCGGGACCGGCGGAAGGCCAGGTGGCGACAAAATCCTTGTACATGGTAAAGGCCGGATCGAAGCTTGCCAGCTCCGGTACCGAGATGATGCGGGCAAAAAACAGGGCGCCAAAAAACGCGGCAAAAAAGGCGATTTCAGAACAAATGAAAGCGATCATGCCCCAGCGGAAGGACTTGTCTTCCCAGGTCCGGTACATGCCGCTCTGGCTTTCGGCGATGATTTTGCCAAACCAGCGGAATATCATGCTGAGCATGATCACAAGCCCAATCAGCATCAGCCATTTGCCGGCGGCATAGCTGTTGGTGCTGAAGATAAAGCCCATGGCGAGCAGCAATAGCCCGCTGGACAAGACCACCGGGTAAAGGCTGGGGGTGGGGACAAAGTATTTGTCATGCGTTTGAGTGGACATCCATATGCTCCTGTTAGCCAGATGATGCTGTGTTATTGGTTTGATGGATCCTTCTGTTTCATTGCGGGTGCTGTTTTCGTCGTGCTGACCTGGGCTGCTATTCTTCAGGCTGTTACTTAATGGCGCTGTAAAACGCATACGACAGGGTGAGCGCTTTTACATCCTCCGGAATGTCCGGGCTGACATAAAAACGCAAGGGCATCTCGCGCGATTCGCCCGCCCGCAGATCCTGTCGCTGAAAACAAAAACACTCGATTTTCTTGAAATACTCCGACGCCTTGCCCGGGCTCACACTGGGAACGGCTTGCCCGGCGACGGTTTCATTTGCCATGTTGCGCGCAATAAAGGTCACGGTTTCGATCTTGCCCGGGTGCACGCGGATACTGGATTGCACTGGGTGAAAGCTCCACGCCAGGCCGGGCATCACGCTGCTGGTAAAGCTTACCTCGACCCAGCGGGCGGTATCGACCCGCGATTGTGCGCTGACGGCTACATTTTCTGTCTTGCCATTAAGGCCAGTGACCCGGCAAAGCACGTCGTAAAGTGGCACCAGCCCGTAAGCAAAGGCCAAGGCCATTGCCACTATCACCAGCAACTTGTAGCCAAGCTGCCGGTTCAGTTGACCCAGGCTGGCGATGGACCTTACCTTTTCCATAACATCCACATGCCGAGGCCATACCAGAACAGGGCAAACGCCGCCAGCAACAGCGCGATCATCCGGCTGCGGCGGCGTTTTTCCTGGGCATCTTTCATATCATTTGCCATGGGAGTGAGGGACATGGCTTAACGAATAACCGGCTGTTCGTTAAAGGTGTGATAGGGCGGGGGCGAGGGCAATGTCCACTCCAGGCCATTGGACCCTTCCCACACTTTATCGGTGGCTTTTTTACCGCCCCGTGCGCAACTCACGATGTTGTATACAAACAGCAACTGCGTGAGCCCCAGGGTAAAGGCTGCAATCGAGGAGATCATGTTGAACTCCGAAAATTGGAGGGCGTAATCGGGAATGCGCCGTGGCATGCCGGCCAGCCCGAGGAAAAACTGCGGGATGAAGGTCAGGTTGAACGAAATTGCCGTTAGCCAGAAATGCAGCTTGCCCAGCTTTTCGTTATACATATGGCCGGTCATCTTGGGCAGCCAGTAATACACGCCGGCCATGATCCCCATGATGCCGCCTGCAAACAGGGTGTAATGGAAATGCGCCACCACGAAATAGGTATGGTGGTATTGCGCATCCGCCGCCACATCCGCCAGCACCAGCCCGGTGAGGCCGCCGATGCCGAACAGGATGATCCAGCCGATGGCAAACAGCATGGGCGTTTCAAAGGTCATGGACCCGCGCCAGATGGTGGCGATCCAGCAATAAAACAGCACGGCCAGTGGCAGGGAAATCGCCATGGTGCTGTACATAAAGTAGAGCAGCGCAGGCACCGGCATGCCGGCGGTGAAGAAATGGTGGGCCCACACCACAACCGAGAGTATGCCGATGGCACAGAGCGAATATACCTGCGCCTTGTAACCGTAAATGGGCTTGCGGGCAAAGGTGGAAAGAATCTGTGGAATAAAGCCCCATACCGGCAGCAGCAGAATGTACACCTCGGGATGCCCGAAGAACCAGAACAGATGTTGGAACAGGATAGGATCGCCACCGCCAGCAGCATCAAAGAAGTGGGTGCCGAAGTGGCGGTCGGTCAGGAGCATGGTCACGGCACCAGCCAGCACGGGAATGGTGGCGATGAGCAGGAAGGCAGTAATCAGCCAGCCCCAGGCAAATAAGGGCAGTTTCATCAGCGTCATGCCGGGCGCGCGCATATTGAAAATGGTGACGATGATGTTGATCGACCCCATCACCGATGAAATACCTAGCAAGTGCACGGCGAAAATCGCAAAATCCACGCCGATGCCGCCTTGCACCGAGAGTGGCGCATAGAATGTCCAGCCAGTGGCAATCGCGCCATCCCCTATGCCAAACAAGGCTAGCGTGAATGGCAGCGTGAGCAGAATGGCCGCTGGCGGCAGCAGCCAGAATCCCCAGTTATTGAGCCGCGGCAGCGCCATGTCCGGCGCACCTATCTGCAAGGGCAGCATCCAGTTGGCAAAGCCGGTCGCTGCCGGCATGAGCGCTGCGAAAATCATCACCAGCGCATGCACGCCGATCAGCTGGTTGTAAAATTCGGGATGCATGAGCTGCAAGCCCGGCTGGAATAGTTCGGCGCGTACCGCCATGATCATCGCCCCGCCCACCATGAACATGATGAGCGAAAAGGTCAGGTACATGGTGCCTATATCTTTGTGGTTGGTGGTGGTCAGCCAGCGCAGTATTCCGCTTGGATGATCGTGATGTTCTTCATGGTCGGCTGTGGTGCTGTAACTCATTTTCGAACTCCTTTAATCCTTGATGCAGATAAACGAGAGAAGACTTAACGCATGGCTTTCACTTGGGCTGGCTGCAACATATCGCCCACACTATTCCCCAGCGCATTGCGCTCGTAAGTGATGACAGAAGCGATTTCAGTGTCGTTGAGTATGCCTTTCCATGCGGGCATGACCCCTTTGCCATTCATGACACGGTCAAGGTGGCCGTCCTTGATCATCTTGTTGTCCTTGTCCAGGATGGGTCCGGTGGCGATCTTGCTGCCGGTGAGGGCAGGGAAGGCAGGCGGCAGGCCTTGTCCGCCTATCTGGTGGCAGACGGCGCAGTTCTTCTCGTAGATGCCTTTGCCATTGGCAATCAGGTCTTCCTTGGTCCACTCCTTGTCAGCACCGGCGGCCGCGGCTTGCAACTCGGCTTTCTTGCTGGTGGCCCAGGCGTTGAAGTCCTGCTCGTTTTTGGCAATCACCACGGCAGGCATAAAGCCATGACCCTTGCCACAGAGCTCCTTGCACTGGCCGCGGAAGGTGCCGGGCTCCTCGATCTTGACCCAGGTTTCGCGCAGAAAGCCGGGAATGGCATCGCGCGCTGCGCCGAAAGCGGGAATCCACCAGTTATGGATGACGTCAGTGGAGGTCAGCAGGACGCGGACTTTTTTGTCGGTGGGAAGCACCAGTGGGTTATCCACTTCCAGGAGGTATTCCGGGTTTTTTGCCGCCTGATTGTTGATCTGCTCCTGCGGCGTGGTCATGTTGCTGACGAAACTGATGCCCTTGGCTGGGCCATCCATGTATTCGTATTGCCAGCGCCACTGCGAGCCGGTGACCTTGATCACCATGTCGGCATCGGTGCGGGTATCTTCCATGGCGACCACGCTATGAAAGGCGGGAATGCCCATCAGGATAAAGTCGATGTAGAGCAGGATGGCAAACGGCACCAGCGTCCAGAACAATTGCGAGCGTGTGCTGGGGCCGGTAAATCCAGCGGGCTGGTAATCGCGGCTTTTGCGGTGCATGACGATGGAATAGATCATGATGCCCAGCACCACCACAAAAATGACCATGACGATGATCATGAATTTGTTGTGTACCTGCAGGGTATCCAGTGCCATCGGTGTGACAGGTTTTGGGAAATTCCACGCGTAGTCCGCGTGTGCTGTCAGGGGCAAAAGAGCGCCCAGTAAACATTGCCAGATTTTTGTTATGCGTAACCTTGCCATGCCTGCTCCCATTGGATTAGCGACCATATTGAATGGCTTGCTGTAGTTGGTGGGCGAGTGCCAGGCGTTGCTCGTTGTTCATGAAGCGGCGCCCTAGCTCGACTTCCTTTCCATGCGATCGGACAAACAATGCCTGCTCGCCATCGGGTCGATTGCGCAGCTGGACCTGGGCCCAGTAGCGCTGAATGACAATCTGGCGATGCGAGTGGATGTCGTGTTTTTCAATCGCGAGGTGGGTTTCGTTGATCACGATGGATTCGTAGTCTTGTGCATGCCGGTGAATGAAATAGAACGCATAGGCAACAGCGATCAGTTCCAGTCCGGCAAAAGGCAAGACGAGCCATGCACCAGCCATGGTGAATACAAACGCGATAACGAGAGAGAGGAGAGCGATGGACGCAACAACGCTGAACATGCCCTTGATGGACAAGGCGCAGTTGGGACGTGCAATAAAGCTGACTTCTACAAAGTTCGATGCCATCTTGCTTCTCCTCAAATTGCCCCGTTTCTGATGAACGGTTTTTAATGCGAAGAACTGCCTGGACGATCTTGAAACTTGTAAAACGTAAACCTTGATTGACTTGCCTTATTCGCAATCATGTTATGCATTTATGAATGCGAATGAGGGCGAGTCTACATAAAAAAATCCGGCTTGCGTAGCCCTGACATAAAAATGCGCCGGCTTAGCCTGGAAAAAAGCCCGGGGTTAATTGACCAACAGGTTCTGGATACTGCCCCAGACCACCAGTGTGCAAATCATCAAAAAGCCCCAGGCAATCACGCCTGCCATGAATACCGCCCCAAAAAACAAGGCGGATTGTCCGCTGTCGCGAATATTGAAAATGGTGGGAATGCCGAAATAAATAAATCCGGCAGATGCCATCATCGCCAGAGAGGCAATCGCCAGATTGACGTAAATGTCGGGGACCAGCAAAAAGATCGGCGCCATCCACAGCGGCGTCGGGGCAACGGCGGCCAGGATGAAACTTTCGCGATAGGTGGGGTGGATGTCGGCGACCTCGGCCAGCTGCCGCACGATACTCGCCATGATGGGAACGACCACTAGCTGCACGATGAAGAAAGCGATGGAGACCAGCACCAGTTTGTTGCCTGGCATCAGTTCCAGAAAGGCAAAACTGTGTGCTGAGCCTGCGATATAGAGCATTGCCGCGGGAATCAGGGAAAACGGAATAACGTGTAACAGGTAAAGGCGATGGATGGATGGTTGGCCTTGCAGCAAGGACTGCCAGCCAGCCACGGGGGTGAAAAACAACTTGAATAACGTCAGCGGATGCATCTTGTATCCTCCTGCGCAGTTGATGGGAATACCCGTGCGTTGCACTATACGCCTAACTGAGCGGTGAAAGAAAGCCTTCTGATCAATAGCTTGCGAGGGAAATGCTAAGTCCTTGAAAATACAGACCTGTATAAATTATGGTTGCCAGGAGGCAGGCGATAAATTGGGCATGTCACAGGCATCTCCCCGATGGCTTGCATGGCTCAATATGCAAGTTCGGGGAAATGCCGTGAACATCGGTGAAAAGTGGAACTACTGAAAGCGCAGTGCTTCGATCGGGTTTAGCTGTGCGGCTTTGCGTGCTGGGTAAAAGCCGAAGAAGACGCCGACACTGGCGGCCACGATAAAAGCCGTGAGTATGGATTGGCTGGAGATCACAATGGGTGCTTGGGTGATATGACTGACTAGTAGCGCGCCGCCCACGCCAATGCCGATGCCAATGAGGCAGCCGACGATAGAAATCACAATGGCCTCAAGCAAAAACTGCATGAGAATGTCGCGCTCGCGTGCGCCGATCGCCATGCGGATGCCGATTTCCCGCGTGCGTTCGGTGACGGAGACCAGCATGATATTCATGATGCCGATGCCGCCCACCAATAGCGATACCGAGGCAATGGCCCCCAACAACATAGACATGGTTTTGGTGGTTTCTGCTGCGGAATTCGCCAGGGCGGTGAGGTTACGCACCGAGAAGTCATTGTCCATGCCTTCGCGGATGCGATGGCGCTGGCGCAGCAGGCTGTTCAGGCTATCTTCCACCATGGGCATGACTTTATCGGAATCGGCCTGCACGATGATCTGGCGCACACTGCCGGAAAACTGCGCGCCGAATACGCGCCGTTGCGAGGTGGTCAGCGGAATAATGATAGTGTCATCCTGATCGCGACCATCGAGGCTTTGCCCCTTGTTATCCAGAACGCCGAGAATGATGAAAGGGCTATCCTTGATGCGGATGGTCTTACCGACCGGGTCGTCATCGCCAAACAGATTCTGCACTACGGTTTTGCCGATCAGGGCCACGCGGGTGGCGGAGCGGATGTCGGAATCGGAAAAGACGTAGCCATCACTCAGGTTCCATGAGCGTACATCGAGATAGCTGGGCGTGGTGCCGATGATGCTGGTATTCCAGTTGTTGCCGGCATAAATCACCTGGGCGCTGCCCATGTTGATCGGGGCGACATTGCTCACCCCTTCCAGATCCTCCATGGCGGTAGCATCCTTGACGTTGAGTGACGGGGCATTGCCAGTGGCGGAGCGGGCGCCGCCCATATTGGGTGGGCCGGCCAGCACGATGAAGAGATTGCTGCCCATGGACTGGATGGATTTTTTGACGGCTTGCTCGGCGCCCTGACCAATCGCCATCATCAGCACCACCGCGCCCACGCCGATGACCATGCCCAGCATGGTGAGAAAAGTGCGCAAGCGATTGGCACCCATGGCATGCCAGGCTTCTCCCAGCATGGCGCTAAACATGGGATGCTCCTTGCGCCGCAATCGGCGATGTACGAATGTCTTCGACGATACGTCCATCCAGAAAACGCACCTGACGGCTGGCATGCTCGGCAATGTCAGGTTCATGGGTCACCAGTACGATGGTGATGCCCTCGCGGTTAAGCTCCCCAAAAAGCGCCATGATTTCTTCACTAGTCTTGCTATCCAGATTGCCGGTGGGTTCATCGGCCAGGATCAGGCTGGGACGATTGACGAGCGCACGTGCAATGGCCACGCGTTGCTGCTGGCCGCCCGAAATCTGGTTGGGATGGGAATTCACATGATTGGCCAGGCCGACTTTTTCCAGCAAAACCCGGGCGCGGGCATGGCGCTCGTCTTTGTCTATGCCAGCGTAGACCAAGGGCAGGGCGACATTGTCCAGCAGGCTTGAGCGCGCCAGCAGGTTGAATCCCTGAAACACAAACCCGATGGTGTGGTTGCGGACTTTTGCCAGCTTGTCGCCTTGCAGGCGAGCCACGGGCTGGTCGTTCAGCATGTAGTCGCCCTTGCTGGGTTGATCCAGGCAACCGAGGATATTCATGAAGGTCGACTTGCCGGAGCCGGAAGGGCCCATGATCGCCACAAAGTCGCCTGCATCAATCTCCAGATTGACGTCTTTCAGCACCGGAAATTTTCCCGCCGCCGTCTGGTAATCCTTGTAGAGGCTTTTTACTTCAATCACATGACCGGGCATGGCTAGAACATCCGCATCTTGGGCCCAGGCGTGTTTTGCTGGGCATTATTCTGGCCTTGCAGATCGCCGACGATGACCTTGTCGCCGGGTTTGAGATGCCGGCTACGGATTTCGGTGAATTTGCCATCGGTGATGCCGAGCAGGACATTGACGGCTTCCGGTTTGTCGCCGTTCAATACATAAACCTTGCCTTTCCCCATGTCGCCACGCGGTTTTTTGCCATCGGGTCCACCGCGATGTTTGCGGTCGCCCGGGCCTTTGCTGCCATCGGTCTTCGGACCATCTGCAGGCATATTGGCTGCATCGTCATCGTCGAGCTTGGGCTTGTAGCGCAAGGCGGCATTGGGCACCAGCATTACATTGTCATGCTTGGCAACGCCGATATTCACATACGCCGTCATGCCGGGAAGCAAGGTCTGGTCAGGGTTGTCCACCGAGATGACCACATTGTATGTGACCACGTTGGAGGTGGTGGTGGGGTTGAGGCGCAACTGTTTGACTACGCCCTCAAAATTACGGTTAGGGAAGGCATCTACCGCAAACTTGGCAGCCTGACCTTCCTTGATATTGCCGATATCCGCCTCGGCAAAACTGGTGTTGATCTGCATCTTGGAGAGGTCTTGCGCAATCGTGATCAAGGTCGGCGTTTGCAGACTGGCGGCCACGGTCTGGCCCACATCAACCGCCCGGTCCACTACCACGCCCGAAACAGGAGAGCGAATGATGGAATAGCCCAGATTAGTCTGATCGCGCCGCAATTGCGCCTGTATGGTGTAGAGGTTGGCCTCTGCTGATTTCAGCGCCTGCACGGCCTGGTCCAGTTCCTGCCGCGAAACATATTCCTGCTGGAACAGCGAGCGGATGCGCGCTTCATTGGCCTTGGCAAGATCAAGCGAGGCTTTGGCATTGCGTACATTGCCCTCTGATTGCGCAATCTGCGCGGAAAACAGTGCGTCGTCCAGCTCCAGCAGCACCTGGCCTTTTTCCACCTTGTCGTTGAAATCCACATAGAGCTTGCTGATGCGGCCCGACACCTGGGTACCCACATTCACCAGCGTCACGGGGTTCAGCGTGCCATTGGCGGAAACAGATTGCTCCACATCGCCCTGCGTGACCTCTTTAAAGCGATAAAGCTCGTCGGGTTTGGGTTGATGGCTTTTATCGTAGAAGTAATAGCCACCACCTGCTACCGCGAGCAATAGCAGGCCAAGTCCGAATTTTTTGTAAGAAGTGCTCATAAGCGTGCTTTCAGCATACATGCATGGGTTACATGAAGTTGGTTACGGATTGTTCTGGTCGGGCAGGGTCTGAATCATGGCGTTGTCCAGCACGCCAACCGCCTGTGCCAGCGTTGCCCGTGCGACATTGCCATTCAGATAGGCTTGTATCAACTGCTGCCTGGCCGAGGCCAGCGCGCTTTGCGCGTTCAGGGTGTCGATGATATTGCCCACGCCTGCCTTGTAGCGGCCCAGCGCTACCCGCGAAGATTCCTCCGCGCTTTCTACCAGTACGCGGGCAGCAGTCACGGATTCATTGGCGGTTCGCAGGTTCTGGTAGGCATTCCACACATCCAGCGAGATCTGCAGGCGGATGCGATCCCGTTGGGCGGCACGTACTGCGCGAGTGGCTTCGGCGGAGCGGATGCGATAAGTAGGGGCGTAGCCGCTGAATAAGGGGATGGACACCGTCAGCCCCAGAGTCGAGGTGTTGGCTGAAGTCAGGCTGCTGCCATCTTGCTGGGTATTGCTCATGGCGATCGAAACCGTGGGCTTGGCCGCGGCTTTGGAAGCATCGATGCTGGCTTGCGCGGCTTTTACCTGGGCCTCGCTGGCGATCAGGTCGGGGCGACGACTGCGGGCCTGTTCGATCAATGCGTCAATGTCCTCGCTGACCGGCTGCAAGCTGGTGTAATTGGTATTGCTGACAAGCTGCAGAGGCTGGTTGGCCTGAATGCCCATCACATTGGCAAGGGTGCCGTATGCGGTTTTCAGGTTGCCCTCAGCGGTAATGCGTGTAAGTGTGGCTTGCGCATACGCCGTTTGTGCCTGCAGTTTATCGGCAGGGGTGGCAACCCCGGCTTTGTAGCGTGCATCTGCCGCCTTGAAACTTTCTTCACTGGCGCGCTCGGCTTCACGGGCGGCATCCAGGGCGGCGATATTAGCTTGCACTTGATAATAAGCCTGCACGGCAGACAGCAGCAGGGTCTGCACCGTGACATCCTGGGTAGCGCTGGCTGCTTGCAGCAATTGGCGGGCGCTTTCCAGCGTGGCATCGCGATTACCAAAGTCATAAAGCAGGTAAGACGCCACAATGCTATTGCTCAGGTTGCTATAGGCGTTATTGCGGGTGGCAAGCTCGGGGCTGGTCACGTTGAGGTTGGTGCCTACCGTATCGGTGACGCTGGGCAGATAAGCCGAGCGTGCAATGCCAACCTGGGCTGCCTGGACGCGCGCATTGGCCCAGGCTTCACGTGTTTGCGGATTGTTGCAGAGCGCGGCATCGGCCACTTCCCCCAATGAGAGTGCGCGTTGCAGATTGGGCGGCGTGCATGCCGTATTACCGATATAACCTGCCGGAACAGCCGGAGGAACGGAAATATCCAGCGGATTACCGTCTTTGTACCATACGGAGCTTTCGGCCATGGCCGGCAATGCGGTTGCTAGGGTGATCAGGCTTATGCAGATAGGCCATGCAGCATATGGCGAGGCGTTAGGACCGGACCGTGCAAGGGGCGACATGTTGTCTGTTACTTTCAGCGCTTTAGGAGTTGTTGGACACAATTATCGCTGATATGGACGTAAAGACGGTGTGGCCGTTCAAAAATTGGCCATGAATTTACAAAAATTTAACAGGCCATTGAATAACAGCGCTAACGCTGCCACGCAATGGCCTGTTTTTTTACAGCATGAAAAACTTATTCGACGCCTTGGCTCGCCAGGTAGTCTTCGTAATTGCCGGTGTAGTCGCTGATGCCATCTGCCTTGATTTCGATGATGCGGGTAGCTAGCGAGCTCACAAACTCGCGGTCATGGCTAACGAAAAACAGCGTGCCTTTGTACTTGTCGAGCGCCGTATTCAGCGCCTCGATGGATTCCATGTCCATGTGGTTGGTCGGTTCATCCATCAGCAGCACATTGGTGCGGGCCAGCATCAACTTGCCGTAAAGCATGCGACCTTTTTCACCGCCGGACAGTACCTTGACTGACTTCTTGGTGTCTTCGCCGGAGAAGAGCAGGCGGCCCAGCATGCTGCGCACGGAGTTGTCATCGTCACCTTCCTGGGTAAATTGCGACATCCAGTCAAACAGGTTCAGATCCTTCTCAAACTCGTATTCGTGATCTTGCGCAAAATAGCCGAGCTTGGCTTTTTCCGCCCATTTCACCTCACCATGATTGGGGGCGAGGTCGCCTGCCAGACAGCGCAGCAGGGTGGTTTTACCGATACCGTTTTCGCCGATGATGGCGACTTTTTCACCTGCTTCAAAAATCAGGTCGATGTCGTTGAACAGAGGGCGATCAAAGCCATGGCTCAGCTTCTTAAGCTCAACCGCATTGCGGTGCAGTTTTTCACGCTCATCGTATTCAAAGCGGATGAAGGGATACTGACGGCTGGAGGGCTTGAATTCCTCAATCTTGATCTTGTCGATCTGCTTGGCACGGCTGGTTGCCTGCTTGGCCTTGGAGGCGTTGGCCGAGAAGCGGCGCACGAACTCCTGCAAGTCGGCAATTTGCTGTTTGGCCTTGGCATTGTCCTTGGCTTGCTGAGCACGCGCCTGGGCGGATGCTTCCATGTAGTCGTCATAGTTGCCGGGATAAACAGTCAGCTTGGCGTAGTCCATGTCGGCGGTGTGCGTACATACCTGATTGAGGAAGTGCCGATCGTGGGAAATGATGATCATGGTGCAGTCACGATTGTTCAGCACGTCTTCCAGCCAGCGGATGGTGTTGATGTCCAGGTTATTGGTCGGTTCATCCAGCAGCAGGATGTCAGGATTGGCAAACAGGGCCTGCACCAGCAGCACGCGCAGCTTCCAGCCGGGCGCCACAGCACTCATCGGGCCGCTATGCTGTTCGATAGGGATACCCACGCCCAACAGCAGCTCTCCGGCACGCGCTTCGGCGGTGTAGCCGTCATATTCGGCATAGACACCTTCCAGCTCGGCGGCACGCATGTAGTCTTCCTCAGTGGCTTCCGGGTTCATGTAGATTTCGTTCTTCTCTACATTTGCCTTCCACATCTGCTCGTGGCCCATCATGACCACATCGATGACGCGTTGGTCTTCATAAGCAAATTGATCCTGGCGCAAAAACGCCATGCGCTCATTGCTATCGAGCGAGATATTGCCCGCTGTGGGTTCCAGCACGCCTGCCAGAATCTTCATGAACGTCGATTTGCCGCAGCCATTGGCGCCGATCAAACCATAGCGGTTGCCGTCGCCAAACTTGACGGAGACATTTTCGAATAGCGGCTTGGCGCCGAACTGCATGGTGATATTGTTTGCTATAAGCATTACGTATACGTCCGGAAAGTTAAATCTTTTAAAGAATAATTATTTTAAACAATTAATTACTGTAATTTGTTAATGTGATTTATTAGGCTTTAGCTGGCTGTGTAGCCGCAAGCGCATATATCAAAATGTGTCGCGGATTACCACATCGCTCATGGGCAGTTGACCACCACGAGGCCAGGGCTCCTTGGTCCCTTTGCCGATAGCCACAAACATCGCAGGCACATGGTCTGCAGGCAGTTTCAGCAGAGTTGCCACCGCATCAAAATCAAAACCATCCATGGGGCAGCTGTCGTAGCCCATTTCCTTGGCGGCCAGCATCAGGGTCATCGCCGCCATGCCACAGGAACGCATGCCTTCATCGCGCTGCACTTCTGGTTTGCCGGTATAGTATTGGCCAATAGCGGGAACCAGGTAATTTCGTACGGCTTCTGGAGCATTTGCCCAGTAGCGCTCAGGTTGCTTGTTCCATGCCTGCAAATCAGCGACCAGCACCACCAGCAAGGATGCATCTGTGACCTGTGCCTGATCCCAACTGACGGCCCGTACGTGCTTACGCAGTTCGGGGGATTGCACCAGCACAAAACGCCAGTTCTGGATATTGAAGGCAGTCGGGGATAGCAGTGCCAATGACATCAGTCGCGTGATCTCAGCCTCGCTCATGAGATGTTGAGGGTCAAAAGCCTTGGTGGAGCGGCGAGTTTCAATGGCTTGGCTTACGTTCATGCTAATCCCCATAATGAATATTGATAATTTCCAGTTCCAGATTGCCTGCCGGACGATTCCAGGTAACGGATTCCCCGCGTTTATGCCCAATCAATGCCCGTGCCAGCGGCGAAACCCAGCTCACTTTATTGTGGGCGATATCAGCTTCATCCTCACCCACAATCTGAAAGAGGTGCGTCTGCCCCTCTTCATCTTCCACTTCAACATGCGCCCCAAATAACACCTGCTCGCGGGATTGTTGCTGCGGGTCTACCATGATGGCTGTTTCCAGTCGCGCCTCCAGATAACGCAAGTCGCGATTAATCATGGCAAGCCGCTGCTGGGCCATTGGGTCATCCTTGCGTGCGGAAAGGGTAGTGCGCTCCTTATCCAATGCCTGCATAGCCTCCTGCAACTGCTGCAGCCCCTGCGGGGTGACGTAATTCGGATGCTGGCTTACCGGCCTTTCAGGCACATCTGTGCCGGCGTGCTCGAGGTCATCTTCTTTGACGAAACCACGGCTCACGAGAGTCTCCCATGCATGCGGATTTCAAATGCATATTCTAACTGATTCATTCCGGCCAAGACGCCTTCTGCCAGAAGACTGATCCTTGCGAAGGTCGAAAAGTCGGGGCCATTTGCGATGGTATGCGAAGCACCCATGGCGGTTCGGCCTGCAGCGCTTTCTGCGGGGTCGCTACCATCCGCTGCGCGGACGGAGCCTACTCCTCCCTTCGAAAGCGCTACTCCCATTCAATCGTTGCCGGCGGTTTGCCGGAGATGTCGTAGACAACGCGATTGATGCCGCGGACTTCGTTAATGATGCGGTTGGAGACGCGGCCCAGGAGGCTGTAGGGGAGTTCGGCCCAGTGCGCGGTCATGAAGTCGCTGGTGATGACGGCGCGCAATGAGACGACGTAGTCGTAGGTGCGGCCGTCGCCCATGACGCCAACGGATTTCACCGGCAGGAACACGGTGAAGGCCTGACTGGTGAGGTCGTACCAGCTTTTGCCACTGACGTCGTCGATGGTGCTGCGCAATTCTTCAATGAAGATGGCGTCGGCCTGGCGCAGCAGGTCGGCGAACTCTTGTTTGACTTCGCCCAGAATACGCACGCCGAGGCCGGGGCCGGGGAAGGGGTGGCGGTAGACCATGTCAGGTGGCAGGCCGAGGGCTACGCCCAGCTGGCGAACTTCATCCTTGAACAGGTCACGCAGGGGCTCGAGCAGCTTCAGGCCCAGTTGTTCAGGCAGGCCACCTACGTTGTGATGGCTTTTGATGGTGACCGCTTTTTTGGACTTGGCGCCGCCGGATTCGATCACATCTGGGTAAATGGTGCCCTGCGCCAGGAAGGTGGCGCCCTTGTGGCCGCCAGTGCCAGCCTTGAGTTTAGCGGCTTCGGCCTTGAAGACTTCTACGAACTCGCGGCCGATGATCTTGCGCTTGGCTTCCGGATCGCTCACGCCCGTGAGTTGCCCCATGAATTGTGCGGTGGCATCCACATGAATGACGCGAGCATGCAGCTGGCCGGCAAACATTTCCATGACCATCTTGCCTTCGTTGAGACGCAGCAGACCGTGATCCACAAACACGCAGGTCAGCTGGTCGCCAATCGCGCGGTGGATGAGGGCGGCGGCGACGCTAGAGTCGACGCCGCCGGAGAGGCCGAGAATGACTTCTTCATCGCCTACCTGCTGGCGAATACGTTCAACGGCTTCGCTGATGTAGTCGCCCATGATCCAGTCGGCGCGGGTCTGGCAGATGTCCAGCACGAAGCGGTTCAGCATGGCTTGGCCTTGACGCGTATGCGTGACTTCCGGGTGGAACTGCACAGCGTAGAATTTGCGGTCTTCATCCGCCATGGCCGCAATCGGCGTGGTGTCGTTGCTGGCAATCACCTTGAATCCCGGTGGCAGCTCGGTGACTTTGTCGCCGTGGCTCATCCATACTTCCAGCAGGCCGTGGCCTTCGCTGTTGGTGCGATCTTGAATGGCGTTGAACAGGGCAGAGTGGCCGCGTGCGCGAACCTCGGCAAAGCCGAATTCACGCTTGGTGCCGGCCTCTACCTTGCCACCCAGTTGCTGCGCCATGGTTTGCATGCCATAGCAGATGCCCAGCACGGGCACGCCCAGCTCAAATACGGCTTGCGGTGCGCGGTCGGTTTCTTCTTCGTACACGCTGGCATGGCTGCCGGAAAGAATGATGCCATTGGCGCCGAAATCGCGGACAAAGTCATCGGACACATCGCATGGATGAATTTCGCAATACACATGCGCTTCGCGTACGCGACGCGCAATGAGCTGAGTGACTTGGGAGCCAAAGTCGAGGATAAGGATTTTCTGGTGAGCCATGGTATTGAGAGCCATTAAAATGATGAAGGGCAAACGGCTTTAATCAGTATCAAAGCGGTTTGCCCATGCATCAATGCAGGTTGATATTAGTCGATATGATAGTTCGGCGCTTCTTTGGTGATCTGCACATCATGAACATGCGATTCGCGCATACCAGCCGAGGTGATCTGCACAAACTCGGCTTTTTCACGCATTTCGTCGATGCTCTTGCAGCCCACATAGCCCATGGAAGCACGCAGGCCGCCCATCAGCTGGTGAATCACCGCAATCACGCTACCCTTGTAAGGTACGCGACCTTCAATGCCTTCTGGAACCAGCTTGTCAGCATTGCCTTCGTTATCCTGGAAGTAACGGTCGCTGGAGCCTTTTTGCATGGCGCCAACGGAACCCATGCCGCGGTAAGACTTGTAAGAACGGCCCTGAAACAGCTCGATCTCGCCCGGCGCTTCTTCAGTACCAGCAAACATGCCGCCCAGCATCACGGAGTAGGCACCGGCAGCAATCGCCTTGGAGATGTCGCCGGAGTAGCGGATGCCGCCATCTGCAATAAACGGAACGCCCGTGCCGCGCAGGGCTTCTTCCACATTCGCCACGGCGCTGATCTGGGGAACGCCCACACCTGCGACGATACGTGTGGTGCAGATGGAGCCCGGGCCGATACCGACCTTGACGCCGTCAGCGCCAGCATCCACCAGCGCCAGCGCTGCAGAAGCGGTAGCGATGTTGCCACCAATAACTTGTACGTTCGGGAAGTTCTGTTTGACCCATTTGACGCGATCCAGCACGCCTTGGGAGTGGCCATGGGCCGTATCGACCACGATGGCATCGACGCCGGCTTCTACCAGTGCGGCCACGCGCTCTTCAGTGCCTTCGCCCACGCCTACCGCTGCACCTACACGCAGGCGGCCATGTGCATCCTTGCAGGCCAGCGGGTGGTCGGTGGATTTCTGGATGTCCTTAACGGTGATCAAGCCCTTGAGGTCAAACGCATCGTTGACGACCAGCACGCGCTCGAGGCGGTGTTTGTGCAGCAAGGCCATGACGGCTTCACGCGGGGCACCTTCGGGTACCGTCACCAGACGTTCGCGAGGGGTCATGATGTTGACGATAGGCTGATCAAGATTGGTTTCGAAGCGCAGGTCACGATTGGTGACAATGCCGACCACCTTGGTGCCATCAACAACTGGCAGGCCAGAGATCTTGTGTTGGCGGGTCAGCGCCAATACATCGCGCACGGTCATGTGCGGCTGTATGGTGACAGGGTCATTGACCACGCCGGATTCAAAGCGCTTGACGCGAGCCACGTGGGCCGCTTGCGTCTGAATGTTCATGTTCTTGTGGATGATGCCCATGCCGCCTTCCTGAGCGAGAGCAATCGCCAGAGGGGCTTCCGTCACGGTGTCCATGGCTGCAGACACAACGGGAATATTAAGACGGATGGAGCGGGTGAGCTGGGTGGCGAGGCTTACTTCGCGTGGCAGCACATTGGAGTGTGCCGGTACCAGTAATACGTCATCGAAGGTAAGCGCTTGTTGCAACAGACGCATATAATTTCTTTCCGACAAAAGCTAATTATACCGA
>DATMSO010000064.1:0-12017 GCA_035565335.1 Methylovorus sp.
GTTGTTTGTTCCACGCCTCCGCCCGGGTTCCCGGGCATTTTTTTGCCTGTTATTTATGCATGGGCGCGGGTAAGACATTTCACATGCTTAAATGGCTCTGTTTATAATAAGTCCTCTTATCAGCCTGGATAACCATCATCAGCTCACTGCCCGATCACATCTGGAAAACTCTGGCATCAAGCGCCGATCCCGATAGTTCTGATCGCCCGGTCGTCGCTCTCAGCGTGGACCACGCCAAAGGACAAAGTGTGGAAACCCACACGCACGAGCGCGGACAATTGATGTTCGTGGTGTCGGGCAGCATGCGCATCACCACGATCGAGGGAACATGGATTACTCCGCCAGGTCGCGCATTCTGGATACCAGCCGGCATCGATCATAGCGTGGTCTATCCGCAACCAGCCCGCCTGCACACTGCCTACATCCGGCATGATCTATTGCAACAACTGCCCGCCAGTTGCCGGGTACTCAAGCTTTCGCCCTTGCTACGCGAACTGGTCATCCGGGCTGCGGCGTCAGGTTGGGAGTATGCGGATGACAGCCCGCAGGCCAGACTGATGCAGGTGCTGATTGATCAGATTGCCCAGGAAAAGGAAGCGCCGCTGTTTTTACCGGAAGCACGCGATCATCGGGTGCGGCGGGTTACCCAGGCGCTGCATGAAAACCCGGGCGACACGCGACCGCTGGAACAATGGTGCCATGTGGCAGGAGCCAGTTCGCGTACCTTGTCGCGCCTTTTCATGCAGGATACCGGCATGACATTCACCGCCTGGCGCCAGCAGCTATGTCTGATAAGCGCGGTTGAGCTGCTGATGGAAGGGCAAAGTGTGACGCAGATTGCTTTGCGGCTGGGTTATGCCAGCACCGGCAGCTTTACCAGCATGTTCAGCCGGGTCATGGGCGCGCCGCCCACCACCTACCTCAGCCGCTGGGAGCAGGCTTAGCCCGCTTTCTTTTCAGCGGCAGGAGTGTCCTGCTTGATCAGCACTTTGGTGCCATCAGCAATACCATCCGGCGGGTTATCGATAATGCGATCGGTCGCCGATATGCCGTCACTAAGCTCAAGAGAACTGCCCATATCCCGCGCGACAGTAATGGCTTTACGTTTGACGCTGCCATCGCCATCCACTACGGCCACCTGCATCCCTTTGGCATCAAAAATCAAGGCACTGGCAGGAATACTGAGCCGCGATGCCTGACCTTGCAGGTTAAAACTGACGCGCGCATAGCTGCCGGGCAGCAATTTGCCATCGGCATTGTTGAGGCTGAGCTGCATCAGACTAGTGCCGGAGCCTGCGTCCACTGACTGTGAAGCAGACACCACTTTTGCCTGAAACACCTGGCCGGGCTGCTCGGGCACGGTGACATCGGCCATGTCTCCCGGCTTTATGCTGCCAAGATACGCCTGCGGCACGCTGACATACAGACGCAGGCGACGATTGTCTGAGACCACGAACAGGGCAGGCCCGGTTCCACTGCCGACGTTGATCAGGGCACCGGTGTCAGTATTACGCGAGGTCACCACGCCATCAAACGGCGCCACAATCCGTGCAAATGCCTTGGTGGCGACCAGCCGGTCCAGATTGGCCTGCGAGGACTGCAACAACGCCTGCTTGGCGGCGTAGTCACCCACTTTTTCATCCACCTCCTGATGCGATACCGAATTGGTATCCAGCAAAGACTGCAGGCGCTTGGCGGTGATGGCGGCCAGATCGACATTGGCTTTGGCCGTGGCCACTTCGGCACGCGCTTGCAGAAGCTGCTGATCCAGGTCCGGCGTTTCAATTTCGGCAATCAGCTGTCCCGTCTTCACCGGAGTGCCGATGTCGGCTTTCCAGGATTTCAGATAGCCGCTGACACGTGCATACAGCGGCGCAGCAGCATAGGCTTCAAAGCGTCCAGGCAGCTCCAGCGGCTTGCCACCCGTGATTTCAGTAGCGTTGATCACACTCACGGAAATCGACGCCTGCTCCTCGGTCCAGCTCTTGAGCGTGCGGGCGTTCTGGGCTCGGGCGGTGATACCAACGATCAATACGCCCAGCAATACCACGCCGACAATAACAGCGCCTATGCGCAATGAGGTTGGCGTCTTATGGGTTTCAGATGACATGCGGCTCTCCAGTAACTTGTGGTTGCGACGCCGCTGGCTTAAAGCGTGCGTGCACCATGCTAAATACGACAGGAACAAAAATCAGGGTAGTGGTGGTGGCAAACAGCAGACCACCAATCACGGCACGGCCTAGCGGCGCATTCTGCTCACCGCCTTCGCCCAGGCCAAGCGCCATGGGGGCCATGCCTATCATCATCGCCAAGGCGGTCATCAGGACCGGGCGAAAACGTACAAAGCCAGCTTCCAGCGCAGCGGCGGTCGCATCGCCCAGCACCTCGAGGCGCTCGCGGGCAAAGCTGATGACCAGCACACTATTGGCGGTCGCCACGCCCATGCACATGATGGCCCCGGTAAGCGCCGGGACCGACAAGGGCGTAAACGTGGCAAACAGCATCCAGATGATGCCAGCGATGGCCGCAGGCAGGGCGCTGACAATCACGAACGGGTCGCTCCATGACTGGAAGTTGACCACGATCAGCAGGTAAATCAGCACGATGGCGCCCAGCAGGCCAAACAGCAAGCCATTGAAAGAACGCTCCATGGTCTGCACCTGGCCCATCAGCACCACCGTGCTACCCTTGGGAACATCCTGCGCGGTTTCGTCCAGTATTTTGCGGATATCGGCGGCCACGGCCCCCAGGTCTCTATCCTGGGTGCTGGCATGCACCTGGATCAT
This sequence comes from Methylovorus sp., assembly GCA_035565335.1. Taxonomy (GTDB): domain Bacteria; phylum Pseudomonadota; class Gammaproteobacteria; order Burkholderiales; family Methylophilaceae; genus Methylovorus. Next base: position 2,787 of record DATMSO010000064.1, read on the forward strand.
GGGCTGGATATCGTATTGGCTGACAATCGCATTCGCCCGGTCCCGGGTAAAGGTCGCCACCCCGCCCAATATCGGCGTCACTTCATTCGTGCTGCCACTCATGGGCAGGTTTTCCAGCTTGGACAGCGAATTCATCTGGTACTGCGGCGTCTGCATCACGATCGGATACGACACGCCATTGGCAGGATTAAGCCAATAGGTAGGCGCGACCTGACTGCTGCCGGCAATATTCACAATCACGTTATTGGTGACATCGCGTGTAGTCAGCCCCAGCTCCTGCGCGCGCGTACGGTCCACATCAATCTTGAACACCGGGCTGCTACGCGATTGCTGAATGCGCGCATCGGCAATGCCTGGCACCTGGCGTATGCGTTCGAGGAGTTTGTTGGCGTAGTCAAAATTGGCCTCGCGGTTGGCCCCGCGAATCTGGATATCGACCGGTGCCGGAGAACCGAAATTCAGGATCTGGCTGACGATATCCGCCGGCGGGAATGAAAAGGTGGTCCCCGGGAACTGACGTGGCAAGCGCTCACGCAATGCTTTCACATAGTCCGCCGTGGGCTGATGCCCTTCGGCCAGCGCAATCTGAATATCGCCATCCTGCGCGCCGATAATGCCGGTGTTGTTGTAGGTCAAGTTGATCGAGCTGATGGGCTGACCGATGTTATCCACCATGGTCACAATCTCGCGTGCCGGAATCACTTCGCGAATAGCCGCCTGAATATCGGCAAATTGCGCCGCCGTTTCTTCCAGACGCGTACCCACCGGCACGCGCACATGCATCAGAATCTGCCCGCCATCCACCGCCGGGAAGAAGTTGCGGCCGAGGAAAGGCACCAAGGCAAACGACAGCATGATAAAGGCCATGAAACCGATCACAAACTTCTTGCGATTACGCATGGCGACATGCAACCAGCCGTGATAACCCTCGCGTACACGTTCAAATCGCGCCTCAAAGCCCCGCTGAAATCTCACCAGCGGATTGCGTGATGGCGGCAAGGTCGCATGCGTACCATGCAGATCCGTATGCGGCGCATGGGGCTTGAGCAGATACTTAGCCATGGTCGGCACCAAGGTACGCGACAGTATGAACGAGCTCACCATGGCAAAAATCACCGCTTCGGCCATGGGCACAAACAGGAAGCGCGATACGCCCTCCAGCAGGAACATGGGCACAAACACGATACAGATACAGAGCAGTGAGACAAAAGCCGGGGTCACAATCTGTGCCGCCCCATCCAGAATCGCGGGTTCTACCTGCTTGCCCTGCTCCAGATGCCAGTTGATGTTTTCGATGGTCACCGTTGCATCGTCCACCAGAATACCAACGGCCAGCGCCAGACCGCCCAGCGTCATGATGTTGAGCGTTTCGCCAAAGGCATTCAGCGCAAAAATGGCCCCCAGTATGGAGAGCGGAATGGACACGGCAATGATCACCGTCGACCGCCAGCTGCCCAGGAACAGCAGAATCATCAGGCTGGTCAGCACCGCCGCAATAGCGCCCTCAAAGGCCACGCCCTTGACGGCCGCGCGAACGAAGATGGACTGGTCATTAATCGGCACCGCTTCCAGGTTATCCGGTAATGTAGGCTTGATCTCCTGCAAGCGGTCCTTGATGCCGGAAACGATATCCAGCGTCGAGGTGGCGCCGTTTTTCAGCACTGACATCAGTACCGACTTGGCACCATCCACATGCACGATATTGCTTTGCGGCGGATTGCCATCACGCACGCTCGCTACATCACGGATATACACGGTCGCGCCATTGACCACCTTGATGGGGAAATTGCCTATGTCGTCCATCGCACCAGCAGCATTGTTGAGCTGCAGCGTGTATTCCTGTGCGCCGATTTTCTGGGTACCCACCGGCAGAATAAGGTTCTGGGCGGCCAGCGCATTGGCCACATCCTGCGCAGCCAGGCCGCGTGCTTGCAAGGCCGCCGGATTAAGGTCGATCTGCACCTGGCGAGTTTTGCCGCCGAATGGATAAGGCACCGCCGCGCCTGGCACCGTCACCAGCCGCGTACGTATGGTATTAAGGCCAAGATCGCCCAGCTGCTGCTCGGACAAGCCCTTGCCAGACAGCGCAATCTGCAGAATAGGCACCGTAGAGGCGCTGTAATTGAGAATGAGCGGTGGGGTTACACCGCTGGGCATTTGCCGCAGAATCACTTGCGACACCGCCGTGACCTGGGCGTTGGCCGTGGCGATGTTTACGCCCGGCTGGAAGAAAATCTTGACGATGCCAAAGCCGTTATAAGAGGTGGCTTCGATATGTTCAATATCGTTCACCGTGGTGGTCAGCACGCGCTGGTAGACGGTGGCAATGCGGCCGGCCATCTGGTCAGGCGGCATGCCTGTGTATTGCCATGCCACTGCAATTACCGGAATGCGGATCTCGGGGAAAATATCGGTGGGCATGCGCAGCGCAGACAGTATGCCCAGTATCAGCAGCAGGATTGCCATCACCACAAAGGTATACGGGCGCTTAAGTGCAATGTGAACAATGCTGAACATACGAACTTTCAAAACGCCATGACGCGTCTACACAAGTGAACAAAAGGAAATACCACGAGAATAATGCCAGAAGTCCATGACAGGATGAGCATTACCGCAGCTGAACATTATGCGGATTCAGCCCGTCTCGTGCTTGGGCAATCCTGCCATATTATTCAACTTTTACGCTAATTATTATCATTCTGCGCGGATTTGCGCAGCACTTTTATGCGGCGTAGGCTTATTGCGCAAGGCCAGCTTCTTGCGGCATCAGCTCTTCAGCCATGTCGGGGGCTAGCGATTGCAACTGGCTGAGCAATGTCAGCATGCGGTTAGACTCGCCCTGCTGACGCGCAATGCGCGCTTCGGCCAGCAAGCTGGCACTATGGCGCGGATTATCCTGCAATACCTGGCGGTATAGGGCATCTGCTGCCTGGATGTGACCCAGATGTTCCTCCGCCAGCGCCTTGTAGTAGACCGCTTCCACTGTATGAGGCTCCTGCTGGGCCCATTGCGTGGCGATTCTCAGCAGGTCATCCCATTCTTCGTTTTGCATGGGGATCACCACGCGCATGAGGTAAGGCCGCTGATTTTCTGGCGCATCCCACAAGGGCCGGCCATCCTGGCTCACATACGCCGCTTCCGGCGCCTGCAACAAGGCTTTGATCCACTTCACCGACATGCTGTAGTAATAGCCATGACGGCCAGGGCTTTTGAATGTATTGAGTCCGATCAATTTACCTTCGCTATCAAACAGCGCACTGCCGCTGGCGCCCAGCACAAAGGAGGACGAAGTGCGGATAATCTCCGCATCGTCTATAGGGTAAAGCGCCTTGATGGTACCGAAAGTGGTTTGTGGTTTGGGTGGGCCACCGGGGAAGCCGATGGCAAACACATCCTGCTCGTATTGCAATCGGGCTTCGTCGCCCAGCACAACGGGCTTGAGCGGTAAATATTCCACGCGCAAGAGACAGATATCGTGGCGCCAATCTTCGCGCACGGCCACTGGCGCGTAGGTTTCACCACGGGCCGCCACATTGATGCCATTCGCATCTGCCAGCACATGGCAGTTAGTGGCCACCAGATTTTCTGCAACGACCACACCCGACCCTATGCCATGCCCGCCACTCTTGGTCACTGTATGTATTTTGACGATGGAGCCTTTCAAGGAAAAAATCAGCTCGGCAGGTGGCTCGGCGCTCGCCCATGCTGGCAGGCTGATGAGCGTTAAAAGCACGCAAAGGGATTGGTAAGTTCGCATGGTCGCTCTCCAGCCGTACGGCGCATTTCAGGGCACCACGCCGCTCAGCATTGAGAGGGTGATGGCAATCGAAAGATCATATCTGTGTAAATGACGTTATGAGGCCGCCTCACCTTGCGTGTACGCATGAGGTGAGGCGGCCTTGAAGCGACCGACCGCGGAACCGGGGAGACCACAGCCAGCGACTTCATATAGATGGACTACCGGCTCACGCCCAGGTTCAATTTAAGCGGCACCGCCTGCCCGTCTCCATTCACTGCATCGATTGCACTTTGTGCAAGGCGCGACGGCGCCAAGCCTGCGGATTGCTGCAAATACTGCTGCACACTGGCTGCGCGCGCATTTGCCAACCCTTGCAAGGCGCTTTCAGGAACATTTACCCCATCTTTAAGTTGTTGCAGCATACTTTCATACGCAGCCGGGTCTTCTGGCTTGGCAATTTCAAGATAGTCCTTCAGCTTGCCCAGTACACCGCGCTTCCTGGCATCCGGCCCGCGTTCCTGCGCTAACTGAAAGACGGCGGACTGCACTTTGGGATTATGCAAATCCACGGGGCCAGGCTGCTCTTCCGGTGCCAGCTTCAATCCCATGCGCTGCGCTACATCACGACGAATAGCCTGCTCCTGCAATGCCCTACGGTCCGCTGCCGCGTCATACGCCGGCGTCACCGTCAAGGTTAATGCCGGCCGTTTTGCCATGGCGTTGGCGACCGTTTGCAATTTTTCTTTCTCAGGTGGCGCCAGCTCTGCACTGGCAGGATCAAACACGATCGCCTCCAGCTTGTCGGATTTGATGCCGAGCAGATTGCCCAGTGCGCGGAAGGGAGCGGTGGCGATTTTGCCCAGCACATTCATAAACGCTTTCCAGACCACCTTGCCGTAGCTGAACTGCGGATCATCCAGACTGCCTGACACCGGCAAGTTGAGATCAATGATGCCGTCGCTGTCTTCCAGCAAGGCGATCGCCAGATCGAGCGGCAGATTAACCGCATCCGGGCTGTCGACGTGTTCTCCCAGCCGTAGCTTGTTGATGACAAACTTGTTTTCCCCCGTCATATGGCGTTGCTTGATCTTGTATTCCAGATCCACCGAAAGCTTGCCCGACTCAATGCGGCGCCCGGCAAATTTGCCGGAATACGGCGTCAGGCGATTCATTTCCAGATTACGGAATGTCAGCTTGAGATCGGTAAAGTCGGTCGCCTTGAAAGGCTGCAAGGAGCCACGAATACGCGCCGAACCATACTCATCCACCTTGCCATCCAGCTCGACTTGCGCCGTGGTATTGGGATCCGTTGAAAGCCCATTGATCACCCCTGACAGGCTATTGATGTAAGTCCCGAACTGCGGCTTGAGCGAGTAATCGGCGAACTCCAGGCGTGCGCGTTCTATGCGCACCCGCGAGATGCTGACTGGGAAAGAAGATGACGCATCCGCCGCCGCTGGCGCCGCTTTGCCCGTAGACTTCACTGGCGCTTTTGCAGGAGCCGGATTCGCCTTAACAACGGCGGGCGAACTCGCTGGCTGGGTGCGCAACATCCGTTGCACATTCAAGGTTTTGTCTTCATGAATAATAAACTTGCCTTGCGGCTCCACGATGCGTAGCTCGTCCATGGTCAGCCGGTCAGGCCCCAGACTCAGCTTTACACTATCGCTTCCCAGTGTTTTCCAGGCAAGGAAGGTGGCTCCGCCATTTTCTTCGGCAATCGCCAGCTTATCGACAGCAAAGCCGCCTTTGAATTGCGCCGTGAATGCCTGGCCCGCCTTGAGGCCAAGCTGACCATTCAGCCTGATGGCACCGTCATTCAATCGCAACAGAGCGAACTGATTGATGTAGGGAGCCAAAGGCTTGAGCGATAAGGCATCCATTGCCAGCTTTAGGTCTGCCTTGAAAGGCGACAATGTGAGATTGCCGTCTGCATTGAACTGCCCACCCTGTTTGACCTTGAAGCTTGTTTTGATGGGGATGCTACGGCCAAGATCCAGTGAAACATCGTGCAACTCAAGCCCTGCGCGCTCGATATCCAGCACTACTGGCTTGCCAGGCGTCGTGTCTTCCACGTGCACATTGACATCCTGCAGGGCCAGCTTGGGCAGGCTCAGCTTCCAGCCCGGGCTGGTGGTGGCTGGATGCGTATTGCTGGTTTTTTTTCTGGCCGATGTTGAAACAGGAGGTGGTGAGCTTACCGTCGGATTCCGTGTTTCCAGCATGGCCTGCCAGTTCAGCGGCTGACTGGCGGAACGCAGCACCTGGGCTTGCAAACCACGCAAGACAATGGCTCCCAGATTGACGGTCTGGGCGTCAACATCCACCTTGCCATCCTTCACCTGCAGGCCCGCCAAGCTCATCGCAGGCTGGCTATAAAGCGCGGACTGCAGTAGCAATGGCCCAGCACTCGCCTGAATATCGCGCAATTGCAGCTTGCCTTCAGGATTACCCAGAGCAAGCTCAAGATTGAAGGCTTTAAGGCCGACGGCCAAAGGATGTACAAAGCTGGCGTCCCGATAATCCGCCTGCCAATCGGCCAGATGCAGGTGGGCAATGTCATAACGGAAAGACGACTTGCCCGGAGCGGCTTGCGCGGGCGATTCCGCTGTTTGCATGGGTGGCTCAGTGCTCGGTGGTATTAACGATTGCCAGTCCAGGCTGCCATCGCCAGCTCGCCCGGCGCGGATCTTGCCGCCTCGTAAAGTCGCATCCGCCACCTGCAAATGCTGGCCGGCAAGGTCATAATCAAGGCCTTGCAGCGCGATGCCATCCAACTGAAACAAGGAGGTTTTGCCTTGACGCAAGGCGATATCCTGCACGCCCAGCTGCATCTGCTTGAAGGTGAGAGTAGCACCTTGCCGCATGGAAAAATCGAGGCGTGGCATGGCCACCGATAACTGTTTCAGACTTAATTGCGCCGGGCCATGCTGGCCGTGCACTTCAGCCGCCACATGATCCAGCTCCAGGCTGAGATCCTGCACAATGGCTTCAGGTGTCGGGTCCTGCTGCTCGGTACCTTTCACCATGGCAAAACTATAAGTCAGCCGGCTTTGCAGCTCGCCCTTGGTAAGCCGTACAGGCAATCCCTGATGTTTGACGATCTGCATCAAGGGCGCGAGCTTGATTCCCTGCAACTCCAGCACACCCTGTGATACCAGCGGATTCAGCCCGATATCGCCCTTCCATTTCAGGCTGCCGCCGTCTGCGGGTAATTTCGCCACGATGAGGTAATCCCCCCTGTCCTCAGGCAGGGTAGACAAGCCATCCAGCTCGAGTCCCAGGGGTTGCAATGCCATGACGAATGGCTGCGGACGGTTACGGTCTGTATAGGCCACATCGCCGCCCTCGATCAGGATATGGTCTATCAGCAAGCGCGGCATGCTAGTGGATGGCGTGTCATCCTTGTTTTCATTGAGCTTGGCGATCAGGTCCGCCCAATTTAACCGTCCATCGGCGCCAACCTCGACAGCCACATGGGGAGAGGTCAGGCGAATATCCTTGATGCGCCAGGCAAAGCGAAATATCCCGCTGGTTTCAAGATTGATATACAGGCGATCAAAGCTCGCCAGCAAGCGGCCATCTGGCTGGCTCAGCTTGAGCTGATCGATAGTCAGCGTCCATCGCAACGGATCAAACCTGACATGCTCGACGCTGGCCTGGCTGGCTAATTTATTCTCTGCAACCCAGGGCAAGATGCGGCGCGCGAGGGGATCGACGGCAAAATAGGCAAACAGCAGGTAGGCAACGAATAATCCGCTGAGGATTTTGAATGGGGTAGTACGAACTAGCGCCTTGATTTTACCCAGCATGGCGGTCTCCTTATTTTCTTTCAGTATAAAACATGCGCTCCATGAGGGTGAAACCCCATGCTGTTTGAAAATGGAGTTTGCGAATTAACTGCCAAGCCCATTGGCAGAGCAGGCGAGGGCCAGGTAAAAGGCGGCAGAAGAATAACCAGGAGCCACACAGGCGTGTCATGCAGAGATAGCTAAAGAGAAAATTTCACATACTGCAACAATGCAATTGACAATCATTCTCAACTGGAGCATGATGAATTTACCAAGACATCATCTCCCGTCAAGGTAAGTCAGAAGCTGGCTGGTGACCCTTAAACGCCAGCCAGCTTTCTGATCCAGTTTTCCAGCCAGCATGCATGTTCCGCAGACCATCCCTCGAAAAACCATCCAACGTTTATCATGAAAATCATGAGCCCGCATTCATGACTTTGCCTCTTAAGCCCCAACTAGGCACACCGCATAATGGATCCCGTCAAACGCCCAAGCGTTTAACTCTCCTAAGTTTTGAATTTCAACGGTTACAGGGGCTTAATCATGTGGATCAAACCAGAAGTAACAGAAATGCGTTTTGGCTTTGAAGTGACCATGTACGTTTGCAATCGCTAATCTGCCAAAAGAGCAGGAACATCACTGGCACTTTGTTGCCAGCGTGAAACAGGAGCCTAGGCTCCTGTTTTTTTATGGTGATATGGGCGCCAGATATAAAAGGGTGAACGCAACAGTAGACAGCTCTCGAACTTAATATCCGTCGTTTCCAGCATGCAAATTAGCTTACGTGGTCTTGTCGATGTTGAAGCCGAGGGATGTCGCCAGATGAAAAGCCTAAGGCAGAGGAAGCTAATATTCCCCGTTTTTGCCCCTGACAAGCTAAAATGGCTGATTATACCGATTCAAAAAAACCTATTTCAGGAGCCCTTGTCATGCTGATCCAAAGCCACATTGTTGACCTGCCCACACCTACCGGTGTCATGCGTACTTATGTACACCGCCCTAAAGGCGAAGGTCGCTTCCCGGCTATCCTGTTTTATTCAGAAATTTTCCAGCAGACCGGCCCCATTGAGCGCGCCGCTAAAATCATGGCGGGCCATGGCTATGCGGTACTGGTACCGGAAGTATTCCATGAGCTGAACCCGATTGGTACCGTCTTGGCTTATGACGACGCCGGGCGCGATAAAGGCAATGCAGACAAATCCGCCAAGGATGTCCAAGGCTACGATACCGACAATCAAGCCATGATCACCTACCTGAAGCAGCAAGCATGGTGCAGTGGTGACATTGGCGCCATGGGCTTCTGTATCGGTGGCCATCTGGCATTCCGTGCTGCCCTGCAACCGGAGATCAAGGCAACGGCTTGTTTCTACGCCACTGATCTGCATACCGCCGTCATCCCGAACAAACCTGGTCAGCACAGCATGGAGCGCCTGGCAGACATCAAGGGCGAATTGCTGATGATCTGGGGCAAGCAGGACAACCATATCCCCACCGCCGGGCGTGCCGAGGTTTACCAGAAGCTGACCGATGCGAATCTTTCCTTCACCTGGCACGAGTTCAACGGCCAGCATGCCTTTATGCGTGATGAGGGTGAACGTTATGACCCTCAGCTTGCAAATACAGGCTACCAGCTAGCCCTGCAGCTGTTTGGTAACACGCTGAAAAAAGCCTGATATCAGAGTCTGGCGGGCTAATTAAAAG
>DATMSO010000065.1:0-9092 GCA_035565335.1 Methylovorus sp.
GGTTCTGCAATATTTTCATTCCCTAATAGAAGTATTGCACAACCCTTCGTTATATACCCATCGTTTCCCCAACGGCGGGTATTTTTTTGTCTATCGATTTTAATGGCTTTTTATAAGATTAGGCTAGCGGACAGAACGATAAACCTGCCGCTTTTCCCGTTTGCTTAATACCAGCTGCCAGAGTTGCCCTTGCCGCGAGCGGAAATACCCCGCGCAACACATCAGGTAGTAACGCCACATGCGGTAGAAGCGCTCGCCGTATTGCGCAGAGAGTTCCGGCCATGCCTCGTTGAAATTCTGCCACCAGCTCATCAGCGTGCGATCATAATCCGGCCCGAAGTTATGCCAGTCTTCCAGAATAAAGCGGTGCTCGATCGCCTGCGTAATCTCGCTGGCCGAGGGAATCTTGCCATTGGGAAAGATGTAATTGTCTATCCAGGCATCGGTGTTGGGCGCGGTGACGTAATTGCCTATGGTATGCAGCAAAAACAGGCCGTCTTTCTTGAGCAGATCATGCGCCTGCTGAAAGTAGACGGGGTAATTCTTGGGCCCCACATGCTCGAACATGCCGACCGAGACAATTTTGTCGTATTGCCCGCGCAGATCGCGATAATCCATCAGCACAATCTCCACCGGCAGATGCGCGCAACGTTGCTGGGCGAGGCTTTGCTGCTCTTTTGAAACAGTGATGCCGGTGACCTGCACGCCGTAATGTTCCGCCGCATAGCGGGCCAGCCCACCCCAGCCGCAGCCGATTTCCAGCACATGCTCGCCGGGCTTCAGGGCGAGTTTGCGACAGATCATATCCAGCTTGTGCTGCTGTGCTTGTTCAAGATTGTCGGCATGCTCCCAGTAAGCACACGAGTAGCTCATGGTGGAGTCGAGCATGGCCTCAAACACATCGTTACCGATGTCGTAATGTTGATGGGCAACGGCAAAAGCACGTGATGGCGATTGCAAATTGAAGAGGCGATGGCGCACGGCTTCTGCCAGCAGGCGGAATCGGGCCAACCCTTTCAATTTGCGATCCAGGTCCGCGCTGAGTAGCCGATGAAAGGTCTCATCCAGCTGCTCCGCATCCCACAGTCCCTCCATATACGCCACGCCAGCGCCAAGCGAGCCTTTATACAGAATCATGCGATAGACTTTTTCATCATAAATCTGGATGTCCCATGGTTGGCCGCCATTGATGGTAATGCCGACGCCGGCCAGCAGGTCACGCAAGACCGCTGGCGGCGCCGGCCGGGGCCGCGACGAGGGATGAAAAAGAGGCGTAGTTTCTGTCAGCTTGTGCACAACCATTCACTCCCATGATCAAGGTGGCGGTAGGGCCACGATTAAGCAATGATAAGTACTGGATGGACGTTTGCCTGGCGCATGGCATGCCAGGGGATACAGAACGAAGCTTTACTCAAGTAGCTTGAATGCAGACTAGCAATACCAATGCCAGCGTTTTCTTAAGCAAAAAAACTAAGACAGGAAATGCCAGAATAATCGCAAGAAAATTCTCAAAATCCCAAAATGCGTTCTGTGTTTTTATAAAAGGGTATTACCTGCGAATGGAGATTTCAAGAGCCTGGAAGGCTTGCTGGTGGCGAAACCGCATGTCTTACAGCGATATCAGACAAATGCCGACAGATAAGAAATACGAAGGGCCCTATTATGAACTCACAACATTTCCTGACTCTTAATGTTGTGACTCTCTCTGATGAGTGAGCCTGTTATACCCGCTGTTATCCCCGATGGCGGGTATTTTTTTGTCCATTTTTTGTGCAACCTTGTTTCATGGGCGCAGGTAAGCCTCAAATGCCGGTGCGGGCAAGGGCGGGGAGAAAAGGTAGCCTTGGCCAAAGTCGCAGCCGATCTGCTGCAATAATTCGCGTTGCTCCTCAGTCTCGATGCCTTCGGCGATCACTTTCATATCCAGCTTGTGCGCCATCATGACGATGGCCTCACACAAGGCCATGTCACTGGAATGGCGGCTGAGGTTGCGGACGAACATGCGGTCTATCTTCAAGTAGTCGATATCAAACTTTTTAAGATAAGACAGTGAAGAGTAGCCGGTGCCGAAGTCATCCAGCGCCACTTGAACCCCCGCATCGCGGAAGCCCAGCAACTGAGCAGAAATACTGTCATCCGTGTGCATCAGCAACCCCTCGGTAATTTCCACCACAATGCTTTGCCGAGGCAGCCCATTCATTGCCATAAACGCAATCCACGCTTCATGCCCGTGCATTTCGTTGTGGAATTGCACCGGAGATTTGTTGATGCTGATCTGGAAGCCCGGATGATGCAGGGATTGCAGGCGTTTTGCCTGGCGGGCAGCCTCATAAAACACCCAATTGCCAATGTCGACAATCAGCCCGGTTTCTTCTGCCAAGGGAATAAAATTGTCCGGAGGAATCATGCCGCGCGTGGGATGCTGCCAGCGCAATAGCGCTTCCGCCTTGTGCACCTGGCCGGTGGCGAGCTCCACAATTGGCTGGTAATACAGCTCAAACTGCTGACCGGGCAGCGCAAGGTGCAGATCATTGCTGAGCCGCATGCGGTGCTGTGCATGCTCCTGCATGGAGGCGGTGAAGTAGGAGTAGCGATTGCGGCCATTGCTTTTGGCAACATACATTGCCTGGTCTGCGTTTTTGAACAATACCTCGCCCACGCTACCGTCTTCCGGATAAATGGTAATGCCTATGCTGACGGAAACATGCGTAAGATCGTTATCCAGCTGAAAGGGCGCTTCGAATTTTTTCAGGATGGACTGGGCAATATCCTGCACCACGTCCTTATCCTGCAGGCCGGATAAAATCACCACGAATTCATCACCACCCAGGCGGGCGACCGTATCGCACTCGCGCACGGAGTGCTGCAGCCGGTGGGCGGACTCCTGCAATAACTGGTCCCCCATCAGGTGACCATAGGTATCATTCACCTCCTTGAAGCGATCCAGATCCAGGAACAGCACGGCCAGCATTTGCTGATGGCGATCGGCTTTGAGGATTTCCTGATTCAATCTGTCGTGCAACATGCGGCGGTTGGGCAGGCCAGTGAGCTGGTCAAAATTCGCCTGGCGCCAGATTACTTCCTGGTTTTGCTTGTTTTTGGTGATATCTGAAAACAGCGCTACGCGGCGGATGACTTCACCGTGTTCATTGTAAATGGTGTCGATAGTCAGCCATTCCGCATAGCTTTCGCCGTTTTTGCGGCGATTCCATACCTCACCCTGCCATTTGCCATTGCTATCCAGCAAATGCCACATCTCTTCGTAGAATTTACGGTCCTGTTTGCCGGAAGCAAGAATCTTGGGCGTTTTGCCCACGACATCCTGTGCGGTGTAGCCGGTCATCTCGGTAAAAGCAGGGTTCACCGACAAAATCTGGCTTTCGGCATCCACCACCATGATGGCTTCACTGCTGTTTTCGAATACCAGCGTGGCGAGCCGCATTTTATCTTCCGCCACCTTGCGGTCGCTGATGTCCTGAAACGAGCCTTGCAGCTTGATGACGCGGCCATCGACGATGCGCGGCGTACACACAGTGCGTACCCATTTGCGGATGCCGCGGACGGTGACGATGGCTAACTCCAGGTCATAAGGCGTGCCGTGCTCGATGGCTTCCTGGATGGCGGCCTCGATTTTTTGCCGCGACTCCGCTTCGTAAAATCCCAGGCCGAATTCTGTCGAAATATTGTCCTTGAATTCCACGCCGTGTATGTGGGCGACTTCCTTGGTCCAGCTGCCTATGCCGGTTTCAACGTCAAATTCCCAGCCACCGATGTGGGCAATGGAGGACATATCCGCCAGCAGTTGCTCGCTTTCGCGCAGCTTTTCCAGCACCCGCAAACGCTCGGTGATATCCCGCACGATAACCTGAATGTACTCATGGCCACCGATATTCAGCAGGCAGGCACTGACCTCGACAGCAAGAGTGGTTCCATTGGCGCGTTTGTGTTCGGTTTCGAAAATAATGCCGGTATGCTGGGTTTCAGCCAGAAACGAGGTGCGCCAATCCTGCACGCCTTCGGGCAATAATTGACGGGCATGTATATGCTGCATGGCTTCGCGGGTATAACCATACATGCTTAACGCCCGGTCATTGGCATCCACCACTTTGCCATGGTGATCCAGCAGCAGGATGCTGTCATTGGCATGCACCGTCAGGCTGTTATAGCGCGAGGTCAGCAACTGCTGTCGATTGATCAGGTGATAGAGCAAGGCGGCCGTCAGTAGGATAAACAGCAGGCCTTTAATGGTTTGAAAATGCGTGATGCTGCTTGCTTCTGGCAGCAGTAATTCCAGAATCTGGTCCGACACCATGATCCAGCACACCGCGAAGACACAGTAGATTAACGGGATACGAATGGCGGCATAGCGTAGTTTTCGGTTAAAGAGTTTCATGGATTTCCATAGGCTTGGCTGCTTTAGTACAAAGGTAGCTGGGCCGTCTTTAAAGTTCAGACTCGCATGCGAGTGCTTGATCAGACGATCAGTGGCTTATTGTGCCGTGATTTATTGAAAAGGTAATGGTGTTGGCAGGTTAACGCGTAACGCCTGCCGTGGCTAACTGCAAGTCTCAATTGGAGGAAGCTGGTGCCACTCTTCGTCAGTAAACAGGCGCGAGCGTATGATGAAATGCTTGCCAGTGGCCTGTTCCAGCGAAAACATGCCGCCATGCCCGGCAATCACATCCAGTGTCATGTGCGTATGTTCCCAGTACTCAAACTGAAATTTTGCCATGTAAAACGGCACGCCGTGCACCTCGCCCAGTTTGACATCCGAGCCGCCTATCATGAACTCGCCTTCCTGCAGACACATGGGCGCGCTGCCTTCGCAACAGCCTCCTGACTGGTGAAACATCAGGTTGCCATGCCGGGCTTTCAATTCATCAATGAGCGCTTCTGCCGCGGGGGTTGCCACAATACGTGCTGCTGTCATAGGTAACTCCTGTTTCAAGCGCTACTGGACGTAGCACATTGGAAAATGAAAAAGCGAGAGGACGGAAATGATGCCGTCACTCTCGCCGCGATGACGCCTTAACGCGGCCTGGGCTTAGAAAAAGCCCAATGCGTTAGGGCTGTAGCTGACCAGAAGGTTCTTGGTCTGCTGGTAGTGGTCCAGCATCATCTTGTGGTTTTCGCGACCAATACCAGATTGCTTGTAACCACCAAACGCCGCGTGGGCAGGGTAGAGGTGGTAGCAGTTGGTCCAGACACGGCCAGCCTGTATGCCACGGCCCATGCGGAAGGCACGGCTGCCATCACGGGTCCATACGCCGGCGCCGAGGCCGTACATGGTGTCGTTGGCAATCGCCAGCGCTTCGGCTTCATCCTTGAAGGTCGTCACGGACAATACCGGGCCGAAAATTTCTTCCTGGAAGATGCGCATCTTGTTGTGGCCCTTGAACACGGTCGGCTCAATGTAATAGCCTTCGCCCAGTTCGCCAGCCAGCTTGGTGACATTGCCGCCCGTCAGTACTTCGGCGCCTTCTTCACGGCCCAGCTTGATGTAGGACATGATGATCTCGACTTGCTCGCTCGAAGCTTGCGCGCCAATCATGGTCGATGCATCCAGCGGGTTGCCCTGCTTGATGGCCTTGACGCGCTTCAGCGCGCGTTCCATGAATTTTTCGTAGATCGATTCCTGAATCAGGGCGCGCGATGGGCAGGTACAGACTTCGCCCTGGTTCAGGGCAAACAGGGTAAAGCCTTCCAGACACTTGTCGAAGTAAGCATCGTCGGCATCCATGATGTCTTCAAAGAAGATATTCGGAGATTTGCCGCCCAGCTCCAGGGTGACGGGGATCAGGTTTTGCGAGGCGTATTGCATGATCAGGCGGCCCACCGAGGTGGAGCCGGTAAAGGCGATCTTGGCGATGCGGGGGCTGGTGGCAAGCGCTTTGCCGGCTTCCACACCAAAACCGTTGATCACATTCAGCACGCCAGGCGGCAGCAGGTGACCGATGATGTCCATGACCACCAGAATGGAGGCTGGCGTCTGCTCAGCCGGCTTCATGACGATACAGTTACCGGCAGCCAGGGCGGGTGCCAGTTTCCATGCGGCCATCAGGATAGGGAAGTTCCAGGGAATGATCTGGCCGACTACGCCCAGGGGTTCATGGAAATGGTAAGCGACGGTGTCGTGATCGATTTCGCTGATGCCGCCTTCCTGGGCGCGCACTGCGCCAGCAAAGTAACGGAAGTGGTCAATAGCCAGCGGGATATCCGCAGCCATGGTTTCACGGATCGGTTTGCCGTTATCAATGGTTTCGGCAATGGCAATTTTTTCGAGGTTGGCTTCCATCGCGTCAGCGATTTTCAGCAGGATATTGGAGCGAGCTGTGGTGGAGGTTTTACCCCAGGCTTCCTTGGCTGCATGGGCAGCATCCAGTGCCAGGTTGACGTCCTTGTCGTTAGAACGGGCGACTTTGCAGAACACCTTGCCGGTTACCGGGCTGATGTTGTCAAAATATTCGCCGTCTACAGGGGCTACCCACTTACCGCCAATGTAATTGTCATATTTGGCCTGATATGGAATCTCAACACCCAGGCCCTTCAAGCTTTCCAGACTCATAGCAACTCCTCCAAGAGTTATTGAAAAATACTAAAAAACAACGACATAAAACATTTTTTTATAACGACTTATAAATTACTGTACAGCCCATGCCGATTGGATCAGCATGTCCTTCTTAACCTGATTTTTTGTGGGGTTAATAGGCTAGTGTAGGCACAATCCATGGCTTCTGGCTAGCGCTATCCCACATAAATCATTTTTCAGCGAAGCCGAACTGATGCAACTCCGACTCTGATGGCGCAACTTAATTCACAGGCATGCTTCATAAGCTCGGCAATTCGCATGTCAGCACATGCAAAATTAATGAACTTGTGATTTGACACGCTTTCTAAAATTGTATCAAAATGTAAACAGGCAGTCTCAACGAACTCGAATAATAAAAACCAAGTTGTTTTGTAGTAGAGGAGATGTTGTGTTACCTGAGCAAGCAGCGCGTATAGACGCGCACATTACTGCACACAAGGCACTGCCTGGCGGGTTGTTGCCTTTGCTGCATGCCATACAGGACGACGTGGGATATGTGCCGGAGGAGAGCTATGGCAGCATATCCAAAGCCCTCAATCTTTCTGTGGCCGAAATTCACGGCGTCGTCACTTTTTACCACCACTTCCGAACGCATCCTCCCGGACGCCATGTCATCCAGATATGCCGCGCCGAATCCTGCCAGTCCATGGGCTCCACCGAACTCGAAGCGCATGCGAAAGCATCGCTGGGCATTGATTACCATCAGACCACCTCTGACGGCAGTATCACGCTAGAGCCGGTGTACTGTCTGGGCAATTGCGCCTGCTCACCGGCGATTAGCGTGGATGAAGAAGTCTATGGCCGCGTCAGCCCCAAGCGGCTGGATGCGATTATTGCCGAAGCGAAGGGAGTGGTGTGATGACCCGTATCTATGTTCCCCGCGATTCCAGTGCCTTGTCACTGGGAGCGGAAAAAGTCGCCAAGGCGATTGCCGAGCACGCAGCACGCCAGAATCTGGCGGTTGAAATCATACGTAATGGTTCGCGCGGCATGTTCTGGCTTGAGCCGCTGGTAGAGGTGGAAACGCCTGCCGGCAGGATTGCCTATGGTCCAGTCGATGTCGCCGATGTGCCATCGCTGTTTGCTGCGGACTTTGTCAATGGCGGTGCCCATGCCCTGAAGCTGGGCGTGACCGATGAGCTGCCCTGGCTCAAGCAGCAAGAGAGACTGACCTTTGCCCGCGTCGGCATTACCGATCCCGTATCCCTCACCGATTATCTTGCGCACGATGGCTATCGCGGTTTGCAAAACGCCCTGGCACTGCAGCCTGCCGAGATTGTGCAACAGGTGACCGACTCAGGCCTGCGCGGCCGCGGTGGCGCGGCTTTCCCGACGGGTATCAAGTGGAAAACCGTGCACGACTGCAAGGCCGACCAGAAATACATCGTTTGCAATGCCGATGAAGGCGATTCCGGCACCTATTCAGATCGCATGATCATGGAAGGTGACCCGTTTGTCCTGATTGAAGGCATGACGATTGCGGCGCTGGCAGTAGGGGCTACGCAGGGCTATATCTACCTGCGTTCCGAGTATCCGCATGCGCTGGCCGTGCTCAATGAAGCCATTCAGCATGCCCGTGAAAAGCATTATCTGGGGCCGAATATTCTCGGCAGCGGCCATGCCTTTGAGCTTGAGGTGCGTCGCGCCGCCGGGGCGTATGTCTGTGGTGAAGAAACCTCGCTGCTGGAGAGCCTGGAAGGCAAGCGTGGCCTGGTGCGTTTCAAACCACCATTGCCCGCAATTGAAGGCTTGTTCGGCAAACCGACCGTGGTCAACAACGTGATTTCCTTTGCCAGCGTGCCAATTATTCTGGATAAAGGCGGCGCCTTTTACCGTGACTACGGTATGGGCCGTTCCCGCGGCACGCTGCCTATTCAGCTGGCAGGCAATATCAAACATGGTGGCCTGGTGGAAAAAGCCTTTGGCGTCACCTTGCGTCAGTTGCTGTATGACTTTGGCGGTGGTTCGGCCACCGGGCGTCCTATCCGGGCGGTGCAGGTTGGTGGCCCGCTGGGTGCTTATCTGCCGGAGTCGCAATTTGACACGCCACTGGATTACGAAGAGTTTTCCAAATTGTGGGCGGTGCTTGGTCATGGAGGCATTGTGGCGTTTGATGACACCGTGGACATGGCCAAAATGGCCCGCTATGCCTTTGAATTCTGTGCCATTGAGTCCTGCGGCAAATGTACGCCATGCCGCATCGGTTCAACCCGTGGCGTGGAAGTGATGGACAAGATCATGCAAGGTCGCGACCACGCGCAGAACATTGCCCTGGTGCGCGATCTCAGCGACACGATGCTGAATGGTTCCCTCTGCGCACTGGGCGGCATGACGCCATACCCGGTCTTGAGCGCGATCAACCATTTTCCAGAAGATTTCGGCCTTAATAAAAAAGCACAAGCGGCCTGAGCAGTATTTAGGAGATAGCCATGGAACACCAAAAAGATTACGGTACCCCAGCCAGCCATTCCGATCAGCAAGTGACCCTCAATATTGATGGCAC
>DATMSO010000066.1:0-7776 GCA_035565335.1 Methylovorus sp.
CGCGCTCAAACTGTTTATCGACAACCCGCGCTGGAAAGGTGTGCCGTTCTACATCCGCACCGCCAAGCGCCTGCACGAAGCCGACACCCGCATCTGCATCCGCTTCAAAAAAGCCCCGCTGCAAATCGGCAATGGCCAGCACCAAAACTGGCTCATCATAGGTATTCAGCCGCGCGAGTGCATCAAGCTCGAGATCGAATCCAAGATCCCAGGCCTCGATATCAACACCCGCACCATTGAGCTCGACGCTGCCAACCGCCAAGATGGCGACGAAACCGTGGACGCCTACGAGGCCCTGCTGCTCAACCTGATGGAAGGCGACAACTCGCAGTACCTGCACATCAGCGAAGTAGAAGCGCAATGGCGCCTGGTAGACCCCGTGATCGAAGCCTGGGCCAAAGACCGCAAGCCCGTGCACCAATACCCTGCCGGCAGCAGCGACCCAGAAGCATCCAAGGTTATCTTCGAGCACGAAGACCAATTCTGGCGCTACTCCATCCAGCTGGGCGGCGACGCACACTAACCCATTAACAGCACAAAGCGGAGCCACGGCTCCGCTTTTTATATACTCAAGAGAATCCTATGAGCATCAAATCCGATAAATGGATACGCCGCATGGCCGAACAGCACGGCATGATCGAGCCCTTCGAGCCCCAGCTCGTCCGCGAACAAAACGGTGAAAAAATCGTCTCCTTCGGCACCTCCAGCTACGGCTACGATATCCGCTGCGCCGACGAATTCCGCGTATTCACCAACATTAACAGCACCATCGTCGACCCCAAAAACTTCGACCCGCAATCCTTCGTCGAAGTCTCCGGCAAAGGCTACTGCGTCATCCCCCCCAACTCCTTCGCCCTCGCCCGCACCGTGGAGTATTTCCGCATCCCCCGCAGCGTACTCACCGTGTGCCTGGGCAAATCCACCTACGCCCGCTGCGGCATCATCGTCAACGTCACCCCCTTCGAACCCGAGTGGGAAGGATACGTGACTCTGGAATTCAGCAACACCACCCCGCTCCCCGCCAAGATTTACGCCGGCGAAGGCTGCGCCCAGGTGCTGTTCTTTGAATCTGATGAAATCTGCGAGACCTCGTATAAGGATCGTGGTGGGAAGTATCAGGGACAGGTTGGGGTTACGTTGCCGAAGATTTAAAGTACGATATCCAGGCAGCAACACTAAATAAAAAAGGGGCCTCAAGCCCCTTTTTTATTGCGTCCATCCAAGAAATCATTAAAAAACACTACCCGACAGACTACAACCAACAAGATTAGTGAAGGTTCTTAGTAGAGTCATCTGCCCTGAAAGATGCATTTTTATGGAAGTAACTCGATTTCACATTATCGTATATAAATACTGCATCATTTCTAGGGAAACATTGCCTGGACATTTCAGCGAAATCGGCTTTTTCCCTCGGTATGACAACAAACTTCGTGACATTCTTTTCTGTTGCAAAAACGATGACATTGATTGACTCATCACCCATAACTTCTATTTTGTTTTCAAGCTCCCAGTTGAATCCGAGAACATCACTTGATTTCGAAGCATAAGGTCCAAAAAAACAGACCAGTGACCACTGTTTATCGGCAAGATTTTTAAAGTCTATTGGACCTGGCGCTTGGGAAGTTATTGCACTGACAACTCTCAATTGCTCGGGACTATCTATCCTTTCGTAACAACCCAACAGAAGAAGAGCGAGAGTGAAATGAATATATTTTGTGTACATCATCGGATAATAAACATGATTAACGTAATCCACAAAAAAACGAATCACGACCATCGAGCAAACGGCTGCATAGCGATCAGACCTAAAAGCGAGCTTGGCATGATCATGATCAATATCACCAACATGGAAAGGCTACGTGGGCCTTAAGTTCAATACAGCCACAAACTCATTTTTTAAAGCGTCCCTTCTCGCACCAGAACTTGGTTTTAACGCCTGGCTGTGATTGAAAAAGAAGGTGAGCTTGTTCACAGTTACCACGATTATATGATTCATCTTCAGAGGCGTCAAATGTAGCAACATGAATTCTCATATTGTCATTGGTAACACTATTTCGATATAGGGTAAAAATACTCCCATCATCTTCCCAATTGGATGAGCATGCGGAGAGAGCGATAAATGCAACATAAAAAAGTAATTTAATCATCTTTCATCTCGGTATATGAGTGGTAAGAATCTTCGCATTTTAAAGATAGCGCCTCCGCATTTTTTTACCAAACCATAATTATTATATTCTCCCTAATCCCAACTCAACGCCCCACCCGTCTGGTACTCCGTTACTCGCGTCTCAAAGAAATTCTTCTCTTTCTTCAAATCCATCATTTCGCTCATCCAGGGGAAAGGGTTGCTGGCGCCGGGGTATAGGGCGTCGATGCCGATTTGCTGCATGCGGCGGTTGGCGATGAAGCGGAGGTATTCCTTGAACATGGCGGCGTTGAGGCCGAGCACGCCGCGGGGCATGGTGTCTTCGGCGTAGCGGTATTCCAACTCCACGGCTTGTTGCATCAGGCGTTTGATTTCTTCGCGGAATTCGGGGGTCCACAGGTGCGGGTTTTCGAGCTTGAGGGTGTTGATGAGGTCGATGCCGAAATTGCAGTGCATGGATTCATCGCGCAGGATGTATTGGTATTGCTCGGCGGCGCCTTGCATTTTGTTCTGGCGGCCGAGGGCGAGTATCTGCACAAAGCCGACATAGAAAAATAGCCCTTCCATAATGCAGGCAAACACAATGAGCGAGCGCAGCAGTTGCTGGTCGGCTTGGGTGGTGCCGGTTTTGAATTCGGGGTCGGTCAGGGTATTGATAAAGGGGATGAGGAAATCGTCTTTATCGCGGATGCTGGAGACTTCTTGATAGGCGTTGAAGATTTCGCTTTCGTCCAGGCCCAGGCTTTCGACGATGTATTGGTAGGCATGGGTGTGGATGGCTTCTTCAAAGGCCTGGCGCAGCAGGTATTGGCGGCACTCGGGCGCGGTGATGTGGCGATAGGTGCCGAGCACGATGTTGTTGGCGGCGAGGGAGTCGGCCGTGGTGAAAAAGCCGAGGTTGCGCTTGACGATCAGGCGTTCGTCTTCGGTGAGGGCGCTGCTGTCTTTCCACTGGGCGATGTCGCGGCTCATGGAGATTTCTTGCGGCATCCAGTGGTTGGCGCAGCCGGCCAGGTATTTATCCCACGCCCAGTGGTATTTGAATGGCACGAGCTGGTTAACGTCGGTCTGGCCGTTGATCACGCGCTTATCTACCGCTTGCACACGGCCAATGGCGCTGGGCTGGTTGGCGGCGGTGTGCGCGGTAGCCGTTGCAGATGGCATGGCAGGTGCTGCATTGGGTGTGGCGGCGGGCGCTGCAGCGGGGGCAATCAGGATATCTTCTTCAAAATTCAGCATGGTGTTTCCTTAAAAATTCGGCGGTGAAGGTGCGACCCACCTTGGGGGCAAGGCACACGCGATGTGTGGCCCCGTGGGTGGGTCGCAGACGATCAGAGGGTTATTGGCAGGCTTCGCAGTCCGGGTCGTCGATCAGGCATTGCTTGGGCTCAGGCTCGGCCTCTGCACTGGGTGCGTGCGCCGAGACGGCATTGAGCTCACCGCCCTGCCCGGTTGATTTCTCAGCCGAGGTGGCGCCCAGTGAGCGCAGGTAATACGTGGTTTTAAGCCCACGCAGCCAGGCCAGCAGGTAAACGTCATTGAGCTTTTTGCCGGAAGGCGCGGCGAAATAGAGATTGAGCGATTGCGCCTGGTCTATCCATTTCTGGCGGCGGGCGGCGGCCTCAACCAGCCATACCGGGTCCACCTCAAACGCGGTGGCGTACAGCTGCTTCAGGTCCGCCGGCACGCGCTCGATGGCGGCAAGCGAGCCATCGTAATACTTGATATCGGCAATCATCACTTCATCCCACAGGCCACGCGCTTTCAGGTCTTGCACCAGTTGCTCGTTCACCACGGTGAATTCGCCGGAGAGGTTAGATTTCACATACAGGTTCTGGTATTCCGGCTCGATGCTGGCGGAGACACCCACGATATTCGAAATCGTCGCCGTCGGCGCAATCGCCACGCAATTGGAGTTGCGCATACCCACGCGCTGTATGCGCTGGCGCAGGCTATCCCAATCCAACGTGCTGGAGCGGTCGACTTCCACCTGGCCGCCACGCGCTTCAGATAGCAGATTGAGCGTGTCCAGCGGCAATATGCCTTGATCCCACAAGCTGCCAGGGAAGGAGGAATACGCGCCCCGCTCTTCCGCCAGCTGGCTGGAGGCCAGGTAGGCGTTGTAGCACACGGCTTCCATGGCGCGGTCGGCAAACTCCACCGCCGCCTGCGAGGCATACGGCACGCGCATGGCGTGTAGCGCATCCTGAAAACCCATGATGCCCAAGCCCACCGGGCGGTGGCGGTAGTTGGAGTTGCGCGCCTTGCCCACGGCGTAGAAGTTGATGTCGACCACGTTATCCAGCATGCGCATGGCCACGCGGATAGTGGCGGCGAGCTTGGTCTGGTCCAGCACGTAGCTGTCGCCCTCACGTTTCAGGTGCGCCATGAGGTTCACCGAGCCGAGGTTGCACACGGCAATTTCGGTGTCCGAGGTATTGAGGGTGATCTCCGTACACAAATTGGAGCTGTGCACCACGCCCACATGCTGCTGCGGCGAGCGGATGTTGCATGGGTCTTTGAACGTGATCCACGGGTGGCCGGTTTCAAACAGCATGGAGAGCATCTTGCGCCACAGCTGCACCGCGGGCACGCGCTTGAATAGCTTGATCTCGCCATTGTCCGCGCGGCGTTCGTAGTTGGTATAGGCAGTCTCAAACGCCTTGCCATACAGATCATGCAGATCCGGCACATCGGACGGCGAAAACAGCGTCCAGTCCGCATTGGCCTGCACACGTTGCATGAAAAGGTCGGGAATCCAGTTGGCGGTGTTCATGTCGTGCGTGCGGCGGCGGTCGTCGCCGGTGTTCTTGCGCAGGTCCAGAAACTCTTCCAGGTCCAGGTGCCAGCTTTCCAGATAGCCGCACACCGCGCCCTTGCGCTTGCCGCCCTGGTTCACCGCCACGGCGGTATCGTTCACCACTTTCAGGAACGGAATAACCCCCTGGCTCTTGCCATTGGTGCCTTTGATGCGCGAGCCCAGCGCGCGCACCGGCGTCCAGTCGTTGCCCAGGCCACCGGCAAATTTCTGCAGCAAGGCGTTTTCTTTGATGGCCTGATAAATGCCGTCCAGATCATCGCTCACGGTGGTGAGGTAGCACGACGACAGCTGCGAGTGGCGCGTGCCGCTGTTAAACAACGTGGGTGTGGAGCTCATGAAATCAAAGCTGGACAGCACATGGTAAAAGGCGATGGCGCTGCTCTCGCGGTCAATCTCATTGATCGCCAGGCCCATGGCCACGCGCATGAAAAACACCTGCGGCAGCTCAATGCGGCGCTCTTCAATATGCAAAAAGTAGCGGTCATACAGCGTCTGCAAGCCCAGGTAGCCAAACTGCAAGTCGCGGTCGGCCACCAGTACACTGGCAAGGCGGCTGAGATCAAACTGCGCCAGGCGTTCATCCAGCAGCTCGGCAGCAATGCCGGTCTTGATGTATTGCGGAAAATACTCGGCATAGCGCGTTGTCATGGCGGTATGGCTTACCGCTTCGCCCAGCACTTCAGCCCGCACCAGATCCAGCTGCAGCCGCGCGGTGACGTAGTTATAGGCGGGCTCGCGCTCGATCAGGCTGCGGGCGGAGAGAATCAGCGCACGGCGCACTTCATCAAACGGCATGCCGTCGTAGAGATCGCGCATGGCCTGATCGACGATCACCGATGGCTGCACGGCATCGCCCAGATTCACGCAGGCCTCCGTCACCATGCCAAGCAGCAATTGTTGATCCAGCGGCATGCGTTTGCCATCCTGCAGCACATGCAAGGTGGGCGCCGGGGTTTGCTGGGCGGCACGCTCGGCCGCGCGCTTTTCGCGATACAGCACATAGGCACGCGCCACATCGTGCTCGCCGGAGCGCATCAGCGCCAGCTCCACCTGATCCTGAATATCTTCAATGTGAATCGAGCCACCGGCTGGCTTGCGGCGCACCAGAGCGGCCACCACGGTATCGGTCAGCGCCTGCACCTCGGCACGCATATGGCTGGAAATGGTCGAGTGCTCGCCCGCAACCGCCAAAAACGCCTTGGTCAGCGCGATCGAAATCTTGTCAGAGGTAAACGGCACCGCCGCGCCATCACGGCGTATCACTTGCAAACTCGGGAGTGCAGCAGTTAAAACCGGCTGCGCGGTATTGATATCATCCATCTACTAGCTCCTATCAGGAGCGGGAGTCGGTAACCGACATACGCAGGCGCAATGACATTGCATCGCCGCTGTACATCCACCACCAGGACCAGCAAGGGAGAAGGCGCACGCCTTCCATCTGCCGAGGACACCCCGCCTCAAACGCGTTGAAAAAATCCACGGCAGGTCTCCTGGCTCCCAGCCTCATGCTTGGCGCCTTCCCGAATCCCGCAGGATTCAGTGGCTTCAGATGCCTTGCATTATCAAACTGACATAACGTCAGCCCGATGGCTGGTTACAGTTGCGGGGGCAGCCCCGGCTTTGCATGCTGGCGAGAAAAAATCTGCCAACACACGCACCGGATTCCCTTTTAACTCGCGGTTAGAATCAAACCTTGAGGACCGTAGTGATCGCAATGTAACACAATAGGGAGTGGTATCGTCAATGGGGAAATACAAAATGTGGGGAGATAAGACTGACTTATGCCCATCCGGTGTGGATCAATCTCTTTACAGACAGTGAGCTGAATATTCAGCCTGAAAACAAGCGGATACTACGCTGCAGGCTTTGAGTTCGACATGCATGCCAGCGGTAGTTTGAGGTCGCTGTTGTAGGCAAACAGCTTGATCGGCCCCATAAAGCTGCTAATCAATCCATTTAGCTTTTGACTAATTATTTATCAGGTACCGAGATAATATCGGTCCAAGATGCATCACCTGGGTCGACTTTTTTGTCTGCTGCATTACAGGCACGTATTACTTTTCGAGCCTCAGATATGGTGCTGATGGTGTTCGGGTTCCCCAAACAGCTGTTCTCTTGGTAGAGCTTGAGTTTCCCCGACTCTTCCCTTAACAGCATGAGCACCGTGCTGGTGAATACAGGTGGCTCATTTCTGGGATCAGCTGGTGCGGCAGAGTCAATATAATTTAAAACAAAAAGCAACCCATCCGGCGCATCCTTTGCAATCGCCACTGCACTTAAATCACTGCATAAAGGCCAGCCTTCCAGATAGCGCGGGTCAATTGGCTTGGTGGACTTTGGATTGTATCTCCTGTAGTAAAAGTCGAAGAAGGTCCGTTCCTTTTGGCCCTGAATCTGTCGTGGATCGCGTGCAATGTTGAGTGGAGCAACGGCCTCGATCTTCATATTTTCTGGATTCAGAAAGAAGACATGACAGGTTGATTGTCTTCTAGCAATTCTTTCACAAAAGGATTCATTGTCAGAATGATTCGCCGGACAACCTGGCTCTGCGATAAGAAGAGGATTAAAAGAAGTAACAATGGCTAAAAGCTCTTTCCCGTTAAACTTAACCAGATACGGCAGATTCGGATTGTCATTTTTTGGATACGTTACAGAGTCTTTCCACTCCCAATCAAACTGACTGCAACTCTGATATTTACGATTATCAGCATACGGATAATCCTTTGATATATTATAGTTATCAACGCAATATTTATCAGTTATGCTCTTAATTTTAGTCGATAATTCTGGCGATTTCTCTTTGTTATAT
>DATMSO010000067.1:0-3704 GCA_035565335.1 Methylovorus sp.
CACGGTTAGACAGGATAACGGCATCCTCACCCAGGCTTTTACGGACCATGGCTAATGCTTCGCGGGAACTCGATGCGAAAAAGCGTTTGATGTTCATGCTTGACCTCCAATAAGGCTAGTGACACGGATAGTTTTTGAATCGGGAAGCTCTTCATGCGACAGCACACGAAGATGCGGAATAGCGCGGCGCAGGAATTTCGACAGCGCAGTACGTAACGGACCTGGTACCAGCAGCACAGGCGTCATGCCCAGCTGCTCCTGTTTGCGGGTGGCGGCTTCGGCCTGTTTGGACAAGGTTTCGGCCAAGCCGGGCTCAATGGCAGCGCCGCCGGCATTGCTGCTGCTCAGTGCTTGCATCAAGAGGCGTTCCAGCTGGTTATCCAGCGCCATGACCGACACTTCGTTGCCGTTGGGGAACAGCTGCTGCACGATGGCGCGGCCCAGCTGCACACGGACAAAGGTGGTGAGCTCGCCTGGATCCTGCGTACGGGCAGCGTATTCGGACAGGGTTTCGACGATGGTGCGCATATCGCGGATATGCACGCCTTCGGTCAGCAGGTTCTGCAGGACCTTCTGTACTACGGACAATGGCAATTGCTTGGGCACCAGGTCTTCGACCAGTTTTGGGGAATCCTTGCCGATATGATCCAGCAGCTGCTGGACTTCCTGACGACCCAGCAGGTCGGCAGCATGCGTAGTAATGATGTGATTCAGGTGGGTGGCGACCACGGTGCTGGCATCGACCACGGTGTAGCCCATGGCTTGTGCCTGATCGCGCACGCCCGATTCCACCCAGATGGCAGGCAGGCCAAAGGCGGGATCCGTGGTGGCAGTGCCGGGCAGGGTGCCGCTGACCATGCCAGGGTTGATCGCCAGGAACTGTCCGTGGTTGGATTCACCGCTGCCGACCTCAACACCTTTCAGCGTGATGCGATAGCCGGAAGGACGCAGTTCCAGGTTGTCGCGGATGTGCACGGTAGGTGCCAGAAAGCCGACTTCCTGTGCGAATTTCTTGCGCAAGCCCTTGATGCGCTTGAGCAGATCGCCGCCCTGGGCCTTGTCGACCAGCGGAATCAGGCGATAGCCCACTTCCAGTCCGATCACATCGACCGGCAGCACATCATTCCAGCTGGCTTCTTCCGGTTCACCGGTAGGGGCTGGTGGGGGAGCTACCACTGGGTCTTCCTGCAGTTTCTTTTTCTCGGCCACGAAGTAGGCAAGGCCGGCGAGCAGGGCGCCCAGTGTCAGGAAGGCAAAGTGCGGCATGCCAGGAATGGCGCCCATGCTGCCGATAATGCCGGCGGTGACATAAATAACCTTGGGATTGGAGAAGAGCTGGGTCACCAGTTGCGTGCCCACATCTTCGGTATTGGCGACGCGCGATACCACCACACCGGCAGCCACCGAGATCACCAGCGAAGGAATCTGCGCCACCAGGCCATCACCAATTGCCAGCAGGGTGTAGTTCTTGATGGCATCGGCAAACGCCATGTCATGCTGCACCATGCCCACGATCAGGCCGCCAACGATATTGATCACGGTAACCAGGATGCCGGCAACGGCATCGCCCCGTACGTATTTGCTGGCACCGTCCATGGCGCCGTAGAACTCGGCTTCCTGACCGATTTCGGAACGGCGGCGGCGAGCTTCGTCTTCGCCGATCAGGCCGGCATTCAAGTCAGCGTCAATCGCCATCTGCTTGCCGGGCATGGCATCCAGGGTAAACCGTGCTCCCACTTCGGCAATACGGCCTGCACCCTTGGTGACCACGGTAAAGTTGATGATGGTCAGAATCACAAACACCACGATACCCACGGTGTAGTTACCGCCAATCAGGAAGTGGCCGAAGGCCTCAATCACTTTACCGGCGGCGTCCGGGCCGGCATGGCCTTCGGTCAGCACCACGCGGGTGGAAGCAACGTTCAGCGACAGGCGCAGCATAGTGCTGACCAGCAGCACGGTCGGGAAGGCAATGAAGTCCAGCGGCTTGGCGGTTTGCAGGCCTATCATCAGTACCATGATGGACAGCGCGATATTAAAGCTGAACAGCACATCCAGGGCGATGGCAGGCAAAGGCAATATCATCATCGCCAGCAACATGACAATGAGCAGCGGAGCGGCGATGGTGCGACCGCCCAGACGAGCCAATATGTCCTTTAAATTATTCATCAGGCGCTTACCTCAGTCAGCTTGTGGTGTGGGTCCAGGGCATCCGGCACTTCCAGCTGCGTGGGGGTTTCAGGACGCATGCCGCCATGTTTGTTGAAGGCGCGCATCTGGAAGACATAAGCGATGATTTCGGCCACGGCGGAATACAGGGCTTGCGGGATTTCATCGCCCAGCTCGGTGTGGGCGTAAAGCGCACGTGCCAGCTTGGGTGATTCCAGCGTCATGACCTTATGCTCGGCGGCGATTTCACGAATCTTCAGTGCAACAGCATCGGCACCCTTGGCGATCACCACCGGTGCGCGCATGCCTAACTCCTTATATTGGATAGCCACGGCATAGTGAGTCGGGTTGGTGATGACGACATCGGCCTTGGGGATTTCCGACATCATGCGGCGACGTGCAATCTCGCGCTGCTGCTGGCGGATACGTGCCTTGATCTGTGGGTTGCCTTCGGATTCCTTGGATTCCTGCTTGACCTCTTCCTTGGTCATCTTCAGGTTGTTGGCATAGGTAGTGAGCTGGTAGGGCACATCAATTGCGGCGATCAGCACCAGGGCGCCCACAATAAAGAAGAAGCTTTTCAGCAGCATGTCTTCCACTTCGGCGATGCTGGTATGCAAGGGCAAGAGCGCGAGCGAGAGGATGGTATCGACATCATGCGCCACGACGACATAGGCTACGGAGCCTACCAGGATAGTTTTGCCCACGGCCTTCAGCAGTTCCACCAGGGCATTTTTGGAAACCATGTTGCCGAGGCCGCTTACCGGATTCAGGCGATTGAATTTGGGCACAAAAGCCTGATTGCTGACATTCCAGCCGCCGATCAGCGTAGGCGCGGCAATCGCCATGACGAACAGCAAACCGGCCAGCGGAGCGAAGGTGATCAGGAGACTATATATAGCATCGGAAATTTTCATGAGCAGCAGATTGCTGTCATACGCCAGGGCCCGCTCAAAATGCAGGCTGCTGCCCATGGTCAGTTTGAGAGCATCACCAAACTGGGAGCTCATCATGGCAATGCCCATGCCGCCAGCCAGCAGCATGGCACAGGTCACGAACTCGCGTGAGCGGGGGACATTACCTTCTTCGCGCGCCTTCTCGAGGCGCTTGGGCGTCGCCGGTTCTGTCTTTTCTAAATCGCTGTCTTCAGCCATTTCGTGTCCTGTGTGCCGTGTGTGTGATGGGGATGTGCGGTCCCGCTAACATGGAGCACATTATCAGTGGCTGACCCCCGTCCGCATTTCATGAATAAAAGGGGTAAACCCATGCTTAATTGCCATGGGAATAGCTGAAGGATTGGGATTCGGAAACTTTTTTCAAAAAATATGAAAATAAAAATAGTTATAAAACATGAACATATCTATTTTTTGAAAAAAAGTTTAAAAAAATCCTAAAGTTTTCCTAAAGCCCGCCGATAGACCATTTGTGTGATACGGATTAATGCGTCTTCAAGGGGTTGGCGGCGCGTAGTGCGTATGTTGGTGTGTGTAGCAGCAGCCTGGCTTTAGGGGTTTTTGATAAAAATTAGATTAATA
>DATMSO010000068.1:0-3376 GCA_035565335.1 Methylovorus sp.
CACGGTTAGACAGGATAACGGCATCCTCACCCAGGCTTTTACGGACCATGGCTAATGCTTCGCGGGAACTCGATGCGAAAAAGCGTTTGATGTTCATGCTTGACCTCCAATAAGGCTAGTGACACGGATAGTTTTTGAATCAGGAAGCTCTTCATGCGACAGCACACGAAGATGCGGAATAGCACGGCGCAGGAATTTCGACAGGGCAGAGCGCAACGGACCCGGTACCAGCAGCACAGGCGTCATGCCCAGTTGCTCCTGCTTGCGGGTAGCGGCTTCGGCCTGTTTGGACAGGGTTTCAGCCAGGCCAGGCTCAATGGCAGCACCGCCTGCATTGCTGCTGCTCAAGGCTTGCATCAACAGGCGTTCCAGCTGGTTATCCAGCGCCATCACGGAGACTTCATTGCCATTCGGGAACAGCTGCTGCACGATGGCGCGGCCCAGCTGCACGCGGACAAAGGTAGTCAGCTCGCTTGGGTCTTGTGTGCGTGAGGCGTATTCGGACAGGGTTTCGACGATGGTGCGCATATCGCGGATGTGCACGCCTTCGCTCAGCAAGTTCTGCAATACCTTCTGCACCACGGACAATGGCAATTGCTTGGGCACCAGGTCTTCGACCAGCTTTGGCGAATCCTTGCCAATATGGTCCAGCAGCTGCTGGACTTCCTGGCGGCCCAGCAAGTCAGCGGCATTGGTGGTGATGATGTGGTTCAGGTGGGTAGCCACCACGGTGCTGGCATCTACTACGGTATAACCCATGGCCTGGGCCTGATCACGCACTGTGGATTCCACCCAGATGGCAGGCAGGCCAAAGGCCGGGTCGGTGGTGGCGGTGCCAGGCAGGGTGCCACTGACCATGCCTGGGTTGATCGCCAGAAACTGACCATGGTTGGATTCGCCGCTGCCGACCTCAACACCTTTCAGGGTGATGCGATAGCCGGAAGGACGCAGCTCCAGGTTGTCGCGAATGTGCACGGTAGGGGCGAGGAAGCCGACTTCCTGGGCGAATTTCTTGCGCAGGCCTTTGATGCGTTTCAAGAGATCGCCACCCTGGGCTTTGTCGACCAGCGGAATCAGGCGATAACCCACTTCCAGCCCGATAACATCGACCGGGAGCACATCATTCCAGCTAGCCTCTTCAGGCTCGCCGGTAGGAACAGGTGGCGGTGCCACGACAGGGTCTTCTGCGGTCTTCTTTTTCTCGGCCACGAAATAGGCCAGACCGGCAAGCAGGGCACCCAGCGTGAGGAATGCAAAGTGTGGCATGCCAGGAATGGCGCCCATGCTGCCGATAATGGCGGCGGTGACATAAATGACCTTGGGGTTGGAGAACAGCTGGGTCACCAGTTGGGTGCCGACGTCTTCCGTATTGGCCACGCGGGATACCACCACACCGGCCGCCACAGAAATCACCAGCGAAGGAATCTGCGCGACCAGACCGTCACCAATCGCCAGCAGGGTGTAATTCTTGATGGCATCGGCAAAGGCCATGTCGTGCTGCACCATGCCAACGATCAGGCCGCCGACGATATTGATGACCGTGACCAGGATGCCAGCGACGGCATCGCCCCGTACATATTTGCTGGCACCGTCCATGGCGCCGTAGAACTCGGCTTCCTGACCAATCTCGGAACGGCGGCGGCGGGCTTCATCTTCGCCGATCAGGCCAGCATTCAGGTCGGCATCAATCGCCATCTGCTTGCCGGGCATGGCGTCCAGGGTAAACCGGGCGCCCACTTCGGCAATCCGGCCCGCACCCTTGGTCACCACGGTAAAGTTGATGATGGTCAGGATCACGAACACCACGATACCCACGGTGTAGTTACCGCCAATCAGGAAGTGGCCAAAGGCTTCGATCACTTTACCTGCAGCATCCGGACCGGCATGCCCCTCGGTCAGCACCACGCGGGTGGAAGCCACGTTCAATGACAAGCGCAGCATGGTGCTAACCAGCAGCACGGTCGGGAAGGCGATGAAGTCCAGTGGCTTGGATGTTTGCAGGCCTATCATCAGCACCATGATGGACAGGGCGATGTTGAAGCTGAACAGCACATCCAGCGCGATGGCAGGCAATGGCAGAATCATCATCGCCAGCAACATGACGATCAGCAGCGGGGCGGCGATGGTGCGGCCGCCCAGATGACTCAGGATATCCTTGAGGGCAAAGTTGTTCATCAGGCTGTTACCTCAGTCAGCTTGTGATGGGGATCCAGTGCATCCGGCACATCCAGTTGGGTCGGTGTTTCAGGGCGGAAGCCGCCATGCTTGTTGAAGGCGCGCATCTGGAACACATAAGCGATGATCTCAGCCACGGCGGAATACAGTGCCTGAGGAATTTCATCGCCCAGCTCGGTGTGGGCATAAAGCGCCCGTGCCAGCTTGGGGGATTCCAGCGTCATGATCTTGTGTTCGGCGGCCACTTCACGAATCTTCATGGCCACGGCATCGGCGCCCTTGGCAATCACCACCGGGGCACGCATGCCCAACTCCTTATATTGGATAGCCACTGCATAGTGGGTAGGGTTTGTGATGACAACATCCGCCTTAGGGATTTCCGACATCATGCGGCGGCGGGCAATCTCACGCTGTTGCTGACGGATACGTGCCTTGATCTGCGGGTTGCCTTCGGATTCCTTGGATTCCTGCTTGACCTCTTCCTTGGTCATCTTCAGGTTATTGGCATAGGTGGTGAGCTGGTATGGCACATCAATCGCGGCGATCAGCACCAGGGCGCCCACAATGAAAAAGAAGCTTTTCAGCAGCATGTCTTCCACTTCGGCGATGCTGGTGTGCAAGGGCAACAGGGCAAGCGAGAGGATGGTGTCGACATCATGTGCTACCACGACATACGCCACCGAGCCCACCAGTATGGTTTTGCCTACGGCCTTGAGCAGTTCCACCAAGGCATTTTTGGAGACCATATTGCCCAAACCACTGATGGGGTTCAGGCGGTTGAATTTTGGCACAAAGGCCTGATTGCTGACGTTCCAGCCACCAATGAGGGTAGGGGCGGCAATCGCCATGATGAACAGCAAACCTGCCAGCGGAGCAAAGGTGATTAACAGACTATATATAGAGTCGGAAATTTTCATGAGCAGCAGATTGCTGTCGTAGGCCAGGGCGCGCTCAAAATGCAGGCTGCCGCCCATGGTGTGCTTGAGCGCATCACCAAACTGCGAACTCATCATGGCAATGCCCATGCCACCAGCCAATAACATTGCACAGGTCACGAACTCGCGTGAGCGGGGGACATTACCTTCCTCGCGCGCCTTTTCGAGGCGCTTGGGCGTCGCCGGTTCTGTCTTTTCTAAATCGCTGTCTTCAGCCATTTCGTGTCCTGTGTGCCGTGTGTGTGATGGGGATGTGCGGTCCCGCT
>DATMSO010000069.1:0-10818 GCA_035565335.1 Methylovorus sp.
CAAATTGCGGGACGATATCAGGGTAGTTTGGCGGTTTGCTATCCGCAAATTCCAAATAAACTAAGCGCGTGGGAATTTTTTGATTTTCCCGCGCTCTTAATGGCGCTGAAACACAATTTCAGCCCGTGTATTAACCCGATATCCCACAAGGAATTGACATGCAATCCGCAAGTTTTGATTATCTGATCCCCGCTCCTGCGTTTCAGCCGGAGTATCTGAGTGTGCTGGAAGTCCCCCACCGTTTTACCCAGACGACCCTGTATAAAACCCAACAGCGTGAGCTGGAGCTACGCCGCGAAATCGTCAAGATGACGCTCGCCAGCGGCGATTGCGTCTGATCTTGCTGACGCTTAGCGCCTATGCACTAAACCTCGTGCATTAAGCGCCCAGCGCACTCCCGACATCCCTGCTTTTAATTCATGCTGTCCATGGCAGGGCTGTTTTCGCCCCGCATCTGGCCGGCTGAAATAGTCAGGTGTGGATACGGAATCTCAATGCCAACGTGATCAAAGGCGTGTTTCAGCCGTTTCAGATATTCACGGCGTATGGTCCATTGTTCCAGCGGCAATACCTTGAAGCGGCATTTGATGATCACCGCCGAGTCATCCCAGCGGTCCACGCCAGCCATCTCCAGGTCATCCAGTATTTTCTGGTTAAACGCCGGGTCTGCTTTCAGGTCATCCGCTACTTCACGCATCAGTGTCATCACCGTCTCCACATTTTCGCGGAAGGCCACGCGCACATCGATCACCGAAAAGGCAAAGCTGCGGCTCATATTGGTCACGGTGGAAATCACGCCATTCGGAATGAAATGCACATTGCCATCGTAATCGCGTAATTTGATATAGCGCAGCGTGACCTCCTCGACAAAACCGCTTTTACCGCCGGCGTCTACCACGTCCCCCTGCCGGATCTGGTTTTCCAGTAACAGGAAAAAGCCGGTGAAGTAATCCTTGATCAGGCTTTGCGCACCAAAGCCCACTGCCACACCCACTACCCCGGCGGCGGCCAGAATAGGCGCAATGGAAACGCCGAGCTCGTTCAATATCTCCATGATGGTAATCACCGACACTAGTACGGTGGCGATGTAGCGAAATACCCGCCCCAGGGTTTGCACGCGTTTGATTTCTTCGGGATTATCCTGCGCATGCGCGAGCAGCCGCGTATTCAGCACCTGCAGCATGCGGTTGATCAGGCGCATCGCCAGCCAGGCAATCACCAGTATCAGGACAATCTTTAAAAAGACTTTGGCGATATCCCAGAATTTTTGAATATCTTCAATGCCAAGTTGAATGAGGTAGTGTTCCATGGGTTCTCCAGTGTTGTTGCTTGAGGCGGATTGCCTGTGCGGCGTCGCCTGCTATCGGCCCGCCAGGTGCGGTGCTAGGTCTTGAACCAGCAGGCGGTGAGCGGAGGAATCAGCAAGCTGTCTTCCGTGCATGCATAGCTGTCGGCCGAGATGGTCTCCTGTACCGTGCCGTGGGTAAAAAACCCGGCGCGGCGCAAGGGCTCCAGGGGCATGGCTTGTGCGCTGTGATCAAAGTTGTTCACCACCAGCACACGTGCTGAGCTATTCAGCGGATCAAAGCGCGAATACACCAGCAAATGCGGATTTTCCAGCTCGAATAATTCGCGATTATTGAGGTCGGCCAGCGCGGGCAACTCCTTGCGCAGGGCGATCAACTTTTTCAGGGCATTGAAAATGCGGTATTCCACCGTGCCCGGCTGTTGGCGCAATTCGGCTTTTTCCCAATTCATGCGTGGTCGGTGCACCCAACGGCTGTCGTTGTACTTCAGTTCATCTTCCAGGTACGAGGTATCGTTGAGCGTCCCTAGTGGATCAGCGTAATAGAGCAGGGGAATGCCGCCGAAGGAAAGGATGATGCTGTGCAGCAGCAGGATGGTGCGTATGCTGGTATCAATGGCGGGCTCATCCTGACGGTTAAGGGCAGTCTCCAGACCCGCCAGCGAAGCGAGCGAGCCGGAAATGCGGGCATCGCCGGTTTTGTCGTTACGGCCAAAGGCCACGCCGCGCGCGATGGAGTCATCACGGTTACCGGTGTAATAGTCAATCAGGAATTGCCGGTGCGCCCAGGGCTCATAGCCCGCCTGGCGGATGTCGTTGTCATCAAAGCCCAGGCCGATGTCATCATGGCAACGCAGATAATTGAGCCAGGTGGCGCGCTCCAGTTTGGTGGGGATATTGTGGATGCCCTTGTTGAGCAGCGAGGCTTTCTTGGTAGCGACCCCTTCCCACAACAGCGCCATCAAGGTGGCGTTGTAGGCAATCTCGCATTCCTTGGCATTGATCGCGTCTTCACCAAAATACTTGATCACTTCCGGCGGCGCCACAATCGCTTCGGCGATAAACAGCACGCCGGGCGCCGTCACCTGGCAACAGTCTTTCATCAATTGCAGGATCAGATGCGCTTCACGTTCATTCTGGCAACTGCTGCCAATTTTTTTCCACAGAAAGGCCACCGCATCCAGCCGCAGAATATCCACGCCATGGTTAGCCCAGTAGAGAATGATGTCGATCATCTCGATCAGCACCGCGGGGTTGCGGTAATTCAAGTCCCACTGGAACTGATTGAACACCGTCATCACCCATTTGTTGGCTTCGGCATTCCAGGTGAAATTGCCCGGCGCGGTTTCGGGGAACACTTCCAGCATCGACTCCTCGTACAAATCCGGCAACTCGCGGTTGTCGAACATGTAGTAATAGTCCTGATACTTCGCGTCGCCCTGGCGAGCCTTTAATGCCCACTCATGTTCGTCCGAAGTATGGTTGACCACCACATCCAGCGCCAGCAGCATGTCGCGTTTTTTCAGATTGCTGATCAGCGCATCCAGATCTTCCAGCGTGCCGTAACGCGGGTCTATATGGCGGAAATCGCGCACGGCATAGCCGCCATCACTCTTGCCCTGCGGACAATCCATGATGGGCATGATGTGCAGCAGATTAATGCCCAGGTCCTGCAGAAAATGCAGATGACGCTGCACGCCCTGCAGGTCACCGGCGAATTCCTGACAATACATGGCAAAGCCTACCCATTTCTGGCTGAGGAACCAGGTATGGTCCTTTTCCCGTGCCAGATCCTGCTCGCGCAGATGCGGGGCGCGATTGAGGTATTGCCGCGTCAGGGTTTCTACCAGCTTGCCCAGCTGCTGCTTGTAATCCGCCCGTTCGCCGTACAAGGTATGAAACAGCGAATAGATGGCATAGAAATTGGCACCCAGACGGATATAAAAATGCTGCAGATTGTGCTTTTTGATTTCGGGCTTGAGGCCGATCAGAATGTCATTCAGCAGCGAATGCGATACCTGTTCATACATGGGGCACCTCGCTCTCTACCGTATTGTTTGATGGCGGTAATGTGCCGGGTGGCAGGTCCAGCAAGCCATAATGGCTCAGGCCTTCCAGAATCCCGGCGGCAAAATGCCGGGAGGCAAAGTACACGCTGTGCATGCCTTTCAGTGCCTGCAGTTCCGGGCTGTAATTGCCCACGACGATGGCCTGCGTATTGCCGACCAGCATCTCCTGGTCATTGCCGGAGTCGCCTGCGACCAGAAAGTTTTCCAGCGGCAAGCCCCACTTGTAAGCCAGATAGCGAATGGCATGCCCCTTGGAGGCGCGTATAGGCAGGATGTCGAGAAATTCCTGATGCGAGTAGATTAACTGCGCCCTTAGCTTGCGCGCGCCCAGCAAGCGGTAGAGCTCCTTGATGCTGGGCATGCGTTCCGGGTCCACGATATAGCTCAACTTGAATTCGCGCTGATTTTCGGGCGCTTGCAGCGTGAGGCCGGGGATGCCGGTGAGCGCCTGTTGCAAATCATCGCGACGCCACATGTGACGAATATGGTTGGCCCAGCCCATATCGGGGATGAGCTTAGCGCCATAGTGAATTTCACTGCCGACCGAGGTGATCAGAATCTCCGGTTGCGGCACCTGCCATTTTTTCAGGATGGCAATCGCGCTTTCTACTGGGCGGCCGGTAGCA
This sequence comes from Methylovorus sp., assembly GCA_035565335.1. GTDB lineage: Bacteria > Pseudomonadota > Gammaproteobacteria > Burkholderiales > Methylophilaceae > Methylovorus. The sequence continues at coordinate 4,002 of DATMSO010000069.1, forward strand.
ATGCCAAACGCCAGCTTGCCCTTGTTGCGGCTCAGCCATTGCATCAGCTGCTGCAGCGAGGCGCGTTCGCCGAGCAAGGTGTTATCAATATCGCTGATCAGCGTGCGCTCCACCAGCGGCATTTGCGATTTGCCTGAATCCAGCAGCAAAGCGTGATGACGCCGTACCCCCTTGCGGTTGCGGCGCAGCACCAGGCGCAACTCCTTCATGTATCTCGCGACATGTGCATCCCAACTGTAATGCCGTTTGACGCCGAGCAGGCCATTGGCCGACCAGGTGCGCCATTGCTTGCGATCCGCCAGCGCCGTGGTGAGCGCCTGACCGATGGCTTCGCATTCCAGGGTGTTGGCCAACAGGCCATTGCGGCAGTTGCGCACGATATCGCGTGGGCCGCCGTCATCCGGTGCTACAAAAGGCAAACCACTGGCCGCGGCCTCTATCAATGTGAGGCCGAAGGGCTCGGTGAGGGCCGAATTGACAAATACACCTCGCCTTCTCGCGGCCAGCCGGTAAAGCTCGGGAATCGCCTCCTGCGATATCTGCTTGGGAATGGCGACCTTGCCCCACAGGTCGTACTTGTCGATATCCAGCAGCAGATTCTGCATGACCTGCTGCTGTGATTCTTCCATGGCGCGTATATCTTCACGCGTGCCGGCGACGATGACGAGGTTGGCTTTGGCCTGCAGCTCCGGGGATTGCCCGTAGGCATGCACCAGGCCCTTGAGATTCTTGCGCAGGTCCGGGCGGCAAATGGCGAGAATGATGGGCTTGTCCGGGTCGCTCAGAAAGCGGTCTATTTGCTGCTGCGGATCGGACTGGATCTTGCGCCTGCCGGGTGGTGAGAAACGTTTGGTATCGGTGCCGGGCGGAATGACGACATACCGCTGCTGGTCGAAGTTGTGGTAAATGCCGTACTGCGATTCTATTTCCTGCCGAGTGCTGGTGACGACAAACGCCGCATGCTTGAGAATATCTTCTTCCACCGCAATGCGGCGGTCGAGATTGAACTGGCGCTCAATGGCATGCTGTTTACGTCCACTCGCCAACAGGCGTTCGCGCTTGGTGCGCCCCAGCGAATGACCGGTATGTACCTGGGGAATGCCTAACAACAGGGAGAGTTGCTGGCCCACATAGCCGGCATCGGCATAGTGGGTATGAATCAAATCGGGCAGGCGCCCTTGTTGGCGGAGGTAATGCAAGCAACGATCCACTAGCTCATCCAGATAAGGCCACATCAGCTCCTTGCGCAAATAGCGTTTGGGCCCAAACGGCAGACGGATAATACGCGCGCCGGCCGAGAGAGCTTCTTCCGGCTGGCTGTAATCGGGAGAGACCGAGGGGTCAAGAATAGCGCGTGTCAGCAGGTCCACCTTGCCGATCTCGGGATGCGCAGCCAGCGTGCGGGAAAGCTCCACCACATAAGTGATCTGGCCGCCGGTATCGGCATCGCGGCCCAGTTCGAGATCGTATCCGCGTATCAGGCCATGCAGGCTGATCATCAATACATATAGGGGGTTGTCGCTGGCCGGGATCATGACAGCCACTCCTGCACAAAGGGCTGGTAGAACCCAAGGTCATGCGGCGCGGCCCCGCGTATGGCACACAGGGCGCTGGCAAACTGGTTGGCGCGGGTCAGCGTGAGCTGGGTATCCCATTGCTGCAGATGGCCGAGGATATATACCGCCGCAAACGCATCGCCTGCGCCCACCGTATCCTGCAGGGGTTGCGCCATGCGCTGCGGACCTGTCTCCTGCAGTTCGCCGCTGGCATGCAATTGCCATGCGCCTTGCTCGCCACGCGTGATGACCACTTGCGTGAGGTTGAAGCGCTTCAGCATGGCCATCGCCAGCTCGGGCAGGGACTTTCCCGGTAGCCTTAGCAGTATCGCCAGCGCACCCAGCTCGTCCTCATTCATCTTGACGATATCGGCGCGCATCAGCGAGCGGCGTACCGTGTGTTTGTCATACCACGGTGCCCGCAGGTTGATATCCAGAAAGCGCGGGCTTCTGGCGTCGTTCAGGAAATTATCCAGTGCCAGGCGCGACTCCATATTGCGCTGCGCCAGGGTGCCAAAATAGACCAGGTCCGGCTTGATCGACATGGTCAGCATGTGTGTCACACCGGCGTGGATATAGTCATACGCCTGATAGGGGAGGATTTCAAAACGGTGACCGCCCGGATCCATGTGTACGGTGACCTGGCCGGTGGGGTATTGAGGGTCGCACTGGATGCCGGACGTATCCATGCCGCGTGCGCTCATTTCGGCCAGCAGTTCTTCGCGCAAGGCATCATTGCCGGTGCGTGAAATCATGACGGGTTTGAGGCCAAAGCCCTGTAGATGGCGCGCGACATTAAACGGCGCACCGCCGAGGATATGACCATCAGGAAAAACATCGGCTAATACTTCGCCAAACAAGGCAACGCATGAGCCCATGTCTTTATGAATAGGTTGTGATTGCAATGGAGTTCCCTTTTGCGATTGTTTTTAAAAGATAATATGCATTCAGCCACTCCTGACAAGGTGGGATGGTCAGGGTGTTGTAAGTTTCCCCTGTTACCTTTTAGTAGTCTTTTGGCCGGCAAAGTTTCGATTTTTTTATTATCTGGTCAACGCCAGCTCAGCGTTTCCTTGCATTCTGGTGTCCCTTGCGGCCCAGGGACGATTACTTTTTTTAACATTGCCCCATTACGCTTGATGTTAAGCTTATGGTCGTCCATGCAACCATCCTGGGCCGCATGGCTCCAATATGGCGATTTACACCTGCTTCAAGCTCACAAGAACCCGTGTTGACTAACAAACAGCCCTCTTCGCAATTGCCCACCTCTGCCGCGGCTCCTTTTCTCTGGGATAAACGTTCCCGGGGAGATCGCATGCTGCAGATCCGCATCAGCCGCAATACGCTGATCGCGATTGTGATTTCGCTGCTGATACACGCCATATTGCTGTTTACCGTCATTGTTCATCCCATGGACTCCGGGCCGGAAGCCGAGCCGGCAGAATCTAGCCAGATTGTGATGCAGCTTGCGCCCAAGGCGGCTCCCAAAGTGGCCGAGCCGCAGCCCAGCGCTCAAGCAGAGCCTGCCCCCGCTCCGGCACCCAAAGCGCCTCCTAAACCGGTCAGCAAGCCGGTGACAAAACCGAGCAAGCCCGTCGCTCCACCCGTCATGGCGGCGCAACCACCTGCCCGTAATCAGGCACCGGCACCGCTTGACCGGCGTGTGCCGCCTCAGCCTGCGCCGGAGCCCGATATGTCGCCTCCGCCTACCGACATGATGAGTTACGTCAAACAACAGCGTGATCGGCGGCGAGCACAGGGCGACCCCTCGATCCTGAATGAAGATGCCGCAGCGAAAGACCATGGCCCGACGGCAGACGAGGTGCGTGAGGCCAATATCCAGCGCAACCTCAAGGAAGCGGGCGGCGGTGTTTTCCAGATTACGCAGATGAGCTCCCGCGGAGCGAAGTTTGTCTTCCGTGGCTGGCGCTATTTCAGCAACCCACGCACGGAATATATCGAGGTGGACGCACCAGCGGATGGGGATATCCGCCGGGCGGTGGTGAAGCGCATGATCGAGATCATCCGCCGCGATTACAAAGGCGACTTTACTTGGGAATCCAAGCGCCTTGGCCGCGTGGTGACCTTGTCGGCCCGTCCGCAGGATAACGATGGCCTGGAAGACTTCCTGCTCAACGACTTCCAATGGTAGCCCTCGCGCTATCCTAAATCGCGCGCTTTTCATACGGTGAGTCTTACGACATCGTTAAATCCGATGCGAACCATTTTTAATGATGAGACTCCCTTAGGGTGGGGAATCATTTTTCATTGAAGCATCATCCATAAAAATAGCAACCGCAACAGGCTTGTACACCCTGTATGATGGGTCTGCCGCTGGTCATGACAGGCTTACAGGCTTGTGAGTGATCAGCGCCTTCACCGAATGAAATGCGGCCCCGCTTACCGCACTGTAGCTGATGTTCAATGCAGTGATGTTCAATAACAATCTTCACAAAAAATTGCGCCATGGACCATAACATCACGCTTATTTCCACCATCGCGGCGGGCTTCGGCCTGGCGCTGGTATTCGGCTTTATCGCCGAAAAAATCAAATTGCCCGCCCTGGTGGGCTATCTGCTCGCAGGTATCCTGATAGGCCCTTCTACGCCCGGCTTCGTTGCCGATACCGGGATTGCTTCGCAGCTGTCTGAAATCGGCGTCATGCTGCTCATGTTTGGCGTGGGCCTGCATTTTTCGATTGCCGACCTCATGGCGGTGAAGCGGATTGCCCTGCCCGGCGCCGTGGTGCAAATGACCCTGGCCACGGTGCTCGGGGCAAGTGTGGCTTATTGGTGGGGCTGGACGCTGGGAGAGGGGCTTATTTTTGGCCTGGCCCTGTCATGCGCCAGTACGGTGGTGCTGTTGAAGGCGCTGGAGGCTCGCGGCATTGTCGATAGCATGAACGGAAAAATCGCCGTGGGCTGGCTGGTGGTGGAAGACTTGGCCACCGTGCTGGTGCTGGTATTGATGCCGCCGCTGGCAGGCATTCTAGGGGGCACGGCGCCAGTGGTGAGTGCTGCCCCGCTCTGGCAGACCATAGGCTTCACCTTACTGCAGGTTTCGTTTTTCATTGCCTTCATGCTGGTGGCCGGCAAGCGCCTGCTGCCCTGGTTGTTGTGGCATGTGGCCAAAACCGGCTCGCGCGAGCTGTTTACCCTGGCGGTCATTGCTGCGGCCATCAGCATCGCCTTTGGCGCAGCCAAGCTGTTCAGTGTGTCATTTGCCCTGGGCGCCTTTTTTGCCGGCATGGTGATGCGGGAGTCCGAATTCAGCCATCGTGCGGCTGAAGAGTCCCTGCCCCTGCGCGATTCCTTTGCCGTGCTATTTTTTGTTTCTGTGGGCATGCTGTTTGATCCGGCGATACTGCTCAAGGAGCCCTTCAGTGTCCTAGCGGTGGTAGCCATCATTATTGTGGGTAAATCGATTGCCGCCATGGCGATCGTGCTGGCATTTCGTTACCCGCTCAATACGGCACTGACCGTGGCAGCCAGCCTCGCGCAGATCGGCGAGTTTTCGTTCATCCTCGCTGGCCTGGGCATGGGTCTGGGCATTTTGCCAGCGGAAGGCATGAGTCTGGTGTTGGCCGGAGCGCTGATTTCCATTGCGCTGAATCCGCTGGTGTTTTCATTGGCGAAACCCATCGAAAAATGGCTGCTTAGTTTCTCGAAACTGGCGCGTCACCTCGATCGACGTACTGACCCCTTCGCCGAACTGCCCATGAGTACCGAACGCAAGCTGCTCGAAGGTCAGGTGGTGCTGGTGGGTTATGGCCGGGTAGGGCGGCGTATTGCCCAGGCGCTGACTGAACAGGGTATTCCGTTTGTGATTGCCGAGCAGAACCGGGAAATTGTAGAAGGCTTGCGCAAAAAAGGTATTGCAGCTGTCTCAGGCAATGCTGCTGACCCCGCCGTGCTGGTGCAAGCGCATATCCAGAATGCGTCCATGCTGGTGATTGCGACACCGGAAACCATCGATTTCCGCAAAATGTCGGCGGCGGCTTCGATGCTGCAACCCAGCATTGAAATTGTGGTGCGCACACATAATGAAGAGGAATCCACCCTGCTCAGGAAAGATGGCATAGGCACGGTGTTCTATGGTGAGGAAGAGCTGGCTAAAGGCATGACCAAGCACATTCTGGATCGCTTTATACAAGCTTAAGGCTGATCCTGAAAGAAGTTGGCGCCCATAAAAAAACGGAGAGAAATCTCCGTTTTTTTATGTACTCAGTAAGCGCTGAAAAATCAGCGCTTGGATGCAACGATTAGCGGTTGCAAACGTACATCGTTACTTCAAAGCCAAAACGCATTTCGGTAGCTTCTGGTTTGGTCCACATGGTGATTCTCCTCATTGGTTTGGAATTCATTCGGTTGCTAATTCAGCGATCACTTGCTGTATTGCTATGACTGCAGTATGCGCTGGCAGTTTGGTTATCACCCTGCTGCCATTCATGATTCCGGCCTCATGATTTTCATTAAACCCACTGATCAAGCAGCCAGCTTGCAGTGGAACTTATGCTGCAGCCTGGACACCTACAGAAACACCCACATGAATTTGAAGGAGAGAGATTATGTTTAAAGCTACCCTTTTGGTCGCAAGCTTGTTAACTGTGGTGCCAGCACTGGCGATGGCCGACACCGAGTTTTACGGCACCATCCAGAGCAAGCCGGATAATAATATTGGTGCCTGGGTCATCGGTGACCAGCAGATACAGGTCAATGAAAAAACCAAACTTGAGGATGACCATGGACCGCTTGCCATTGGCGCCTGTGTGGAGGTCGAACACAAGCATGGTGTGGCAAAGGAAATCGAAAGCGAGAAAACCGAGAAGTGTACCAAGCCTGCTGCCAAGCCTTGATGCGACGCTCCATTCTTCGGTCCTGAACCACATAAAAAAACGCCAGCATTTGCTGGCGTTTTTACCTGACTGAAAGAACCGTGGTTCAGTTTAGTTCAGGGCATCCTTCAAAGCCTTGCCGGCGCGGAAGGCTGGAGCCTTGCGTGCAGCAATCTTGATTTCTTTACCGGTTTGCGGATTGCGGCCAGTACGGGCAGCGCGTTCCGAAACTGCGAAGGTACCGAAACCGATCAGGGTTACGGAGTCACCCTTCTTCAAAGCGCCAGTAACACTGCTGGTGAATGCATCAATCACCTTGCCAGCGGCAGCCTTGCTAATACCAGCGCTTGTTGCAATTTCTTCAATCAATTCTTGTTTGTTCATAGTGTTTTCAATCAAGGTTGTTGGATGGAGCGCCTATCTTAAC
>DATMSO010000070.1:0-11993 GCA_035565335.1 Methylovorus sp.
CCCAGCTTGCGCTGGTATTTGTCCACCAGCATGCCAAAGGCGCGCTTGTCGCCGCGCTGAGCACGCTCAACCAATTCCTGATCTATCTCCCGGTTGCCCACCATGGGGCCAGCGCTCCCTGTCTGCATATTGTTAATTTTCGGAGTATACCCTTGCATCGTGGTGTCCACGAAACCGAGGCGCGAAAATTCTCCCATATTTTTTGCATTAATCATTGTATTTCTCCCAGCTTGGTGTCGACTAGCTTAGTGATGAAGACAGCGCTACACTGATTAAAGTTTCACCTGACGGATATATATGCAGCAATTTGATGTTTTGATCATTGGTAGCGGGCTGGCGGGTCTCACGCTGGCGTTGAAAGTGGCAGCAGACAAACAGGTATGCCTGGTCAGCAAGCGCAGCATCAATGATAGTTCCAGCAACTGGGCACAGGGCGGCATTGCCGCCGTGCTGACCGATGATGATTCGATTGAGGCCCATATTCAGGATACCCTGATTGCCGGCGCCGGTCTGTGTGATGCCGAGGTCACCCGCCTGGTGGCCGAGCATGGCCGCGAAACCGTGCAATGGCTGATTGATGAAGGCGTGCCGTTTACCCGCGAAGACGACGATAGCGGCTTTCACCTGACGCGTGAAGGTGGTCACAGCCACCGGCGCATCATTCACGCTGCCGATGCTACCGGACACGCCGTGCAGAAAACCCTGGCGGAAAAAGTCCGCAACCACCCCAACATCACCTTGCTGGAAGACCATATCGCGGTAGACCTGATCACAGCGCGCAAGGTCAAGATAGAAGGTGCCGAGTGCCTGGGCGCTTATGTGCTGGATAACCAGAGTGGCAAGGTGCTGACCATCGCCGCCCAGAATACCGTCTTGGCCACTGGTGGCGCGGGCAAGGTTTACCTCTACACCACGAATCCCGACGTTGCAACCGGCGACGGCATTGCCATGGCCTGGCGTGCCGGTTGCCGGGTCGCCAACATGGAGTTCATCCAGTTCCACCCGACCTGTTTGTACCATCCGCAGGCCAAGTCCTTCCTGATTACCGAGGCGGTTCGCGGCGAAGGCGGCCGCCTGCTGCTGCCGGATGGTACGCGTTTCATGCTGGAGCATGACCCGCGGGGCGAGCTGGCACCGCGTGACGTGGTCGCGCGTGCCATCGACTTTGAAATGAAAAAGCGCGGCATTGATTGCGTGTATCTGGATATCTCGCATCAGCCGGCGGATTTCGTGCTGTCGCACTTCCCTACCATTTATCGTCGCTGCATGGAGCTGGGCATCGACATCACGCGTGAGCCCATTCCAGTGGTGCCCGCCGCGCACTATAGCTGTGGTGGCGTCATGACAGACCACATCGGCCGCACCGATATTCCACAGCTTTATGCCATAGGCGAAACGGCTTGCACCGGTCTGCACGGTGCCAATCGTCTCGCCAGCAATTCACTGCTCGAATGCCTGGTATTCGGCCAGGCCGCCGCGCAGGATATTCTGGCCAAGCCCAACAAGCGTCCAGTCAAGCTGCCCTACTGGGATGAAAGTCGCGTCACGGATGCCGATGAGGAAATCATCATCACCCACAACTGGAGCGAATTGCGCCGCACCATGTGGAATTATGTGGGCATCGTCCGCACCAACAAGCGCCTGACACGCGCTTTGCACCGCATACACCTGCTGCGCGACGAAGTGCATGAGTTTTATAGTAATTTCCGCATCAGCAATAATCTGATCGAACTGCGCAACCTGCTGCAGGTGGCCGAACTGATAGTGAATAGCGCCATGGAACGGCATGAGAGTCGCGGCCTGCATTACAGCAAGGATTATCCCGACATGCTGCCGGATGCCATCCCCACCGTGCTAACCCCTTCCAATTACTATAGCCTGCTGGATCGCCATCATGGGCATCACGAGATCACGCCCCTGAAAAAACCGGCACGCCGCAGCAAGGCAGCGCATTAATTACCCAGGAATATTTAGAGCTATCGTCAGGCAAATTTGCTTATGAAATGTACCTCACTCTGGATGACTACCTGGATGACTAGCGCACTCATCGCGGCTCTGCTCGGCCCCGTGCCGGTATTGGCGGAGGAAGCGTCTTCCATAAAATTGATCGAAGTGGACGATGCGGACTGTGCAGTGAATGACGGCAAACTGATCACGTTGACCAATACCGAGCCGCAATCCAGCAAAGTGGTCTGGGTAGACCGCTGGTATCTGGACAAACAGACGGCGGACCACACGCGGCACGTGCTGGACCGCGAACACCCCAGCGCAGCCCTGGGCTGCTCCATCACCCGTGCAGGCAAGCAGCACTGGACGATATACAGCGTGACAGACCTGCCTGGCTAAACGCACCTTCAGCAGATCAGGATCAAACTCACCTGATCAAAAACCTGACTCAGGCAGCAATGCCCCACACAATCTGCTGCTGCCGCAAATCTTCGAGCAACGCGCCGCCAAAGCTGACGAGAGCAGCCGCCTCTGCATGCCCTATCTCAAGACCCAATTGCTGCAGGGCTGCGAGACCTGTCATTTGCCCCGGCTGCAGCAATTGCAACAGGCGCGCCGTCATGACGTTCATTTCCACAAATTTCACTTCATCCTGCTGATTGCGAAACACCAGCAAATGCACAGGCTCAGGCAACGGCTCCCGCGGCTTGAAGCGTGCTGAGATTTTTTGCACCGGATAATCATAGGCCAGCACCGCAAGTGCAGGCGCCAGAATGGGCACGCCCTGCAAAAGGTCGCCCTCTGCCGTCAGCGCTGGCGCTATGCTGTCGTCCGCCGCAATGGCCAGCTCTATCCATTCATAATGCGCGAGACTGAGGGCAAACGGCGGCAGCGTTTCCACCAGCGGTAAAAACTCCAGAAACGCCTTGGGGATATCGCGAAAAAACGGGCTTGTTGCCTGATGCTCGGCAAAAAACCGGCGCACCAGCGTCTGCCAGGCACGCTTGCCCATGACGCGCTGCAAGACCGGATAACAGGCGCTAACGGCGGAAAAGAGGTTGTTAAACACAATCTCGTTGTATACCTGCATGCGTTTGGCGGGCACGCCGGCGGGTCGCGCATGCTGGCGCGGCTGGCGAATATGCGCGGTGAAGGTCTGCTGATATTGCTGAAATAGCGGCAAAGCCTTGCTTTCCAGTGTGCTCATGCGCTCACCCGTTTCGTGTCTAGGGCATCGACCAAACCTTGTTGAGCGTGATTGCGCTGGGCGGCTTGCAAACTAGCAATATGATTTACCTCCTGCATGGCGTCCGCCAGTGGAGGTATGTTGGTATCGCGCTCCAGCAAGGTGGGGAACACGCCAAACAGGGCATACGCCTCGCGCAGCAATTGCCACACCGGGTCGATAACGTCCTGCCCATGCGTGTCGATGATGAGATCTTCCGCCTCGCGGTCATGTCCGGCGATATGGGCGTAGACAATGCGCTCTCCCGGCATCTCTCGCAGAAAGGCATGCGGATCAAAGCCAAAATTCACGCTGTTGACGTAGATATTGTTGATATCGAGATGCAGGTCGCAATCGGCTTCCTGCAACACTGCGTTGATAAAACTGGCTTCGTCCATCTCGGCGATGGGCGCGGCCACATAAAAAGACGCATTTTCTACCGCGATGCGCCGCTCCAGAATATCCTGCGTGCGGCGGATACGCGCCGCCACATGGTGTACTGCCTCTTCTGTGAAAGGGATGGGCAGCAGATCATACAAATAGCCACCGTCGGTGCAATAGCTTAGATGTTCGGTATATAGCGGAATCTGGTGCTGATCGAGAAACTGTTTTACCTGCCGCAGAAAAGCTTCGTTGAGTGGATCGGGGCCGCCTAACGACAGACAAAGACCATGACATACGATGGGATAGCGCTCAGTGAACCAAGCCAGCTGCCTGGCATATTTACCACCGGCGCCTATCCAGTTTTCAGGCGCAATCTCAACAAAATCAAGGTGCTGTGTCAGGTCAGTGCCATGCGCCGCCTGTATCTGCGGCAACAGCTCGCGCTTGAGACCCAGCCCTGCTCCCTTGATCGAACTATGTGATTGCGCCTGCGACATGTTTACTTCTTGTCGGCGTGGCAGGAACCTTCCTTGGCCTTCATGTCACCGCTGCAAGAACCTTCTTTGGCTTTCTTGTCGGCACTGCAGGAACCTTCGGCTTTTTTATCTGCGCTGCAAGAACCTTCTTTGGCCATCTTGGCTTTCATTTCCGCGCTGCATTTACCAGTGCCGCACTTGCCATCTTTCATCTTGTCGGCTTCAGCGACCATATAGCCGGAAGACAAACTCTTCATGGCAAACGGATTTTCAGCAGCGTGGACATTGGCAGCGGCTACCGAAGCAACAAAAGCAGTACCGATCATCAGGCTCAGGGTTTTCTTGGAAGTGTTCATTTTTATTTCTCCTATAATTTAAATGGATAGCTCAATTAGTGAATATCGTCAGTGCCTTGCGCCTGTGCATCCTGAATCCTGGGGAGAATTCACTGACGCTCAAGATCAAGGGCACTGGCAATGCGCGCCTTCGCCTCCTGGGATAACTGCAATTGCTCGTCCTGCTCGGTCAGCGTGACCATGCGTTTTGCCGCGGCACGCAGCATCAGCAACTGCCGGCCAAACCGTCTGCAAACATCGCAGATGGTCAAGTGCAACCGCAGCGCTGACCGCTCACGCCACGTCAGGCGCCTGTCCAGCGACTGGGATAACAGCCTGCTGGCTTGCTTGCAACTCAGCATACCGTTTCTCCCTTTCCTCTATTCAGGTATGGCACGCTCATCTTCTAGCGCCCCAACCAATGCAATTCGAGACATTTGCGTAACCCCATTCGGGCGCGATACAACATCACCCAAGCATTGGTCGAGCTAATATCCAGTTCCTTACAAATTATTTCATTTTCTTCTTCCTGCACTTCGCGCAGCATGAAAAGCGCGGCCAGTTTTTTGGGCAGCCTATCCATGCATTCCTGCAGAATCATCAAGAACTGCTTCTGCTCCAGGCTGTTTTCCGGCATACCGAAACTCTGTGGCTTATCGTTCCAGTGCCGGTTGTCCTCATCAAAAAACTCATCCATGCCAGGTTCATCGGGCAAGTCTTCGCCCAGGCCTTCCACGGGCTGCTCGCGCATTTGCTTGCGAATAAGGTCGACGATCTTGTGCTTGAGAATGCCCACCAGCCAGGTGCGGGGGGCGGATTGACCGGCATAGCTGGCGCTTTGCATCGCGGCAAGCAAGGTCTCCTGCACCACGTCTTCAGCCTGATGGCTGTCGCGCAGCCGTGCCAGCGCAAAGCGATAGAGATAATCGCCATGTTCGGCCAGCCAAGCATGTGGGTCTGTTTTTTTCATGCGTTATTCAATCATGAAATGCAGGGTTTGCTCCATGCCAATTACAGCTCGGCCGGAGAGCGTGCCCAAATGAGAGCTGCAATGCCTCAATCGGCCCAGGCCTTGGCCTGAAAGCAGGCAATATAAGCCATGCCATCTGGCGGCTGCTGGTCGCGTTGTGCGCGCCAGATCGTTTCTGCCAGGCAATCCATCAGATCGTGTTGCGCATCCATTTCATTGCCATGCCGCAACCTGAGTGTTTCGTAGGCCTGGCGTATACCGGGCGGCTGGTCAATCGAAAGCTGCTCAAGCACCGACAAGTGCAGACTCATGTGCAGAAAGGGGTTGGTTTCGCCCATCTCGGGAAAATAAGCCTGCTCAAGATAGCGCTCCGGCGCATTGAGCACCGCATGGTATTCCGGATGTAGCTGCATGACCTGCAAGGCCAGCGCTTCCAGCGGTGTCAGCGCAGCCTGCTGATGATATTTGGCCCAGCTATCAAAAAAGAATCGCCGGACTTCATCACGCGAGGGGTTAAATAAAGCCATGCCTAATCCTTGGCAAACAGGCCGAGCACGGCCGAGTATTCGAGCAGTTCGCTGCCCTGTCCATGAGGGGCAATTTCACCATTGCCATAAAAACCGATCAAGGGCATACCGGGGCAACGCACCCGCAGGGCATCCAGGTCCCGGTCCATGCCGTTATACAAATAAGGCCCGCGCCCCAGACAGCTGAAAAACAAGCCAAATGACGGCGCCTGATCCCACGCAGCCAGCTGGCCTGCAATCAGGCCATGCAGTTCGGCCTCGGCGGCGTCTGCCGCACGCACACCCCAGCATACCACCTGACCGGGGCGTAATAGCTTGGTCAGCGTCAGCGATTGCTGGGCGGCATTTTCCGAAACGATACCCGCCAACTGAAAATCGCCCGCCAGCAATTGGGGTTCGCTATCGGCGATCAAGGCCATCAGCAAATGCGAAGAAGGCGCCGTATCCGGAAAGGACAGGTGAAACATGGGCAATGCCGGTTGCGCATTTAACTGCAAGAGGTCGTAATCACTGGCAGCGTCGATGGTCTGGATGGAAGTCAGTATGCGCAGGCCATGCGATACCAGCACGGCCGGGTGCACGCCACGAAACGCGGCTTCGCAATGCCCCACTGGCGTGCCCTTGGCATGTTGCCATACCGAAAAAGGCCCCTGCCCTGTCGCATCGCCGGAGACCCCGCCGAAACGCAAGGCGGACGATTGCAACCAGACCGTATTGAGCGCATTGGGCGCGGTGAGTGCCATGCGCAAGCCGGGGCCGTCAGGCTTGGGCAGCATGCTGACATCGCCACTGAATACCATGGCCGCCGCCGCGGGCGTGTCCAGCACCCAATCTTCTTCGGTAAAAATACCGGGCGCCGAACAGCCCATGACTTGCAGGCAACTCGCCGCTGCCGCGGCAGCGCGGATGGCAGGCTGCGGATCGGCGGCAAACTCTTCGGTCAAAAACAGCAGTACGCTATTCGGTATACGGTCTCCGAGTTTGTGCATGGCTTGCTGCACGGCTTCGGCAGCGAGCTCTGCGCGCGCCGTATTGCTCACAGCCAGACCGGTGGCCACCTCACTCACACGGTTTTTTCCTTGTATTCACATTGATCGTAAATCACACAGGCAGCACATTTGGGCTTGCGCGCCACACAGACATAACGCCCGTGCAGGATCAGCAGATGATGGGCATCCTGCAGATAGTCTTTGGGCACGGATTTCAGAAGCTTCTTTTCCACCTCCAGCGGGGTTTTGCCCGGGGCAAGGCCAATGCGATTGCCCAGGCGGAAGATATGCGTATCGACAGCAATGGTCGCCTCGCCAAATGCGGTATTGAGGATGACATTCGCAGTTTTGCGCCCCACGCCTGGCAGGCTTTCCAGGGCCTCGCGCGTGCGCGGCACCTCACCATTGAATTGCTCGACCAGCATGCGGCAGGTCGCCAGCACATTCTTGGCTTTGCTGTGGTAAAGGCCTATGGTTTTGATATAGTTTTCCAGGCCTTCCAGGCCTAGATCAACAATGGCTTGCGGCGTATTCGCCACCGGAAACAATTTTGCCGTGGCGATATTGACACCCTTGTCTGTCGCCTGCGCGGACAATATCACCGCTATCAGCAATTCAAACGTGGAGGTATGCGTCAGCTCGGTTTTAGGCTCAGGAATCGCCTCACTCAAGCGTTTGAAAATCTCGCGTCTTTTTTCTGCATTCATGGATTTGGCTAAATGGCGTCAGCTGACGCATGGCTGGGGTAAAAGGGGGCGTTCATTGATCTTTTTTTATCTGCGCTCGTCTTGCCTCAATCGCGGCAATCTCGGCGGCCACAGTGGGGCTGAGTGCCTCGGTGTTGCGTGGTGCCACAGCAGCCTTTTGCGCCTGCACTCGCGCCATGGCGGCGGCAATCGCCGCTTTCTTGGCCAGGGCCGCTTTTTCTGCAGCGGGATCCTGGCTGCTGCCCTGCGTGGCAGCCGCCCGCCTTTGCGCCAGCTTGCGCGCTCGCTCTTCCTGCTCGCGGACTTGTCGCTGCAGGCGGAAGGCATGGCGTTCCCGCGCAATATTAGCGGCCTGAACATCCAGCGGACCATCCGGTGCATGCACGGCGGATTCCGGATAGCGCCAGCCCTGGCGCGCAGTAACGGGCGGTGCCTGCATGCTGATGCAATCTACGGGGCAAGGCGCAATGCAAAGCTCGCAACCGGTACATTCGTCCGCGATCACGGTATGCATCTGTTTGGATGCGCCCAGAATGGCATCCACTGGGCATGCCTGTATGCACAGCGTGCAGCCAATACAGGTCTGCTCATCAATGACGGCGACTTGTCTGGGTTTTTGCACACCATGCTGGGGGTTCAGCGGAATGTAAGGTCGCCGCAGTAAATTGGCCAGTGCTTGCACGCCCGCCTCACCACCTGGCGGACATTGGTTGATATTGGCGTCGCCGCGCGCAATCGCTTCGGCATAGGGTTTGCACCCCTGATAGCCACATTGCGTGCATTGCGTTTGCGGCAGAATGGCGTCGATGCTGGCGACCAGCGGGTCGATCTTCCCCTCGGCCGCAGGCGCGCCGAATGCGGATGCGCTGGCGTTGCCCACGACGAATCGACGCGGGCTTGGCAATAACGGATGGGAAATAGGCTTGGATACAGACATGATATGCAAGCGATTATACAGGCTTGAGCCCTTTAATTAAGCGGTAACAGACCATGGCTAATATCCACGGTAATCACGCTGGCCCCAGGCAAAACGCGCGCCGCATTATGCTCAAATATGATGTAAGCAGATGCAAAAAGCGTGTTCTACCTAGGCCACTTTAAGTTAAAATGTTTTGATTTAATTCATATTGTCAGGTTGATCATGCTGCAAGGCAGTCTTGTTGCCATCGCCACCCCCATGCATGAGGATGGTGGTCTTGATATTCAGGCATTACGTTCCCTCATCGACTTTCATGTGCAGGAAGGCACCGACGGTATTGTCATCGTCGGCACCACGGGCGAATCCCCTACCGTGGATTTTGAAGAGCATTGCCTGCTGATCAAAACGGCGATTGAGCAAGTGGCAGACCGTATTCCGGTCATCGCCGGCACAGGTGCCAACTCCACCAGCGAAGCCATCTACCTGACACGCAAGGCCAAGGAACTGGGTGCTGACGCCTGCCTGCTAGTGGCACCTTATTACAACAAGCCCACGCAGGAAGGCTTGTATCAGCATTACAAGGCGGTGGCCGAGGCCGTTGATATTCCGCAAATCCTGTATAACGTACCCGGCCGCACCGGTTGCGATATCAGCAATGAAACCGCCTTGCGCTTGGCAGCGCTACCCAATATTGTGGGCATCAAGGACGCCACTGGCAGCTTGGAGCGTGGCACAGACCTGATCTTGCGCGCCCCTGCCGGTTTTGCCATTTACAGTGGCGACGACGCCACTGGCGCCGCCCTGATGCTGATGGGGGCGCACGGGGTTATCTCGGTAACCGCCAATGTAGCGCCCCGCCTGATGCAGCAGATGTGCAAAGCCGCCTTGATTGGCGATGCAGCCACCACACGCAGCATCAACGCCAAGCTGTTTGCACTCCACCAGAAACTGTTTGTCGAAGCCAACCCCATCCCAGTTAAGTGGGTATTGGGCGAAATGGGGCTGATAGGCCCAGGCATCCGCCTGCCATTGGTTCCTCTTTCCGCGCAGCATCACGAGACACTGCGTGCCGCCATGGGCAAAGCCTCCATCTAACTCACTGACTCGAAAGTTGACGAGAAACCGCATGAATCGATTCACTTTGAAACCGCTTGTACTCGCGACCTTACTTGCGCTGTCTGTCAGCGCCTGCGACTCCATTCCTTTTATCGACACGTCTTCTGATTACAAGGCAGCAGGCCGTTCGCGCCCGCTTGAAGTACCGCCGGACCTGACTTCGATTTCGTCAAATGACACCTACTCCGTGCCTGGCTCGACGACCTATTCCAACTATAGCCAGGGCCAGTCCGAACAAGTGGACGAACAGGTCAGGGTGTTAGCCAACCCCGACAATGTGCGGCTTGAGCGCGCTGGCGCCCAGCGCTGGCTGGTGGTGCAGGCGCCTCCGGAGAAAATCTGGCCTGTGGTGCGTGAATTCTGGGCTGATCTGGGCTTTTCAGTCCGGGTGGAAAACCCACAAACGGGTGTAATGGAAACCGAATGGGTAGACCCCAGCACCTTGACCAAGGATGACAAGGGCAATTACCTGGATAAATTCCAGGGCTGGCTCGACAAGCTCAACACCCTGCAAAACCGCCAGAAATTCCGCACCCGTCTGGATAACGGCACAGAAACCGGCACGACGGAAATTTACATGAGCCACCGCTCGGTCAGCGATGTGCCTGATGATAACAAGGAACGGGTTGTCACCAGTGCCGGCGTCGTTGAAATGGGCTACAAGCGCAGCAAGAAAGAAGAAGCCCGTGCCGATGCTGAAGACATTGATGCGGAACTGTTGCGCCGCCTGATGGTGAAACTGGGCGTGGAAGAAAAGAAATCACGCACCATCATCACCACATCCAATACCGAAGTCAGAGCCAAGCTTAACCAGAATAGCGATGGCACCGTGTCTCTGGCGGTGAATGACAGCTTTGACCGTGCCTGGCGTCGTGTCGGTCTGGCGCTGGATCGCGTAGGCTTTGTGGTTGAGGATCGTGACCGCTCAAGTGGTATTTTCTATGTGCGTTATTCCGATGTGGATATTGATGACACACCTCAACAGAAGAAAGGCCTGCTCGACAGCCTGAAGTTCTGGGGGGATGACAAGGATGACGAAGCCAAGAAAGACGCGGCCGCCAAACCTGCCGAAGACAAAGGCATCACGGACAAGCTGAAATTCTGGGGCAGCGACAAGGATAAAGCCAAGCAGGAAGCTGAGCGCCAATACCGCGTGAAGGTGGAAGACGATGGTACCGGCTCTAAAGTCTCCGTGACCGATAAAGACGGTGTGCCGAGCAAATCCGCCAGCGCCAAGCGCATCATGAACCTGCTGTTCGAACAACTGAAATAAGCTTGCTCTTGATCTCTCGGGCCATGGGGCGCTAAGCTCCATGGCATCATGATGCGTTTCAGTTCCATAGGGAGCGGCAGTGCTGGCAATGGACTGCTGATTCAATCCCGCGACACCACCCTGCTACTGGACTGCGGCTTCGGCCTGCGCGATGCCATTCATCGTTTGCAGCGGGCCGGCATGGCGCCGGAGAGCCTGACCGGCATTCTGGTCACGCATGAACATGATGACCACGCAGGTGGCGTATTCAAGCTCGCTAATAAATTCGGTATTCCCGTATGGCTCACGCACGGGACATTGACCATGGTTGAGCGGTTAATGCCCAAACAGCGTGGCTTTGAGTTGCATGTGATTGATAGCCATACGCCTTTCACCATACAAGACCTGGGTGTGCAGCCATTTCCTGTGCCACATGATGCCCGCGAGCCGGTGCAATATACCTTTCATGATGGCAATACCAAACTTGGTGTGCTGACCGATACCGGCACCTCCACGCCCCATATCGAAGCCATGCTGTCAGGCTGCCATGGCCTGGTGCTGGAATGTAATCATGATCTCGATATGCTGATGAACGGGCCCTACGCCTGGCCATTGAAGAAACGCGTAAGCGGCAGACTTGGCCATCTCGACAACACGACTTCAGCCGGCATTTTGGGGAATCTGGATCTAAGCCACCTTCAGCATTTGCTGGCAGCCCATCTCAGCGCAAAGAACAATCATCCGGATTTAGTCATCGATTGTTTATCTTCTGCGCTGCAATGCGAGCGGGAATGGATCAGTATTGCTGATCAGGAACTGGGATTTGACTGGCGAGATATTCGTTGAAGTTAAGCAAGAGATAACAGCAAAACCAAAGCTCGACATGGTGAAGTGCGCCTGTTTAAGGATGTGATGGATTCCATCAATCGCTGGCGATTAGCTGGCATTTATCCCGCATTTATGGATAAATTAGCAAGCTGCAGACAAACAAAAAGGCCAACTTTTCAGTTGGCCTTTTTACTTTGCTAGTAAATACTAGAAAGACTTACTTAGCTTCTTCAGCTGGTGCAGCAGGAGCTTCAGCGGCTGGTGCTTCAGCAGCTGGTGCCTCAGCAGCAGGAGCTTCAGCAGCTGGTGCTTCAGCGG
>DATMSO010000071.1:0-6776 GCA_035565335.1 Methylovorus sp.
GCGACATGGAAGGGACCAAAGTGGAAAAGCCGTACGTATTACATTTTATTACACCAGCTAAAAATGCCAGCCCGTTTGACGTCAATATGGCGTATGACGCTGGTTACGATGCCATCGCGCAATATACCAATGTACAACTGACTGAAGTGACCGGCCTTGTGCAGGACGCCATTTTCTCGCGTGGCCCACGCGGCGTATGGCGCACCGGCATGCTGATCGGTGGCCGTGATGTGGATCTGGCCATGGATATGCTGGAAACCGCCAAGAAGTCCATGGTGCCGCCATTCGAAATTTCCGTGTTTGCTGACCCTTCCGGCGCATTCACCACGTCTGCTGCCATGATGGCGCGCGTGGAACAACTGCTGACCAAGTATTACGGCGGCACCCTGCAAGGCCGCAAGGTCAGCATTTTCGGCGCAACCGGTCCTGTGGGCGGATGTACCGCCGTGATTGCATCCAAATACGGTGCGACAGTTGAAATGGTGGCCCACCGCGCACTCTCGGATGTTGTGGAAAAGGCCGAGGCTTACAACAAGCGCTATGGCACCAATATCCAGTGTGTAGACGGTAGCACCGATGAACTGAAGACCCAGATTCTGGCTACCAGTGATGTCGCGTTGTGCTGTGCTGCCGCTGGCGTGCGCGTGCTGACCATCGAGCAGATGAAGACTTCCAAGACGCTGAAAGTGGTTGCCGACGTGAATGCAGTGCCACCTACCGGCGCTGAAGGCGTGGGTGTCATGGCTGACGGCGTGTTGATCGAGGGCACTGAAATCTACGGTATCGGTGCCTTGGCCATCGGCAATATCAAGTACCAGACCCAGCAGCGTCTGTTCAAGAAAATGCTGGAAGGTCAGAGCCATGTCTACATCGACTTCATTACCGCCTTTGAATTGGCGCGTAAAGATCTCGTATAGGTAGTTCTGAAACACCATATTGCCATAGTGGCGGCGAGTGCCCGCCCTTATGTCGCAGCAGCATCGGCAGCGGGGTATCACGTACTCGCTGCCGATGTTTTTGGTGATGAGGAAACGCGAGCTGCCAGTGCGGCGCTGCTGGTCTTGCCATACCATCAGGGAAGTTTTACCGAGGATTCCATACGCCAGGACTTGATCCCGGCCTTGTCTTCCCATCAGGTGACATATCTGCTGTATGGCAGCGGGTTTGAAGCCACGCCAGGCTTACTAAAGCTCCTTGCGCAGCATGTGCCTGTACTGGGAAACACGGCGGCGATCATAGCGCGATGCAAGTCCCCTCAGGATTTTTACACCAGCTGTCTTGCGCTGGACATTCCCGTTCCCGATACGCGCTTTGAGCTTTCATCCCTTGCAGATGAGCAAAGGGAAGATTGGTTATGCAAACGAGCAGGCCGTGCAGGCGGTATGCATGTCACGCCGCTTTCTGCCGGATTGCCGGAATCAACAGGGGATGTTTATTTTCAGCGCAGGATAACGGGCCAGCCCGTGTCTTTGCTTTTCCTTGCACATGAAGGCAAGGTGCATCGCGTGGGATTTCAGCGTCAGCTGGTTGCCCCTTGTGGCGATTTGCCCTATCGCTATGCTGGACTGGTCGGGCCTCAGGTGCTTGCGCCTCAGGTGCAGGATGCCTTGCTGCAGGCGGCTAGCCGATTGACCGCGCATTATGGCCTGCGTGGGTTGAACAGTCTGGATGCAGTGCTCGGCGAGGATGGGGTCTACGTGCTGGAAGTCAACCCGCGCTTGAGTGCCAGTCTGGCGCTGTATGACACGCAGGTGCTTTGGTTGCAGGCGCATATTTCGGCCTGCCATGGCGAAGCTGTGGTGAATATTCCTGTGGCGACGCCATCGGGGCTGGGACAGGTGCAGGCGAATCTGGTATGTTATTCCCCCATTGACGTTGAAGTGCCGGCAGGCTTCGCATGGCCAGCCTGGGTAGTGGATCGGCCTCCCGCCGGCACTCGGATTGCGCAGAACATGCCAATTTGTACCATCATCGCAACGGCAGAAGATGATAAGGAAGCCGAACGCCTGGCTTACCAGCGTGCGCAAATGTTGTATCAAAGAATTGAATCAAGCCATTTGAATCAAGCTATCAATAATATCGAACCATCAGGAGAATCACATGAGTCAAGCAGCTTTGGATATCAGTCGTTGGCCTAGCGTTAACAAGCTGACGGCACCTCTGGTGCAGTACATTCTGGATAACGCCGATGCCTTGCGTGTGGGTGTTGAAAAGCATGCGACCGGGGCGACGATTGTGGACGCCGGGATCAAATCTGCGGGTGGCCTGGAAGCAGGGCGCCTGATTGCCGAAATCTGCATGGGCGGCCTCGGGCATGTCAACCTGCATACATCGTCCACCTTCGCGCACTGGCCATGGATGTTGTCCGTACATTCGAATAACCCCATCCTGTCCTGCCTGGGTAGCCAGTATGCTGGCTGGAGCTTGTCTCACGAAAAATTCTTCTCATTGGGTTCCGGCCCTGGTCGCGCACTGGCAGGTCGTGAAGAGCTGTACAAGGAGCTGGGCTATCAGGACAAGTTTGACTCGGCCTGTCTGGTGCTGGAAAGCGATAAGGCGCCGCCTACCGAAGTGATTGAAAAAGTGGCTCGTGATACCGGTGTGGCAGCCGATAAGCTGACCTTCATCCTGACCCCGACCCGCAGTCTTGCTGGTACCGTGCAAATTGTCGCCCGTGTGCTGGAAGTGGCCATGCACAAGATTCATACCCTGCATTTCCCGCTTGAGCATGTGGTGGATGGCATGGCCAGTGCCCCGGTACCACCGCCTGCGCCTGATTTCCTCATCGGTATGGGCCGTACCAATGATGCGATTCTGTTTGGCGGGCATGCCCACATTTTCGTCAAGGGCAGCGATGAGGCCGCAGCCAAGCTGGCGCAGGATCTGCCAAGCAGTTCCTCACGCGATTACGGTCGTCCGTTTGCGGAAGTGTTCAAGAGCGTGAACATGGACTTCTACAAGATTGATCCTATGCTGTTCAGCCCGGCTGCCGTTACGGTGACGGCGGTTGACTCTGGCAAGAGCTTTGTCGGCGGCAAACTGGATCAGGCCTTGCTCGATCAGTCCTTCGGTTATCCTGCTTAATTGTCACCAGGGGTGTCACTTTTGAATTCGCGCATCCCGGTATTTACCGATGATCCGGGCTGGCATGGCAAGCGCCTGCGCGAGGCGTTTGCTGCGCGCGGCCTGGAGGCGGTGTTTGTTTCCCTGAAAGATTGCCGCCTGGATATTACTTCCGGCCACGCCGGAGTGGTGATTCCCGGCTTTGACCATTTGCCCGATTGTGCCTTTGTGCGCGGCGTGCCGGGTGGCACGCTGCAACAGGTTATCGTGCGGCTCGATATTTTGCATGCCCTGCAAATGCTGGGCGTGCGTGTGTATAACGATGGCCGTGCCGTCGAGCGCACCGTAGATAAAGCCATGACCAGCTTTTTGCTGCACAGGCATCAGGTAGCAACACCTGCCACCTGGGTATGCGAGTCGCGGGCACAGGCGCACGAGATCATCAGTCGTGAGCTTGCCGCCGGCCAGCATCTGGTGATCAAGCCATTGTTCGGCTCGCAGGGCATGGGCGTGCGCAAGCTGGTGCCCGGCTCTCCGCTGCCGGTGCCTATGGATGAGCATGTGGATGGTCTTTATTATCTGCAGCGCTATATTGATAGTGGCGAGGGGCGCTGGCATGACCATCGTGTCTTCGTGATCAACGGCAAGGCTATTGGTGCCATGGTGCGTCATGGCGCCAGCTGGGTAAACAATGTAGCCCAGGGTGGGCGATGTGAAGTATTGCCGCATACCGGTGAAATTGCCGAACTGGCAGAAGCCGCCGCCCGCGCGGTGGACATTGATTACTGTGGTGTTGATATCATCCGCGACCGCCACGGCAAGCTTTTTGTGCTGGAAGTGAATAGCATCCCGGCCTGGAAAGGCTTGCAGGGTGTGGTGGAGTTGAATGTGGCCGAAGCCCTGGTGGATGATTTGCTCGCTAAGCTGGCCACCGTGCCGCAACTGAGCCTGGCAAGTTCCTGAATGACTGTAGCAGCGAGTGAATTGGCGGCCCTCTATAAAGAGGCCTGTCTGGCAGAATTGAGTGCCTTGAAGCCGGGCAATGTGCATATTTTTGCCGATGGTCATGGCATGGTCGTAGAGGACTTTATTGCCAGTGCCGAAGCTTCTGCCATGCCGCTGTGTGCCTCGGGCCTGACAGTGGGGCAGCGGATTCAAGGCGCTATTCAGGCCACATGGGCCGCTGTGAATTGCAACACCAACCTTGGCATCGTCCTGCTTGCGGCGCCGCTGATGCAAACCGCACTGGAGCAAGGTTTGCCTCTCACAGAGCATGCCTTGCAGCAAACCCTGCAGCAACTGACAGTGGACGATGCAAGGCTGGCTTATGCCGCCATTTTGCAGGCATCTCCGGCCGGTCTCGGCAGCAGCGATCAGCATGATGTCCATGAGGCACCCGCCGTTACCTTGTTGCAAGCCATGGAGCAGGCGCAGTCGTATGATTTTGTCGCTCGCCAATATGCCAATGGCTATCAGGACATCTTGCAACTAGGTCTTGTGCGTTACCGTGAGGCTATGCATCGGTGGCAGCGTGAAGCATGGGCGGTCACTGCGGTTTACCTGGGCTTTTTCGCCCGTTACCCCGATAGCCACATTGCCAGAAAGTACGGCATGGCAGCTGCCGAGCGCGTAATGCAGGAAGCCTTGCTGCATGAGCAAGCGTTTATGGCGTGTGATAATCCCAAGACCTATCAGCGTACGCTCATGACATTTGACCAGATATTAAAAACGGAAAAAATCAATCCGGGAACTACAGCTGATCTGACAGTGACTACCGTACTGGCGGCAGGATTATTCAAGTCTTGAGCCTGCCGGGCAGGGTAGAACTTATATGTAGTAATTGGCGGAATTCGGTTATACTTGGGTATTAACGCATGGGTCAGCTGAATGCTTGTTTTGCTGGCTCCTGCTGTATCAGGCATGTCCGTGCCATGGGCTACGAGCCCTGTATTCACTCCCGAATACCGACGGACACGACAAACCCCGTCGTTTCTGCACCTGAATAGCCACTGAACTCAATGCCGCGGCAGATATCATGCCGGTGGCATTATATTTTCCAGAGTCCCTGATACATTCCAGCATTGCTGGAGTACATGGTAAGAATTTTTAGGTTGTATTGTTTGGTTTGCATTATTGAATTCATTTAAAGGAGGAGCAGTATGGCTAATTTGTTAGAGCAGTTGAAAGAGATGACCACTATCGTTGCCGATACCGGTGACGTTGAAGCGATCAAGAGCGTCAAGCCTGTTGATGCCACTACCAACCCATCCCTGCTGCTCAAGGCAAGTACCTTGCCTCAATACGCCCACCTGATCGACGATGCGATTGCTTACGCAAAAGCACAAGGTGGCAGCAAGGAAGCACAAATTGAAAACGCAGCCGACAAGCTGGCTGTTCTTATCGGTATTGAAATCTCCAAGGTTGTTCCTGGCCGCATTTCCACTGAAGTGGATGCACGTCTGTCGTTCAATATCGACAAGATGGTAGCCAAGGGCCGCAAGCTGATGAAGCTGTACGAAGAAGCCGGTGTTGGTAAAGACCGCGTTCTGATCAAGCTGGCTTCCACTTGGGAAGGTATCAAGGCTGGTGAAATCCTGGAAAAGGAAGGCATCAATTGTAACCTGACTCTGCTGTTCGGTTTCGGTCAAGCTCGTGCTTGCGCAGAAGCTGGCGTATTCCTGATTTCCCCATTCGTTGGCCGTATCCTGGACTGGTACAAGGCAAAGAACCCAGGCACCGAATACACTCAGGAAACTGACCCAGGTGTGGTGTCCGTACGTGCAATTTACGCTTACTACAAAGAGCACGGTTACAAGACCGTGGTGATGGGCGCTTCTTTCCGTAACACCGGTGAACTGATCGCTCTGGCTGGTTGCGACCGTCTGACGGTTTCGCCTAACCTGTTGCAAGATCTGGCAGCTACTGAAGGCACCCTGACTCGCGTTCTGAGCGATGCAGGCGCTAAATCAACACCACCAGCAAAAATGACGGAAGAAGAATTCCGCTTTGCGCTGAACGAAGATGCCATGGCCACTGAAAAGCTGGCTGAAGGCATCCGCGGTTTCGTGGTAGACCAAAACAAGCTGGAAAAGGCACTGGCTGAAAAGCTGTAATATTGCTGACTTGAATAGCGCTATATAATCAATTTTTTAGCGCTATTCACTTTATTCAAGTAGTACATAAGTGCTAATGGATTTACCTAGCTTAACGTTGACATCAGCTTTGATTCCAACTTAAGATAGTTTTTCTAAAAATTAAAGCACTTAATTTTTTAAACCAACTGGAGGAAGTACATCGTGGCATTAACTCAAATGGCATTGGATTCACTGGATTTTGACGCAACCGTAGCTCTGGCTACCACTGTTGCTCCACACGTGGACATCCTGGAAATTGGTACCCCATGCATCAAGCACAACGGTATCAAGCTGCTGGAAACTCTGCGCGCTAAGTTCCCAAACAACAAGATCCTGGTTGACCTGAAGACCATGGACGCTGGTTTCTACGAAGCTGAGCCTTTCTACAAAGCTGGCGCTGACATCTGCACCGTTCTGGGTACTGCTGATCTGGGCACTATCAAGGGTGTAATTGACGCTGCTAACAAGTACGGCAAAGAAGCTCAAATCGATCTGATCAACGTTGCTGACAAAGCTGCTCGCACTCAAGAAGCTGCTAAGCTGGGCGCGCACATCATCGGCGTACACACTGGTCTGGAC
>DATMSO010000072.1:0-72909 GCA_035565335.1 Methylovorus sp.
AGGGCAAATGCTACAAGATCCATTCTTGAATACCTTGCGCAAGGAACATGTGCCTGTCTCGATTTATCTGGTTAACGGCATCAAGCTGCAAGGCCAGGTAGACTCATTTGATCAGTATGTCATCCTGCTCAAAAACACAGTAACCCAGATGGTATACAAACACGCCATCTCCACCATTGTTCCCGCCCGCGCCGTCAGCATTCCCTCAGCCCACGCTACTCCCGCCGAGTAACAGGAAGCGTAGTGACCTTTAGCAATGTTTGATCGCCCCAGCGGCGGAGATGCCGCAGTTCTCGTCAGTGTCGATTTTGGCGATTCAGGATACGAAGAAAGTCTGCAGGAGTTGAGGCAACTTGCCATCAGTGCTGGCATGGATATTCGTGCCACCATTGAAGGCAAGCGTCCCAAGCCGGATGCCAAGTTTTTTGTGGGATCAGGCAAAGCAGATGAGCTTGCTGAATCGCTTAAATCCCATGAGGCACAAGTTGCCGTTTTTAATCATGACTTGAGCCCCTCCCAGCAACGTAATCTTGAACGCTTGCTTGAAAGCCGCGTCGTAGATCGGACGGGCTTGATACTGGATATTTTTGCCCAGCGCGCCCAAAGCCACGAAGGCAAGCTGCAAGTTGAGCTTGCGCAGCTTGAGCATCTGTCTACCCGTCTTGTGCGCGGCTGGACTCACCTTGAGCGCCAGAAGGGCGGTATCGGTGTGCGTGGCGGCCCTGGGGAAACGCAGCTGGAGCTGGACAGGCGGATGTTGCGCATACGCGTAAAGCAGTTGCGCGAAAAGCTCGCCAAGCTCAAGCAGCAGCGCGGCATGCAGCGGCGTTCGCGCAAGCGTTCGCTGGTGATGTCGGTGTCTTTGGTTGGTTACACTAATGCAGGCAAATCCACCTTGTTCAATCGGCTTACCCAGTCTGGCGTCTATGCAGCAGATCAATTGTTTGCCACGCTGGATACGACGTCGCGTAAGCTCTATATTCCCGATGGTGGTCCCGTGGTGTTATCGGACACGGTAGGGTTTATCAAACACTTGCCGCATGCGCTGGTGGAAGCCTTTGGCGCGACACTGGAAGAGGCGGTACAGGCGGACTTGTTGTTGCATGTTGTTGATGCTGCCAGTCCGGTGCGTGATGATCAGATAGCCCAGGTGAATAAGGTGCTGGAAGAAATCGGTGCCGAGCAGGTGCACCAGGTGCTGGTGCTTAATCAGATAGACCGGGCAGGGCTGGAGCCGGGATTGGAGCGGGATGAGTATGGTAGAATTTGCCGGATTCGCATCTCAGCCAAGACCGGCGAAGGGCTTGAACTAGTGCGTCAGTGTTTGCGTGAACATCAGCAGATGCTGTTCGCACATCAGCTTGAAGCCAGCTCGCCGGATGTAGTCCCCACATAAACGTTTTTTTGATTTTCGGAGTAACTCATGGCTAACGATCCCGGTTGGGGCAACCGCAATAATGACGGCCCGCCCGATTTGGACGAGGTGTTGCGCCAGTTCAGCCGCAAGCTGAACGGCCTGTTTGGCAGATCTCCCAAGGGTGGTCAGTCACCACAAACCGAAGGCAGCGGTATACCCGTGCTGCCTATCGTAGGCTTGATTGCCGTTATCTGGTTTGCTACCGGCTTCTATATCGTCGATCAGGGCTCGCGTGGCGTGGTGTTGCGCTTTGGCAAGCACGTTGAAACCACGTTGCCTGGCCCGCGTTGGCACATGCCTTATCCGGTTGAAAGTGTTGATGTCATCAACATGGAACAAGTGCGTACCATCGAAGTGGGTTATCGGTCGGCCGAGGGTGGCTCAGGTCGCAGCAAGGAGCTGCGCGAATCCCTGATGCTGACAGATGATGAGAACATTATCGATCTGCAATTTGCCGTGCAGTACAACCTCAAGAATGTGGAAGAGGCCCTGTTCAACAATCGCTCTGCCGAAGAGTCTGTGCGCGGAATTGCCGAAACGGCGATTCGTGAAATCGTCGGCAAGAGCAAGATGGACTTTGCTCTGTACGAAGGCCGCGAAGAAGTGGCGGTAGAAGCCAAGAAGCTGATGCAGGAAATCCTCGACCGCTACAATACCGGCATTAATGTCGTGAATGTCACCATGCAGAATGCGCAACCTCCTGAGCAGGTGCAGGCTGCCTTTGATGATGCGGTAAAAGCCGGCCAGGATCTGGAGCGTCAGAAAAACGAAGGTCAGGCATATGCCAACGATATCATTCCTAAAGCACGCGGTACTGCATCGCGTCTTCTGGAAGAGGCTGCTGGTTACAAGCTGCGTGTTGAGAACGAGGCGCAAGGTAATGCCAGCCGCTTTGAGCAGGTGTTAAGCCAGTATCAGCGTGCGCCTGAAGTCACCCGTCAGCGTCTCTATCTGGATGCGCAAGAGCAAATTCTATCCAGTGTGAGCAAGGTGGTTGTTGATCATAAGGGTGGTAACAGCATGTTGTATTTGCCGCTGGACAAGCTGCTTGCCAATACCGGCGGCCAAGCCACGACGGCGCCTTCACTTAATGCACCAACGACAACGCCTGCTAGCACCTTGCCTGACATTGACCTGAACAATCTGCGTTCACGCGACAGCTTCCGTAGTCGTGATCGTGAAAGCCGATAAGGGGCATCGAACAACATGAAAAACTTAAGCACAGTGTTAATCGGTCTTATCGCAGCCCTGCTGTTGATCAGTCTCTCCGCGTTTACGGTAGACCAGCGCGAATACGCTCTGGTATTCCGTCTGGGTGAAATTGTCTCGGTCAAGAAAGAGCCCGGCCTCTACTTCAAGATGCCGTTTGTTGAAAATGTGCGCTATTTCGACAAGCGTATCCTGACCTTGAACTGGGTAGAGCCGGATCGTTTTCTGACCAGTGAGAAAAAGAACGTGCTGGTGGATTCTTTCGTCAAATGGCGCATTGTTGACCCAGCCAAATATTATGTGTCGGTGAAGGGGGATGAGCTGCAGGCTGAACGCAGGCTCTCGCAAACCGTGAACGATGGCTTGCGCGCCGAGTTCGGTAAACGCACGATTCATGATGTGGTTTCCGGCGAGCGCGGTCAGATCATGGAAATCCTGCGTCAGCGTGCTGACCGTGATGCCAAGGAATATGGTATCCAGGTGCTGGATGTACGTCTGCGTCGTGTGGATTTGCCACAGGAAGTCAGCGAATCTGTTTATCAGCGTATGGAAGCCGAGCGTAAGCGCGTAGCCAATGAGCTGCGTTCGCAAGGTGCCGGCGCTGCCGAGAAAATCCGGGCTGATGCGGACCGCCAGCGTGAAGTCATTATTGCGGAAGCCTTCCGTGAAGCGCAGCGCATCAAGGGTGAAGGCGATGCCAAGGCATCCGAGATTTACTCGCAGGCCTATGGCAAGAACCCGGAATTCTATGCGTTTTATCGTAGCCTCGATGCCTACCGCAATAGCTTCAAGAGCAAGAACGATATCATGGTGCTAGAGCCTGATTCTGACTTCTTCAAGTACCTGCGCAGCCCTTCTGCCAAGAAGTAACGCTTGAACGCTACCTTGTTAACCGCGCTGGGCCTGATGCTGGTGCTGGAAGGGGTTCTGCCCCTGCTGGCACCAAAAGCCTGGCGCGATACCTTCAAGCGTATGGTGGAACTGAAAGATGGCCAGCTACGGTTTGTGGGCCTGGTGTCCATGACAGTTGGCCTCTTGCTTTTGCTGTTTTTCAAAAATTAAAGCCCCTGCCTGCAAAGGTGGTGGCCTGATTTCCCTTCCATTCTCCCTTTTCTCGGCGCAGTCGAGTTTCGCAAGCAGCCGCGAGTGGTTTACAATATAGGCCTTCCTGTTGCGGGTATGGTCGTCCCACCACTCCAGTCACAGCATGTAATGTCCGTTAACACGCCTCAATACTAAAGAATCGTTATGCGTAACTGGCTTTTACCAGAATACATAGAAGATGTGCTGCCTGCAGAAGCAGCACGCATGGAGCATTTGCGCCGGCAATTGCTGGATCTGTTTGCCGTGCACGGTTACCAGTTCGTGATCCCTCCGTTGCTGGAATATCTGGAGTCGTTGATTACCGGTGTGGGGCATGATCTCGATCTGGCCACATTCAAGGTGGTGGATCAGCTGACCGGACGCCTGATGGGCGTGCGTGCCGATACCACACCGCAAGCCGCCCGGATTGATGCACACATGCTGAATAATCAGGGCGTGTCGCGCCTGTGTTATGCCGGTAGTGTGCTTCGCACCACGCCGAGTGGCCTGGCCCAGACCCGTGAGCCTTTGCAGCTTGGCGCCGAGCTGTTCGGTCATGCCGGCGTTGAAAGCGATATTGAAGTGCAGCGCCTGATGGTAAAAGCCCTGAAGGTGGCTGGCGTGACGCAACTGCATCTCGACTTCAGTCATGTTGGTATTTTCAGGCATCTGGTCCGGCAAGCCGGCGTTAGTGCGGAGCTGGAGCAGGCACTCTATGCTGCCTTGCAAAGTAAGGATCAGGCAGAGGTGCGCAAACTGACGTCGGCATTGGATGCCGCCACTTCTGCTGCTCTCTGTGCGCTGACTGAATTGAACGGCGGCGCCGAGGTGCTGACGCGTGCTGCTAAGGTGTTGCCTGCGACAGCGGCTATTACGTCGGCGCTAGCAGATTTGCACCAAGTTGCCCGACAATTGCAGGATCTGGACGTGAATGTCTGTTTTGACCTGGCTGAATTGCGTGGCTATCACTATCACAGTGGCATGGTATTCGCGGCTTATGCCCAAGGCTATGCCGGCCCGCTGGCCTTAGGCGGACGTTATGACGAAGTGGGTTCCGCCTTTGGTCGTGCACGTCCTGCCACCGGGTTCAGTCTGGATTTGCGCGGGCTGGTAACCGCATTGCCGCCGGCAGAAATCACAAAGGCTATTTTCGCGCCTTATGATCAGGACCCTGCGCTCACCGCGAAAGTGGATGCATTGCGCGAACAAGGGCAGATTGTAATCCAGGAGTTGCCTGGTCATGAATCTCATCGCAATGAATTGCAGTGTGACCGTCAGCTGGTGAAGCAGGGCGCTCAGTGGGAAGTGCAGGCCATGCCGTCCTGATTGCCGCTGGCAGCAGAAGATGGAATGGCAGTGAATCAATCTTGAAATTTAAATTATTTTGGCAGAACGCATGATGAACAAGAATGTAGTCGTAATTGGTACCCAGTGGGGCGACGAAGGCAAAGGTAAGATCGTGGATTGGTTGACCGATCATGCCCAAGGCGTGGTGCGCTTTCAGGGCGGCCACAATGCCGGGCATACGCTGGTCATTGGCCAGGGCGACGCGCAGCGTGAATACAAGCTGAACCTGGTGCCATCCGGCATCGTGCGCGAGGGCATCAAATGCTACATCGGGAACGGCGTTGTGCTGGATGTTGCGCATTTGCTGGAAGAAATCAAAGGCCTGGAAGCGGTTGGTGTCGAAGTACGCAGTCGCCTGATGGTCAGCCCTGGCTGCCCGCTCATCATGGGCTACCACGTGGCGATGGATAAAGCGCGTGAAGCGGCGCGCAACATCAAGATCGGCACCACCGGTAAGGGTATCGGGCCAACTTACG
Source organism: Methylovorus sp. (assembly GCA_035565335.1). GTDB lineage: Bacteria > Pseudomonadota > Gammaproteobacteria > Burkholderiales > Methylophilaceae > Methylovorus. Next base: position 5,533 of record DATMSO010000072.1, read on the forward strand.
AGGACAAGGTGGCGCGTCGTGCGCTCCGCGTTTACGACCTGTTTTATCCCGAGCGCTTTGCCGAAAAGCTGCGCGAAGTCATGGAATACCACAACTTTGTGCTGACCAAATACCTGGGTGTAGCTGCCGTGGATTACCAGACTGAACTGGATCAGGCATTAAGCCGCGTGGAGCAATTAAGCCCGATGGTGGGTGACGTATCCGCCGCCTTGTATGCCGCCAATAAAGCAGGTGACAAATTGTTGTTTGAAGGCGCACAAGGCACCTTGCTGGATATTGACCACGGTACGTATCCGTATGTGACCTCTTCCAACTGCGTGGCTGGCCAAGCGGCTGCCGGTACCGGTGTCGGTCCGCAAGTACTGGACTATGTGCTGGGTATTACCAAGGCCTACTGTACCCGGGTAGGTGGTGGTCCTTTCCCCAGCGAACTCGATATTGAAACGCTGGATACCCCAGGCTTCCAGATGTCCGACAAGGGTCGTGAAATCGGCACGGTGACCAAGCGCAAACGTCGTTGCGGCTGGTTTGATGCTGCTGCATTGCGTCGCTCGGCGCGCATCAACGGGTTGACCGGCTTGTGCATCACCAAGCTGGATGTGCTGGATGGCATTCCCGAGCTGGATATCTGCACCGGCTACAAGCTGGATGGCAAAGTGATTGATCTCTTGCCAGTAGGCGCTGATGATCTGGCGCGTTGCGAGCCGATTTACGAGCGCATGCCGGGCTGGACAGAAAACACCTTTGGTATCAATACTTGGGAAGGCCTGCCGATGAATGCACGCAACTATCTCAAGCGCCTGGAAACCCTCTGCGAAGTGCCTGTGGCTATCGTCTCCACCGGCCCTGAGCGCGATCAGACCATCGTCTTGCGCCATCCTTTCGGAGGCTAGGCTTGAAACCCATACACGAGCAGCGCCTGGCATGGGCCATTACCGGCTCCGGGCATTACCTGCGCGAGTGCATTGATATTCTCAATACCCTGGACCAGGTAGATCTTTTCCTGAGCAAGGCGGCTGCGGAGATATTGAAGCAATACGGTTACGAACATAACGTTGGTCGTGTCTATCAGGACAAAACGGCCAGTTCGGTGCCGGTAGAGCTGTTCTACCACGGCGCCTATCACACGGTGGTGGTGGCGCCGGCGACATCCAACACGGTCGCGAAAATGGTTTACGGCATTTCGGATAACCTGGTCACCAATATCTTTGCGCAGGCCGGCAAGTGCCGTGTTCCTAGTATTGTGTTTGCCTGCGATACCGCGCCGGAGCTGGAGTCTGAGGCGCCGCGCGAGCATATGGTCAAGGTATATCCGCGCCGTATCGATCTCGAAAACATGGAAAAGCTGAAGACCTTTGACGACACTACAGTGGCGGGTGATATTCCCCAGTTGCAAGCAGCAATCCAGACGCGGTTGGCATGGCTGAGAGACTCCTCTTCCTGACCGGCAAGCTGGCTGAAAAAAGCCTGCATAAGGTGCTGGAGGCCATGCAACCCACCGATTTCAAATACCGTGTTGCGCAAATTGGCGTATCGGTGGCGGCATTAATGACGCCTGAACTGATAGTGCGACGCCTGCCCGATGCAGGGGATGCCGATCGCATGTTGATCCCCGGCTTGTGTCGCGGTGACCTGCGCATACTGGAGGATAAATACGGGATTCCTGTCGAGCGCGGCCCGGAAGACCTGAAAGATTTGCCCCAGTTTTTTGGTCATGGTGGAAAAGCGCCTGATCTTTCGCAGCATGCCGTGCGCATTTTCGCCGAGATCGTAGAGGCGCCGCAGTTGACCGTGGAAGGTATCGTGGCGCGTGCGGCGTATTTTCGCAATCAGGGCGCCGATGTCATCGACCTTGGTTGTCTGCCCAATACCCCATTCCCGCATCTGGCGGAAGCCATTCAGGCCCTGAAATCTGAAGGGTTTGCTGTCAGCGTCGACTCCTTGAATCATGATGATCTGTTAATGGCAGGTAAGGCCGGTGCTGATTATCTATTGAGCCTGACCGAACACAGCCTGTGGATTGCCGACGAAGTGGCTGCCACGCCGGTGCTGATTCCGGCCAAGTCCGGCAGTCTGGCTTCGCTTTACCGCGCGATTGAGGGCATGCTGAAAAAAGGCCGTCCTTTCATTGCCGATGCCATTCTCGATCCTATTCCGTTTGGCTTGACTGATTCCATCGTGCGTTATCAGCGCTTGCGCAAAAAATACCCGGACATCGAGATCATGATGGGCGTGGGAAATCTGACGGAACTGACAGATGCGGATACCACCGGTATCAATGCCATCCTGTTCGGCATTATTACCGAGTTGAATGTGAACGCCGTGCTCGCCACTTCGGTTAGTCCGCATGCCACGAATGCCGTGGCAGAGGCGGATATCGCACGCCGTGTCATGTTTGCCGCGCGGGAGGATAGACGCTTGCCGCGCGATTACAGTGCGGGATTATTAGGGCTGCATGATCGCCGTCCTTTTGGCTACACTGCCGAGGAAATTGCTGAGCTTGCGGCGCAGATCAAGGATCCCAGTTTCCGTATTCAGGTCAGCGAGCAGGGCATGCACATTTACAACCGCGATGGCATGTTCACCGCCACAGACCCTTTCGCCTTGTATCCTGACCTTAAGGTGGACGATGACGCGTCTCACGCCTTTTACCTCGGTGTAGAACTTGCGCGCGCGCAAATCGCCTGGCAGCTCAAAAAGCGTTATAACCAGGATGAAGAGCTGGAGTGGGGCGTCAATACCGTTCGCAAAGCCCCCGAAGCCAGAGTGGTGCATCGCGATGCTTCGCTCAAGGAAAAACGCAGCAAAGACAAATCCTGAACACCATGAATATCCAAGAGTATCAGCAGATCAAGGCCGGTGAGATGATCCATGAGACCATCGTCATCAGCACCGATGCGCAGGGGCTTCCCCATATTGCGCCCTTTGGTGTGAGGGAGCGCGATGGCCTGGTGCTGATTGCACCATTTCGTCCATCTTCCAGTCTCGATAATCTGCTTGCCCGTCGCACGGCTGTCTTGAACCTGACCGATGATGTACGCATATTTGCTGGCGCCCTCAGTGGCCGTCGCGACTGGCCGCTACGCAAGGCAATGCGCGTGGAAGGCTATGTGCTGGAAGCCGCACTGGCGCACCGCGAATTGGTACTGGAAGAGGTGGTGGAGGATGCCGAGCGCCCATTGCTGTATTTTCGCGTGGTGCATGAAGAGACCCATGCGGCCTTCCGCGGATTTAACCGGGCACAGGCCGCCGTGGTTGAGCTTGCCGTGCTGGTAAGCCGCCTGCACATGCTGCCCATGGAAAAAATTGAAGCCGAAATGAAATATCTGAAAATTGCCATTGAGAAAACCGCTGGGCCGCGTGAACTGGAAGCCTGGCAATGGCTGGTGGCGCGAGTGGCTGAGCATATGGCGGCCCAGGAAAAGGGGCAGGCATGAGCCGGTTTCTGGCAAGCGTTAGTGATCTGCAAGAGGCGCAACTGGTATTGCCTTATGCCGATATTCTTGACCTGAAGAATCCCGCGCAAGGTGCCCTGGGCGCATTGGTTCTGGAGGTGATGGAAGCGATTGTGCGATATGTGGATGGCCGCAAACCCATCAGCGCCACCATCGGCGATCTGCCGATGGAACCAAAAACAGTCCTTGCTGCCATACAGGCGGTTGCCGCTACCGGCGTCGATATAGTCAAGGTGGGCATGTTTCCAGGCGAGCAGCTGGCGTGCATCGATGCGGTCAAATCGATTACCGCATCTGGCACAAAAGTGGTGGCGGTGCTGTTTGCCGATAGTCCGCAGGCTGCATTGCCACTTAGCGTGTTTCGCGAAGCAGGGTTTTACGGTGTGATGCTGGATACCGCTGTCAAGGATGGTTCCAGTCTGCTGGATCATCAGGACCTGCCGGCATTGCAAGCCTTTGTTGAGGAGGCCGCTGAGCTCCGTTTGGTCAGTGGTCTGGCTGGCGCATTACGACTGCCGCATGTGGAAAAACTGTGTGGTTTGCAAGCGGACTACCTTGGTTTCAGAAGTGCGCTTTGTCATCTCAGCAATCGCACGGCGACGATATCCGAAAGCCAGGTAAGCACGGTCCAACAATTGTTGTTTAAATGCAACATCGCCTTGAAAGGCGCGCTGGCTATATAGTTTATAGCTTTGAGCATTTGCAAGCGTTGTTGGCTTTAAAGTATAGTAACCCTTAAATCTACAGTCACCGGGAGTAATACCATATGAAGAAAAATCTGATCAGCATCGCAGTTGCTGGCGTTTTGGGTCTTGCTGCATTGCACGCAAGCGCAGAAGAAGCTTATCAAGGTTCTTGGTACGCTCTGCCAGGTATCAATGTCATGAACGCTGACAACGACCTGAAAGCTGAAAATACCAGCGTGGGTGGTTTCCTGAAATTCGGTAAAGAGCTGAGCGAGCACTGGGATGTGCAAGTTGGCCTGAGCCACAACCGTGCTGATGAAGATTCCAGCCAGTTCTCGGGCGGCAAATACAAGCAAACTCTGCTGGGCGTAGATGCTCTCTACCTGTTCAGCCGCGAAAAATTCCGTCCATTCCTGCTGGCAGGTCTGGGCGCTGCACGTAACAACGTTGATTACAAGCCAGGTTCCGCTGGTTACAACGACAGCAACACTTCCTGGATGGCCAATGCCGGTCTGGGTTTCCAATACCTGTTCACAGAGCGTCTGGGTTTCCAGGCTGACCTGCGTCACGTATGGAGCCGCGCCGAGATTCAAGGCGACAAAGAAACCATTGGCAACAACTACCTGAACCTGGGTCTGATCTGGAAATTCGGCGCTCCTGAAAAGGTTGCTGCTGTTGAGCCAACTCCAGTGGCAGCTCCAGAGCCAGCACCTGCTCCAGCCCCTGTAGTGGCTGAGCCAGAGCCAGTCGGTCCAGCACCAGCTGCTTTCGACAAGGTAACCCTGCAATCTGAAGTGCTGTTCGGCTTCGACAAGGACAACCTGAAAGAAGAAGGCAAGAAGGTTCTGAACGCTGACGTGGTTGAGAAAATGAAGGCTCATCCTGAAGTTGAGCTGGTCCTGATCACTGGTCACACTGACCGTATCGGCGACGAAGCTTACAACCAGAAGCTGTCTGAGCGTCGTGCAAACGCCGTTAAGAAGTACCTGGTAAGCCAAGGTATCGAAGCTAACCGTCTGCACGCTGTAGGCAAGGGCGAAGCTGAGCCAGTTGTTGATTGCCAGGGTGTACGTGGCAAGAAGGCAATTGCTTGCTTGCAACCTAACCGCCGTGTAGTCGTAGAAATCGAAGTACAACGCGCAGGTAACTAAGCTTACCTCTGTCGTGAAAAGCCCCGCTTTGCGGGGCTTTTTTATGGGCTGAACAATGAACACTACTGAAGTCGCGCTAGCGATAGAAGCTCGCTGGGTTATACCTGTCATTCCACAGGGGCTGGTGCTGGAGAACAGCACGGTCCTCATCAATGTCGACGGTACCATTCTCAGCATCATGCCTACTGTTGAAGCCCGGGCGGCGTTTCAGCCTGCGCGCGTGATCCGGCTGGAGCATCATGCGCTGATGCCAGGCCTGATCAACCTGCATACCCATGCGGCCATGACACTGATGCGCGGCATCGCCGATGATTTGCCGCTGATGGATTGGTTGCAGCATCACATCTGGCCCGCGGAGCGTGCGGTTGTCAGTCCCCGTTTTGTCAGGGATGGTACCTTGCTGGCGAGTGCCGAAATGCTGGCAGGCGGCGTGACCTGTTTCAATGACATGTATTTTTATCCTGATGCCGCGGCAGAAGCCGTGGTGCAGACTGGCATACGTGCGCATCTTGGTCTGGTGGTGATGGATTTCCCCTCCGCTTATGCGACGGATGCGGATGATTATCTGCTGAAGGGGCTGGAAGCACGCGATGGCTGGCGTGGAAACCCGTTGATCAGCAGCAGTCTGGCGCCGCATGCTCCTTACACCATGAGCGACCGCAGCTTTGAGCAGGTGATGACCTATGCGGAGCAATTGGGCCTGGGCATTCATACCCATCTGCATGAAACACGGTCTGAGCTTGAGCAGAGTATCGCGCAGTATGGCGTACGACCGATCCGCCGTATAGCCGATCTGGGGATATTAGGCCCCGGCCTTGTGGCGGCGCATGCCGTGCATCTCGATGAAGCCGAGCGTGCCATGTTGCAAGCATTCGGTTGCCATATTGCGCATTGCCCGACCTCCAATCTCAAGCTGGGCAGTGGCATCGCCAATCTTCCTGCCATGCTTGAACAAGGGATTAACGTGGGTCTGGGCACGGATGGCTCTGCCAGCAATAACCGTCTGGACATGTTTGCCGAAATACGCATGGCGGCCTTGCTGGCCAAAGGCGCGGGCGAGAATGCGGCTGTTGTCCCGGCCGTGGCCGCGCTGGAGATGGCAACGATTAATGGCGCGCGTGCATTGGGGCTCGAAGATAAAATTGGTAGTATCGAGTCGGGTAAACTGGCAGACCTGGTAGCAGTGGATATGGATAGCGCCATTTGCAGTCCCTGTTTCGACCCCATTTCGCATCTTGTTTACGTGGCCGGGCGCGAGCATGTCACGCATACCTGGGTGGCTGGCGAACTCTGCTATCAAGAGGGCATCTATGCCCATATTGAACCTGCCGAATTAAAGGAAATTACGACACAATGGTATCCCAAACTCAGTCCATTCCGAGTGTGAATGTCGACCCTGCAGAATTGCAGAAATTTGCTACGCTTGCTCACCGCTGGTGGGACCCCAATAGCGAATTCAAGCCCTTGCACGACATTAACCCATTGCGCTTGCAGCTAATAGACGAGCTCGCCGGCTTGCAAGGAAAGCGCGTGCTGGATGTCGGCTGTGGAGGCGGTATTCTTTCCGAATCCATGAGCGCCCGCGGTGCAGATGTCACGGGCATCGACCTGGGTGAAAAAGCCCTGAAAGTGGCGGAGTTGCACCGTCTCGAAAGTGGGGCAAACGTCCATTATCGCCTGATCGAAGTTGAGGCTCTTGCCCATGAGCAGCCCGCGTCATTCGACGTTGTGACCTGCATGGAAATGCTGGAGCATGTCCCAGACCCAGCCGCCGTGGTGCGTGCCTGCGCAACGCTGGTAAAGCCCGGTGGCCATGTCTTTTTCTCGACCTTGAACCGCAATCCCAAATCCTATCTGTTCGCGGTCATTGGCGCGGAATACGTGCTGAATATGCTACCCAAGGGCACGCATGAGTACGCCAAATTTATCAAGCCATCCGAACTGGCTGAATGGGCGCGCGAGTCGGATTTGACGGTGAATGGCATGCGCGGCATGAGCTACAACCCACTGCGCAAGCACTATTCATTAGGGGCAGATGTCTCGGTCAATTACATCATGCACACGGTGAAGTAAGCGTGGCTGACGTCGTTCTGTTTGATCTCGACGGTACCTTGGTCGATACCGCGCCTGACCTTGCCTACGCGCTTAATCTGCAACGCGAGCGCCATGGTCTGTCAGCGCTTCCGCTGGAAGATATTCGTCCATTCGCGTCGCATGGCAGTCGTGGTCTTTTGCATAAGGGATTCGGCATCACCATGGAGCACCCTGATTTCGCCGCCATGCGTGTTGAATATCTGGCGCTTTATGATGAGGTGTTTGCCCGCTCTCCCGTCCTCTTTAACGGCATGGCCGAGGTTCTGGCGCATATCGAAAACCAGGGCCTGCCATGGGGCGTGGTGACGAACAAGCCCAGACGTTTTACCGAGCCGATGATGAAAGTCATGGGCTTGGACAGCCGTGCTGCCTGCGTCGTGAGCGGGGACGATGCCCCGCGTGCAAAGCCCTATCCGGATACTCTTTTGCTCGCGTGCGAACAAATCGGGGTGAATCCACGGCAGTGTATTTATATTGGCGATGCTGAGCGGGATATTGAAGCCGGGCGCGTCGCCGGCATGAAAACCGTGCTGGCGATGTATGGCTATCTGGATGCGCAGGATCAACCCGAGCAATGGGGGGCGGATGCCACTATTGCGCAAGCGCTGGATTTGATCGCGTTACTGGATTGAATCTGAGGCTGCGCCTGAAAAGCGGGCGGTGTTGCTGCTGAAGGGGGTTGTGCCAGCGGCGAAGGCAGGCGCGCTTAATCGAATTGCTAGCGAACGCTGCGTCGTTCCATCAAGGCTTGCGCCAGCGTGCCACTGTCCACATGTTCAATTTCCCCGCCCATGGGCAAACCGCGCGCGATGCGGCTCACCTTGAGACCGCGCGAGCGCAGCAGCTCACTGATGTAATGCGCGGTCGCTTCACCTTCCACCGTGTAATTGGTCGCCAGTACCACTTCTTCCACAACGCCGTCTTGCGCGCGTTTCAGCAGTTTTTCGAGGTGGATTTCTTTTGGGCCAATGCCGTCCAGTGGGGATAGCTTGCCCATCAACACAAAGTAGCGCCCCTGAAACACACGCGTCTGCTCCAGCATCATGAGGTCCGTCGGCATTTCAACCACGCAGAGCAGGGTAGGGTCACGGCTATCGGCCGCACACAAAGGGCAGACGATATCTTCACTGAAGGTGTTGCATAAGCTGCAGTGCGTCACGACCTGCAATGCATTATGCAGTGCCTGCGCGAGTCCGTTGGCGCCGCTGCGGTCGCGCTGCAGAAGGTGATACGCCATGCGTAAAGCAGACTTGGGCCCCACGCCGGGAAGGCAGCGCAGGGATTCGACAAGCTGCTCCAGGGCAGGTGGATTACGCATGGCTTAAGATGAGTTTCGGGAGGTTAAAATGGCAGCTTCATGCCAGCAGGCATCAGGCCGCTCATGCGTTGCTGCGATGTGGCCTCTGCCTTGCGTACCGCATCATTGAGCGCGGTGACGATCAGGTCTTCGAGCATTTCCTTGTCATCGCTCATCAGGCTAGGGTCAATGTGCAGTCTTTTGACTTCATTGCGACAGGTGATAGTGACCTTGACCATGCCGGAACCCGCCTGGCCTTCGACTTCGACCTGCGCCAGTTCTTCCTGCGCACGTTTCATGTTTTCCTGCATTTGCTGGGCCTGTTTCATCAGGTTGCCCAAGCCGCCTTTCATCATGGGATGCTCCTTGGTTTGCGGTTATTGTAAGGGTTTGATACTGGATGGAATGATCTGTGCGCCAAAGTCACGCATCAACGCCTGCACAAAACCATCCTGTTTGATGGAAGATTCTGCCTGCGATTGCAACTCGGCTTTTTCCTGGCTGATCTGGTGTGCTGGGGTGTTATTGCCGCCGCCTATGCTGAATTGCAGGTGCATTTTGCGACCGAAGTGCGTCTCAATGGCCGCTTTCAGTTTTTCCTGATAGTTAGGGTCGAGCAGGTGTTTATGGGCTTCGGGTACTTGCAGCTCCAGTCGGTCTGCCGTATGGGCTGTGAGCTCGCAATGCTGCGCAAGCGCTCTCGCCAGGCCCAGTTTCAGCTTGTCCACTAAGAGCCGCCAGTTGCCATCGAATTCCTCTTGCATGCTTTGTTCTGCGGGCGGGGCTGAGATGGCGGCAGCATCACCGGCATCAGGAGCGTAAGTGGAAGCTGGTGATGCTACGTGCAGGGCTTGTTCATGTGCAGCCTGGATCGGCAGTTCTGATTCGGAAGCTAATGGCGCCGCAGCAGGGGTCATCGGCTTTGGGGTGAAACCGGCGGCAGTACTGGCTACGGGCGCGATGCTTTCCGGTATTGGGCGTGCGGTAGTTTGAGCGGGCGCAGCTTCAATCGGCTGCGATGCCGGTACTGATTTTGCGATGTTGGCTGCTGCCAGAGCGCTGGCGGCACTGCCTGCAGCCTGACCAAGAAGACGTTCGCTGCCCGAGACAGTATTAGTATTGCCGGAAGAGGCAGGCGAGGCCGCAGTGGGTTTGCTGGTGCTTTCATTGGTAAACGCCAGCATGCGCAGCAGGCACATGGTGAAACCTGCAAATTCGTCCGGTGCCAGGCCAAGATCACGGCGACCTAGCAGGGCAATCTGATAATAAAGCTGCACTTTGTCGGCCGGGAGTTTGCCCGCCAGATCCAACAGGGCTGTGCGCTCCGGCAGGTCCATCGGGATGCTTTCCGGTACGGTCTGCGCCACGGCCAGCTGGTGAAGCAACTGGGCCAGATCGGCCAGCGCGGTATCAAAAGAAAGACTGCGTTCTTCCATGCTTCTGGCTTGGGCCATCAGGCTAGCCCCATCCTGGGCAATCAGGGCATCAAGCAAGCTATAGAGGTAGCTCTGGTCGATGGCGCCCAGCATGGCACGCACTTCGCTTTCATTTACCCGGTTACCGCCGTAAGCAATGGCCTGGTCCAGCAGGGAGAGGGCATCGCGCATGCTGCCATTGGCAGCGCGGCTGATCAGTTGCAGCGCAATGCTGTCTGAAGGAATATTTTCCTTGGCTAGCACTTCCTGCAAATGGCTGGTAATCGCCGGCGTCGACATCTGGCGCAAATTGAATTGCAGGCAACGCGACAGAACGGTGACTGGCATCTTTTGCGGGTCCGTGGTCGCCAGAATGAATTTGACGTGCGCAGGCGGCTCTTCCAGCGTTTTCAGCATGGCATTGAAAGCCGAGCGCGACAGCATGTGCACTTCGTCGATGATATAGACTTTGAAGCGGCCCACCGTGGGCGCATATTGCGCGTTATCCAGCAGCTCGCGCATGCTATCTACCTGGGTATTGGAGGCTGCATCCACTTCCAGCATGTCGACAAAGCGGCCGCGGTCGATGTCCACACAAGCCGAACAGACACCACACGGATGTGCCGTAATGCCGGTTTCACAATTCAGGGATTTAGCCAGGATACGGGCCAGTGTGGTTTTGCCTACGCCGCGCGTTCCGGTAAACAGATAGGCATGATGCAGACGTTGCTGCTCAAGCGCATTGGTCAGTGCGCGCACCACATGTTCCTGTCCGACCAGCGCTTCGAACAGCTTTGGGCGCCATTTCCGGGCAAGAACTTGATAACTCATAAGGCAGGCGTTTACTTAGATTAGCGACACTACAACTTTAGTCCAAAAAGCGCATTCGCGTAAGAGCGGAGATTCGATCATGCGCATGTGGCATTCATGATCCAACCCTGGGAAATCGGTGGCGAGCCCAGCCCCCGGCACTTGCTTCAATAACTGTGGCTGCTTCCTTCCGGACCTGACCAGGTTCGCTACTTTGCAATGCGGGGAGGCCCGCCGGAAATAATTCTAGCGCAAAACGCCTGGATTCCCTAATCCAAATACATGCATGCGGGGAGGCCCGCCGGCTGGATAATGCCTAATCCATGCGCTATAGTGCAGACATAAATCAATGAAATAAATAATAAACTCAAGGGTTAAGTGCGCGAAAAATCTGGCATGTTCAGCATTCAGCAACCATGGCAAGGACGCATCAAGGGAATGTGGTCCACGCTGCAGAGCCCCACGGCCAGCCTGCTGGGCCAGGCCATTCTTTTTTTCCTGGTTCTGGCTGAAAGCCTGATCTGCATCTTCTGGATTTATACCTTATCCGGTCTGGGGGATGGCTATGCGCTGATGGCCGCGATCCCTTATGTCTACCTGGTGGTTTCCTACGCCAGCCTCTGGCTGTTTTACCGCATGCAGCGCTTCGATTATTTCGTCTTTACGCAACTGGTCATGCTGCTGGTCATGCCTTTTTTCATGCAATGGATTATTGGCGGGTTTGAAGCCTCCAGCGGCATGGCGATCTGGGCGCTGTTATCGCCCGTCGGCGCCATGATGATTCTGGGGGCGAATCAATCCACGCAGTGGTTTGCGCTTTTCCTCATTCTTGCGGGCGTTTCATGGCAACTCAACAGCCTGTTCGCCGGGTATGCGCTTCCGATACCGGCTACCACCAAAAGCATATTCTTTCTGATCAATCTGGCCGGGATTGCCAGCATTCTTTACACGGTGCTGCGCTATTTTCAATCGCAGAAAGCCAGGCTCATGGAAGCGCTCGCCTATGAACAAGCGCGCTCAGAAAAACTCTTGCTGAGCCTGCTGCCGGTCTCCATTGCCGAACGCCTTAAGGCAGGCGAAGTGAAAATCGCCGACCGCTATGAAAATGTGACCATCCTGTTTGCGGATCTGGTCGATTTCACGCGGCTATCCTTGCATATGTCACCTGAAGCCTTGCTGGACTTGCTGAACGAGGTATTCTCGGGGATGGACCGTCTGGCTACCAAGTACGGCCTTGAGAAGATCAAAACCATAGGTGACGCCTACATGTTGGTGTCCGGGGCGCCTGTGGAGCGGCCAGACCACGCTGAAGCCGTGGCAGACATGGCGCTGGAGATACACGCTCTGCTGCAGGGAATTTCGCGACAGCTTGGCACGCCATTGAGCATGCGGATCGGCATCAACAGCGGCCCCGTCGTTGCAGGCGTCATCGGCCACTCTAAGTTCAGTTACGACTTGTGGGGTGACACCGTCAACCTTGCCCGGCGCATGGAGCAGTATGGAATACCCGGTGAGATACAAGTGTCGGAAGCCACCTATCAGCGCTTGCGTGAAGAGTATGTCATGGAGCGTCGCGGCACGATTCTGGTGAAGGGGCACGACGAACAGGTCGCTGCTTATCTTCTGAAATCCAAACGAAGCGCATTTTAGGTTTGGACAGCAGCAAGACTTGATATATAATCCGGCTCCACGTTACGGAAGGGTGGATGAGTGGTTTAAGTCGCACGCCTGGAAAGCGTGTTTAGGCTAATAGCCTAACGCGGGTTCGAATCCCGCCCCTTCCGCCAACATTACCTCACAAAATATCCATGTGATGGTGAAAAACTTAAAGCCAGAGATTCTCTGGCTTTTTTGTTTTCTGCAGAGATATTCCATCCTCCCGATCACTCTCCCTATTTCAGCCGCCGTATTGATATTCCTTTAAGTACATTTAAAGCAAGTGCGGTCAATATCAAGCATCAGGCTTATGCCATAATCCCGCAAGCGAAACAGAACAAACCGCAGAAAGTGCAGTCACACGGTAGTGTTGCAAGGCGGTTTGCGCAGGCTTTATGAATCCAGTGAGAGAAAAATGAAATATCTAGTGGCAGTTATTTTATGGGCGGCATGCAATATGGCATATGCAGGCGGGTGTAACGAGCTTTATAACCATCAGTTCAATACCTTGCAGGGGGAGAAGATCAACCTCTGCGATTATCAGGACAAACCTATACTCGTAGTGAATACGGCCAGCAAATGCGGTTTTACCCCGCAGTTTGAAAAGCTGGAGTCCATGTACAAGCGCTACAAACCTCACGGCTTGCTGATTATTGGTTTTCCCTCCAATGACTTCAAACAGGAATTGACCACTAATAAAGAGATAGGGGACTTTTGCAAGCAGACCTATGCGGTGCAGTTTCCCATGGTCGGCAAGACCTCGGTGGTCGGGCCGCAAGCGCATCTTTTCTACAAGCAGCTGGCGGCGATTACCAAAGAGCCGCCCATGTGGAATTTCTATAAATATCTGATACTGCCGAACGCTGAGCAGGTTTATGCCTATAGCAGTGATGTCGAGCCGGAAGCCAGCCAGATCATGAGCAAATTGAAGCCTTATTTGAAGTAAGGACGGTTGTCTTATTGGGGATTGTGGAAGAGAGGCTTGGTTGCAAGCCTCTTTTTATTTGCCCGGCACTCCTGGGCATGCTGGGAAAATGCAGAAAGGTAACCTCATGCCTCTATATCCCTTGAGAAAGCCCGCAAGGTTGACCAGGGATGTAAAATGCGGGTATGACGACTATATCCGCATCTGCTGCTGAACCCTTTGCCGACCTGAGTCCCGATCTGGTATTGGATGCCCTGGAAAGCCAGGGCTTGAAGACGGATGGCCGTCAGCTGGCACTGAACAGTTACGAAAATCGCGTTTATCAGATCGGCATAGAGGATGATCAGCCGCTCGTGGCCAAGTTTTATCGGCCCATGCGCTGGACGGATGCGCAGATCGCCGAGGAGCATGCGTTTGTGTGCTCGCTGGCTGAGGCGGAAATTCCTGCGGTGCCACCCATCCGCCTGCAGGGCAAAACTCTGTTTGAATATCGTGGCTATCGCTTTGCCTTGTTTGCCCGTCGCGGTGGCCGCTCTCCGGAGCTTGATCAGCCAGAAGTGCTGGAGTGGATGGGGCGTTTCATAGGCCGGATTCATGCGCTGGGCGCTCAGCAGCCCTATATTCATCGGCCCACCCTGGATCTGCAAAGTTTCGGCCGGGCGCCTAGCGATTATCTGCTTGAACATGGCTTTATTCCTGCTGATCTGGAGCAGCCTTACCGCGCGGCAATCCAGCTGGCATTGCAGGGCGTGGCGGAATGTTTTGAGCGAGCGGGCAGGGTAGAGCATATCCGCCTGCATGGTGATTGCCATATGGGCAATGTATTGTGGACCGATGCCGGCCCGCATTTTGTCGATTTTGATGATAGCCGCATGGGGCCCGCCATACAGGATTTATGGATGATGTTGTCGGGTAGTCAGGACGACATGCGTCGACAGTTGCAAGCCTTGCTGGATGGCTACGAAGATTTTCATGATTTCAACCCGGCGGAAGTCCATCTCATCGAGGCTTTGCGCACCCTCAGGCTGATCCATTACGCCGGGTGGCTGGCGATGCGCTGGACCGATCCCGCCTTTCCCCGTGTCTTCAGCTGGTTCAATACCCAGCAATACTGGCAGGACCGCATTCTGGAATTGCGGGAGCAGATCGCCCTCATGCAGGAGCCGCCCATCCGCATCCAGCGCGGTGGCAATTTCTAGCATCTAGCGACCGGCTGTTCCCATCCAGGCAAGACCTGGCGCACCTGTGCCGGCAACTGTACTGTAAAAATTCCCTTTATCTGTGTCTGCCAATCCTGATGCGATGACCCTAGGATAAGCATATCCAAATCCGGCTGCGGCTTATATCTGCAACGGAATCATCGAATTAACAGGAAGTTTGTCCACTTATGTCAGATAACAAAGTTGTTCGCCATTATCCACACCCTGCAGCCGGTTGGGGCGCATTGAAAAATGTGGCTTTTCAGCTGGTCAATCAGCGCATTCCTGCCAAAGGTGTCATCACCTTGTTGTCGCAGAATCAGCCTGATGGATTTGACTGCCCAGGGTGTGCATGGCCTGACAAAGAGCACACATCGACCTTTGAATTTTGCGAAAACGGCGTAAAGGCCGTAGCGGCCGAAGCAACGGCCAAGCGTGTCACCCCTGAGTTTTTTGCCAAGCATACCGTCGCCGAACTCATGGAGTGGAGCGATTTCAAGCTGGAAGACCAAGGTCGCCTGACCAACCCGATGCGCTACGATAGCGCCACCGATAAATACGTTCCGCTGGAGTGGGATGAAGCCTTTTCCATGATCGGCGCTAAGCTGAGCACTCTCTCGCATGCTGATCAGGCTGTGTTTTACACCTCCGGCCGCGCCAGCAATGAAGCCGCTTTCCTCTACCAATTGTTCGGCCGTGAATTCGGCACCAACAACTTCCCCGATTGCTCCAACATGTGCCACGAGTCCACCAGTATGGGCTTGCCGGAAATGGTCGGCATCGGCAAAGGCAGTGTAACGCTGGAAGATTTCGAACACACCGATACCTTGCTGCTGTTCGGTCATAACCCAGCGACTAACCATCCCCGCATGCTGGGCGAGTTGCGCGAATGCGCACGCCGCGGCGCCAAGATTGTTTCCATCAACCCATTGCGTGAGCGTGGCCTGGAAAAGTTTGCCGACCCGCAAAGCATCGTCGAAATGGTGACCTTTGGCGGAACCAAGATCAGTGAAATCTACGTGCAACCCAAGCTGGGCGGTGACCTTGCCTTTGTCAAAGGCATGATCAAATACCTGATCGAATGGGATGATCAGGCACTGGCTCAAGGTGGAAAACGCATTCTGGATGTGGAATTCCTGCAGCAACATACCCACGGGTTTGACAGTTTCGCTGCTGATATCCGTGCCGAAAGCTGGGAGCCGATTCTGGAAGAGTCCGGCGTCAGCCGCGAGCAGATTGAGTCTGTCGCTCACATTTATGCTGCCGGTGAACGCGTGATTGCCACCTGGGGCATGGGCATTACCCAGCACAAGCATTCGGTGGCTACCATACAGATGATCACCAATCTGATGCTGCTGCGTGGCAATATTGGCAAGCCAGGTGCCGGCCTTTGCCCGATGCGTGGCCATAGCAATGTGCAGGGTAACCGCACCATTGGTATCTACGAAAAACCATCGAATGCCTTCCTGGACAGCCTGGGCACTGTGTACAACTTCGAGCCCCCACGCAAGCATGGTCATGACGTGGTGAGCGCCATCCGCAGCATGCTGGACGGCGACGTCAAGGTCTTCATCAGTCTGGGCGGCAATTTCTCGATTGCTACGCCGGATACCGATCGTACCTGGCAAGGTCTGCGTAACTGCGACCTGACTGTGCAAATTTCTACCAAGCTCAACCGGACCAATCTGGTACACGGTAAAGACGCGCTGATTCTGCCTTGCCTGGGCCGCACCGAGGTGGACATGCAGGCTTCCGGTGCGCAAGGCGTGACCGTGGAAGACTCCATGAGCATGGTGCATATCTCTTATGGCATGAACAAGCCTGCCTCACCGCATTTGAAGTCCGAACCTGCGATTGTGGCCGGTATTGCCCATGCCACCTTGAAAAACAGCAAGACCCCATGGCTCTGGTACATCGAAGACTACAGCCGCATTCGCAACGATATTGAACGCGTGTTGCCGGACTTCGCGCAATACAACGAGCGCATCAAGGTGCCAGGCGGCTTCCGCCTGCCCGTGCCATCGTATGACCGCGTATGGCGTACCGCCAGCGGCAAGGCGGAGTTCCGTGTGCATGCCATCCCGCGTGACCTGCCTATTCACAAGGCTCGCGAGCAGTTTGGCGACAAGGTGTTCAACCTGATGACCACCCGTTCGCACGATCAGTACAACACCACCATCTATGGCCTGAATGACCGTTACCGCGGTATTTTTGGCGAACGTCGCGTGGTGTTCGCCAACAAGGAAGATCTGGCAGAGCAAGGTTTGAAAGCCGGTGAATACGTAGACCTGGTTAGCGTATGGCAGGATGGCATCACCCGTCGCGCTGACCGTTTCCTGCTGGTGGAATATGACATTCCACGTGGTTGCCTGGGTGGCTATTACCCTGAAACCAACAATCTGGTGCCATTGGAAAGCGTGGCGGATATCTCCAACACGCCTACCTCCAAATCCGTGCCAGTGATCATGGAGCCACACCGTGCAGCCGCATAGCGTACAAACAGCTCAGGAAGTCGAATATTTCCTGAGCTCTCTGCTGGCCGACATGATGGCGGAAACCCAGCGTGGTCGTCAGACCATCCCCATGGCCGCTTTGTGCAAGCGCCTGGGTGTGCGCATGAGCACTCTGCAGCGGCATCTCACCAGCCTGGCAGAGCATGGCGTGGTCACGGTGCATTGTGATGACGGTGGCCGCTGGACCACAGAACTGACCGCTTACGGCATGGGCCTGTTCGACCAGCTCGCCGCTTGAGGCACCGCAGCCAAGGCTGCACCGATTAAAAATCCCTGCCGGGCAGGCAGGGACTAGGGTATATTAAGCCGGTCTCCGGCCTCCCTGATATACCCATGAAGTTATACGTCACCGTCGCTACCCGCATCCGAGCATTAATCGATGAGAGCGTGTTGCGCCCTGGTGACAAGGTGTTTTCAGTGCGGGAGGCGAGCCAGAAATACAAGGTCAGCATCAGCACTGTTATCAAGGCCTACGAACTGCTGGAACAGGAAGGCGTCATCTACAGCCATCCGCAATCCGGCTACTATGTCTCCCAGCGCCACCCAACTTCCCGCAAACCGCACACCGCTTCCGCCCCCGCGCGTCAGCTTACCCAGGTGGAGCTGGTGCTCTCTACCCTGCGATCCATACGTGAGTCCGGCACCATTCCTCTGGGCTCGCCTTTTCCCGATGCCCAGCTGTTTCCGGTCAAAAAAATACGCCATTATGAAAACGCCCTGAATGCCGACAATGGCGACTGGGGCGTGTTGAATGACCTTCCCCCCGGCAATGAAGGATTGCGCCAGCAAATTGCCAAACGTTATCTGGACGTTGGCATGGATGTGTCGCCGCGCGATATCGTGATTACGCATGGCGCTACCGAAGCCATCAGCCTTTGCCTGCAAGCCGTTGCCAAGGCCGGGGATACCATTGCCGTAGAAGCGCCTGGCTACTATGCACTGGCAAATGCAGTGGAGCGCATGGGCATGAAGGTGGCGGAAGTGCGCACGCATCCCGAGGAAGGCATGGAACTGGATGCATTGCAGGCCGTGATAGAAAACGTGCAGATTGCGGCCGTGCTGTTAACCGCCAATTTCCAGAATCCGCAGGGCTCGGTGATGCCGGATGCCAAGAAACAGGCACTGGTCAATCTGCTGGCCGCCAAGCGCATTCCCCTGATCGAGGATGATGTGTATCAGGAGCTGTATTTTGGCGAGACGCCCCCTTTGCCGATCAAGGCTTACGATAAAGACGGGCTGGTGCTGCATTGTGCGTCGTTTTCAAAATCGCTAGCCCCTGGGTATCAGGTTGGCTGGGCCTTGCCGGGCCAGTATCGCGAAAAAGTGGAAAAGCTGATGTTCCTCAATAGCTTGTCCATTCCATCGGCGCCGCAGATCGCGATCGCGAAATTCATGAAGCGCAGCAGTTATGCCCTGCATTTGCGTCATTTGCGGCATATGCTCAAGTCCAACTATGTGCTGATCAAAGCGGCGATAGAGGCACATTTCCCGTCAGGGACGCGCATTTCCAACCCCGGCGGAGGCTATGTGGTCTGGCTGGAGCTGCCGGTGGGTATCGATGCCCTGGATCTTTACGGCTTGTGCATTGCCAAGGGCATCTCGATTGCTCCTGGCGCCTTGTTCAGCCGGCGGGGCGAATTGCGAAATTTCATTCGACTTAATTTCAGCCACCCCTGGACGCCGGCGATCGAGCAGGCCGTGAAGGAAGTCGGGATGCTGGCGCGAGGCTTGCTCACCCCGTCTTGAGTCTGTGATTGGGCGCTTAAAACGTCAGCGTTTCAAATTTCTCTGCAGGCACGGCAGGGGAGAACCAGTAACCCTGCCCGTAATCGCATCCAGCGGCTTTCAGCAGCGCGCATTGCTCTTCAGTTTCTATGCCTTCGGCAATGACATTCAAGCCCAGCTTGTGGGCCATGGCGATAATGGATTCACATAAGGCCAGATCATCGGGCTGCGTGGAAATATTGCGCACAAACGATTGGTCGATCTTGATGTAATCAATATCGAAACGCCGCAGATACGCCAACGAAGAATAACCCGTACCAAAGTCATCCAGCGCGACCTGAATGCCGGCATCGCGGAAAGCCAGCAGTTTTTTTGTTACATTCTGGCTGGTATCCAGCAGTAGTCCTTCAGTGATTTCGACCACCAGGCTTTGACCCACCAGACCCAGCTGTTTCATGTAATCCAGCCAATGATCGTGCGTGGAGCTGTCGTTCTTGAACTGCACCGGCGATTTGTTCACGCTGATCTGAAAGTGCGCTCCGCGTTGCTGCTGCCATTTCTTGACCTGCAGCATGGATTGCTCAAACACCCAATCACCGATCTCCATGATTAGCCCGGTTTCTTCCGCAATCGGGATGAATTCGGCAGGGCTCACCATGCCGCGTTGCGGATGTTGCCAGCGCAACAGGGCTTCGGCTTTTTGGATGGTGCCGCTCGCCAGATGGATAATAGGCTGGTAATGCACCTGTAACTGATGCTGCTGCAATGCCATCCGCAGGTCGTTGGTAATCAGCATTTTCTGATGGGCGGCCTGCTGCATCGAGGGGGTGAAGTAGCTAATGCGGTTCCTGCCACTGGCTTTGGCAGAGTACATGGCCTGATCCACGTTTTTGAGCAAGTCGTCGATGCTGCTGGCATCGGTAGGGTAGAGCGTAATGCCCATGCTGGCCGAGACAAACGCAATGTCTTCGCCCAGCTTGAACGAGGTGCTGAGCTTGCCCAGGATGTCCTGGGCAATACGACCTATGCTATTCAGGTCATCCAGCTCGCTCAGGATGACAATAAACTCGTCTCCACCCAGCCGCGCCACCGTATCGGTATTGCGCACGCATTGATTAATGCGGCGGGCGGCTTCCTGCAGCAGTTGATCGCCTTTGTCATGGCCCAGGGTGTCGTTTACTTCCTTGAAATGATCAAGGTCCAGGAACAGCAGGGCGAGCGGAAGATTGAGACGGTTGGATTTCTTGATCTCCTGCGCCAGCCGGTCATAAAACATGCGGCGATTGGGCAGCTCGGTCAGCTGGTCAAAATTAGCCTGTTTCCACACCAGGTTTTCCGATTCCTTAAGCCTACTGATGTCGGTATGCGTGCCGACCATGCGCAAAGGCCTGCCATCGGCCGCCCAGTCGACCACCATGCCGCGTGCCAGTATCCATTTCCAGCTGCCATCCTTGCATAGCAGGCGATGCTCGTTGATGTACTGCGGCGTTTCGCCGTTCATGTATTTTTCCAGGTCGCTGATGACCCGCGTGACATCCTCCGGGTGAATCCGCTTCTTCCAGGCATCCAGCTCCGGGCCCATCTCCCAGTCTTCCAAGCCCAGCATGCTTTTCCAGCGTGCCGAGCGGATTACCTGATTGTTTTCAATATCCCAGTCCCAGATACCATCCCCTGACCCTTCCAGTGCGAATTTCCAGCGTTGCTCGCTCAAGATAAGATCCTTGTGCATAGCGCGCATGGTGTGCAAGGTCTGGGTGCGATAGGCGAATAGCCGGCTCAGCAAATAGAGCAGCACGCTGACCACCAGGCCGGCCCCGGCCACCAGATTGGAGCGATGGTGGTCCAGCGCTGTCTCGAAGGCGGCTCGAGAGGCAATCTGAATACTCCACATACGCCCATGTATTTGCAGGTGCCGAATGGACGAATAGCGTGGAGTCCGTCTTTTATTGATGCCCGGGGTCTCGTACACCGGTAGTGTTGCCTGCGGCTCAGATATGTCGGTAATACGGATTCTCAGTTGCGACGCTTCCTGCTGAAATATTTCCCGCATCAGGGTCGCGATATCAAAGCTGGAAAATACCCAGCCCTGAATGTGTTGGGTACGTGCCTCGACAGACTGATCATGCATTCGGTTGCTATACACCGGCAGTATCATGTCGAGCGTGGCGATATTAGAGGCGCGGTTTTGCCGCATGATGGGCTGTGTCAGATATGTATCGGCATTCACCATGGCTTGTCTGAATGCCTTGAACCGGCCTTCAGGTAGCTTGATGTCCTGGCGTATACACGCATCGCTGCCAGAAAAGGGTTGGCTATACATCACCGGGATATGGCGTTTTTCAATATCCAGAGCGTGAATTGCCACCTTGCCAGCAGCAGATAAAGGCGCCTGAACTGGCTGTATGCCTGCAAATGCCACACACAGCAGGCCTTGATGATTGTCCAGATTTTTCAGGCTGTCGGTGTAGGCAAGAAACTCTTCCTCCTCGACAGAGTTGGATGCCTTGAACAGGCTTTGAACCCCGCGCAGCATGCGGTCTTGAACAGCGAGATATTGCTCAAGCTCATTGACGACCTGCTGCGATTTCAACTCAAACTCAGCTTCAAGCTTAAGGGATTCCTGCTCTCGGGACTGGTGCCAGACCTGATAGGTCACGCTGAGGCAAATCAGCAAAAGCAACCATGGCCAGACTTTTCCGTCTCCACCCCATGGTTTTATTTTGCTGATCTTTTGGAGCAACGACTTATTTGACGCTTGTATGCCCATGCCAGTAAATGGTCTTCCCTATTCTGAATATCCAGCTTTGTATATGCTTATATCGGCAAATTTCTTATTGTCTTAATGCTGGCTGTTGTTCTATGGGCGCGTGTTCGATGACGCGGTAGCGCCACTCCTGGCGCAAATCAAGCTGTGTGCGTCCCATGCTTATGCAGGCAATATAGCGCTATATTCAGGGCAGCGGAATAGCGTACCTGGCGGTATAGCCTTAGCGTCGATTTTTTGCATAGGTTCGGGCGGGCGCGATATGTGTACTGCCTTGTGTAGGATAACGCCTACACAAGGCAGTTAGCCTCGCTGACACGCTTCAGCGGTAGCGCAGCATATACTGACCCCCAGTGTTTATTTATAGCGTGAGGAGAATGAATGTCTGCATCAAAGATCTTGCCCCTTGGTTTGAGTGTGCTACTGCTTGCCGGATGCGGCGACACCGCGAATCTCCCGGTTGCTGATGGCATGGGTGCAAAGCCTGCCTTACCCGCTCCCAAATCCACCTGGTTACCTACCGTCAATGTGGCCAAGGCTGTAGGCTGGGATGGCAGTGCCAAACCAGTTGCTGCTGAAGGGCTGGAAGTCCGGCGCTTTGCCAGCGGCCTTGATCATCCTCGTTGGCTCTATACCTTGCCGAATGGTGATCTTCTGGTCGCGGAAAGCAATGCCCCGCAAAAAGACGATACCTCATTCAGCCTGCGTGGCTGGATTGCCGGGATATTCATGAAGCGTGCGGGCGCGGGCGTTAAAAGTCCCGACCGTATTACCCTGCTGCGGGATACCGATGGCGATGGTGTCGCGGATTATCGTAAGGTCTTTATCGAAGGCTTGCATTCGCCGTTTGGCATGGTGCTGGTGAACAATGTGTTTTATGTGGCCAATGCCGATGCGCTGGTTAAATTCCCCTATACGCCAGGCTCAGATCATATTGAAGCCGAGGGTGAAAAAGTGGTGGATCTGCCCGCCGGCATCAACCACCACTGGACCAAGAACGTGATTGCCAGTAAGGATGGCAGCAAGCTGTACGTGACCGTAGGTTCCAACAGCAATGTCGCGGAAAATGGCATGGAGATGGAAAAAGACCGCGCCGCCATCCTCGAGGTTAACCCGGAAAATGGGCAATACCGCGTATATGCATCCGGTTTGCGCAATCCCAATGGCATGGCTTGGGAGCCGAGCACCGGGGCGTTGTGGACCGTGGTGAATGAGCGTGACGAAATCGGCAGCGATCTGGTGCCGGATTACCTGACCTCGGTCAAAGAAAACGCATTTTACGGCTGGCCTTACAGCTACTATGGCCAACATGTGGACGTGCGTGTGCAACCTCAGGATCCGGAGAAAGTCAGCAAAGCCATTGCCCCGGATTATGCATTAGGCCCGCATACCGCCTCACTCGGCTTGCTGGCGGCCAAAGGCAATTCATTGCCAGCGGCATATGCAGACGGCATGTTCATCGGCCAGCATGGTTCCTGGAACCGCAATCCGAAAAGCGGATATAAAGTGATTTTCGTGCCGTTTGCTGATGGTAAACCATCGGGACCTTCGCAAGATGTGCTGACCGGGTTTCTGAATGCCAAGGAAGAGGCGCAAGGCCGGCCGGTTGGCTTGGTATTGGATCAGCATGGCGCGCTACTGGTGGCAGATGACGTGGGCAATACCATCTGGCGCGTGACGCCCACCCTGGTGACGGCATCACACGATGCCCGACCTTGATGGTTTTTTATTGTTTTCCAGTGATACACCAACATAGGAGCATGCAATGAATCTTCACTTTACCCTTGGGCCCGTTGTGTCGTTGATAGCCGGCATTCTGATACTCGCCATGCCGCGACTACTGAATTACATTGTGGCTTTGTATCTGATCATTATCGGATTGATAGGCTTGTTAGGGACGCCGGTCTAAAAGCATGCATTCTTAAACAATCCCGGCGTAGCATTTCCTTCGCAAGAAAAGGTAGGCTGCCCTGGGATTTCATTATTCTGTGGGTCCTTAATCCTGATCTAAACGTCTCTTTCAGATGTCGGAATACTGACACTAGCGACGATATATCATGGCCGCAGCATGCTTATTTTCCACGGTATTCTCTATAAAACAGTGACTTGGCGGCTTGCTTGTTGCCATTTATTTCAGGTACGAATCCTGCAGAGATACAGGCGTTTATTCCCAAGTGATCTGATTCCCCATGAAAGAAATTTTGTTGGCTTACTGCTATATCGTCGAAGCCAAAAATGTAGACCTTACCCATATCGGCAACGAAATCCGTACGTATAGACGTTTTTTTATTGAGCAGCAGATACGCGGCACCATGATTTACGACGGTGCGTATTTTATTCACCTGCTGGTGGGCAGCCCGCTCAGTATCGTCAAGGCGGAGCACACCATGGATGCCCTGCAAAAAGGGGTGCAAAAGGAAATTCTGTATTACGGCAAACTTGGCGACGGGCTGGATGGCTTGAATCCACTCTGGCAAGTCGGCTATATCCCTAACGACCAGGCGGAAGCACCGGATTATCTCGACAGTCTGCGCGACAGCAAAGGCAATATTGACGCTATTCTTACTTGCTTTCAGCAATTGCAGGCCATCAGCGATACTGTGTAGTGCGCATATTGACGCTTGCAACTTCCCCCTCCACGCTTTTGCAGGTAGGCATATCGAGCCTGGATACCGGGCTGAAGACGCCCATCTGGCCTCAATGTGATGTGGATTGCACATATTCTGGCTTTGCTGTGACCATCAACACAACAGGAAATAGGGGCAACGCTAATATGGAGTCTCTTCCCTGTTGTTGGATACCCCCCCAACAATATTTCGGGCCTGCACCTGCAGGCCCATTTTTTTGTCCCGACTGAACCTCCGAATCCGGGCTGTATCCCATGTGAATCTATTCCTGCTTTACCGGCGTATATAGGGCATATTTCTTAATTTTGACACTTCCATTGATGATCAAGCACGCTTTCTTTGCCGGTATTGCCTTGCTATGTAGCGCCTGTTCGCCCGTAGGGGTGATGAATGCCCTGATTCCGTCGGGCGGTTATCGCAGCTACCAGGATATCGCGTATCAGCAGGGTGAGAGGCGCATGCTGGATTTGTATGTTCCGGCACATGGTCACAGTCATGGCGTGGTGGTTTTCTTTTATGGCGGCAGCTGGGAATCCGGACGCCGGCAGGACTACCGCTTTGTGGCCGAAGCCTTGACCGCACGTGGTTATAGCGTGGTGATTCCGGATTACCGGAAATACCCTGATGTGGTGTTTCCCGCATTTGTGGAGGATGCTGCCGCTGCCGTGGCATGGGTACATCGGCATATCGCCGAATATGGCGGGGACCCCGGCCGTATTTTTGTGGCGGGCCATTCGGCGGGAGCACATCTCGCCGCCTTGCTGGCGCTGGATCCGCGTTATCTGCAGGCACAGGGTATGTCCCCCATGGATTTGCGCGGCATGATAGGGCTGGCGGGGCCTTATGATTTTCTGCCTTTGCAGACAGCCAGGCTGAACGCGGTTTTCCCCGGCGAGCATCTGCAGTTCCTGTCGCAACCGGTGAACGTGCTGCAGACGCCGAATCCGCCCGTGCTATTGCTGGTGGGCTTGAAAGATAAGACCGTGCTTCCGCGTAACAGTGAAAGTCTGGCACAGCATATTCAGCGGGCAGGGGGCAAGGCGGAGTTACGCTACTTCAAGGACTATGGGCATATCAACATGGTACTCAAGCTGGCACGTCCATTTCGGGGAGATGGTGATCTGCTCGAGACTATCGTGGAATTCATGAATCGCCAGTTGGCTGACTGACTCCCTGATTCCGCGCCGTTATTACAACACAGCCCTGTCGTTAGTCCGAAAGCACTATGTTAAATAACATATCGGACGATTCCTACTTTGTCTATAATTATTCGGAAAATAATTATTCAAAATCACGAAAGGCTACATGCTTGACGGTCATTGCCCGCAGTAAGAATGGAGTCTCTCAGTTGATGCAACGGCTGCGGATTGCCACCCAGCCATTGCATCGCGAGCTGGATGCTCGCCTTCGCATATCTGCACCGCAGGCAGGCTATGCGGATGTGGTGGATCATCTCGGACTTTTTCTTGCGTGGCTAGAGCAAGTGCTGCCGCTGATACACGCCATGCATGATCCCCTGCATGCTCACGTTACCGAGGCGAACATGCGCAGACTGCAAGCGCTTTGCCTGGATTTGCAACTGCCAAGTCCTTCGCATGTTGAGGCCCACGCCGCCTCAATCCCACCGTCCTCTGCAAGCATGCATCCTGGCTATCGCTGGGGCATGCAATATGTGATTGAAGGCTCCATGTTAGGTGCTATCTCTTTATTGCCGCGCATAGAGCAACTTTCCCCAGAGCGCCGGGCTCCCCATTTTTTCAGGCTGGCCGTCAGCCATGGACGTACGCCATGGCAGGTATTTTCCGCTGCCCTGGAAGATGAATCTCTGGATGAGGCGGGGCAAGCGGCAGCCGAGCAAGGTGCCCGAGATGCCTTTGCCATGTGCCTGATGACCTATTACCCCTCCTCACGCGGGCAGGTACGCCATGCAAATTAGCGTCAATTTGCAGAATTGCGACCAGGAGCCCATTCATTTAGCAGGGGCGATTCAATCCTACGGTGCCTTGCTGGCCTTTGATAGGACTGGCACGCTGCAATATTGCAGCGAGAATGCCGCTGAATTTCTGGGCTCGCTGCCCATGCTGGGGCAGCCGCTGGCAAGTGACCATCTGCACAAGCTCACCGGTGCTGCGCTATTGATCACCGATTATCTGGCAGACCCGCAAAACACGCGGGTCTGCCATATTCATGCGCCGGATGGCGTATTTGAACTGATGTTGCATGTGGCAGCAGGAGAGATGGTGGTGGTGGAAGTCGAATCGGTGTTGCCGGATTCGGATAACCATGGCTTTTTTTCCACGCATTTTCAGCAGTTGTTGAATGACCTGCGCAACCAGTCTGATATCGATAGCCTGTTGCAGCTGGTGACGGATCATTACCGTGAGCTGACGGGGTTCGACCGGGTCATGGCCTACCGCTTCCGGGCAGATGGCAGTGGTGAAGTGGTGGCGGAGTCGCGGCATGCCAGTCTGGAAGACTGGCGGGGCCGACGATATCCTGCGGGCGATATTCCGCAGCAGGCCAGGCGTCTGTATCTGCTGAATACCCTGCGTCTGATTGCGGATGTTGACCAGCCGCCGGTTAGCGTGCAGCAACGGCCCGGCATGCCGCCGCTGGATATGAGCTTCTGCCAGCTTCGCAGTGTTTCCCCCATCCATATCGAATATCTGCAGAACATGGGCGTAGCGGCTTCCATGAGCATCTCGATCGTAGTGGATGGGCAGTTGTGGGGCATGATCGCCTGCCATCACAGGCAGCCGCATCGCATCGGCCGCGAAGTGCGCATGACCTGCCATATGCTGGGCACGATCCTGTCCTCTGAAATTCAGCGACTGCAGGCGATTGAAGCGCAAAGGCGCCGCCAACAAATTGCCGAACTGCGCATAAGCCTGTTACCTGCCTTGATGGCTGCCGAGGATTTTGGCGCGCGTTTGCGCAGTGCCATCGGCGATATTGCCAGACTGATCCCGTCGGAGGCGGCAGTGATCAGCTACGACGGTAAAAGTGCTGTCGCGGGGGAAGTTCCCGAAACCTTCATACGCGCCTGGCTGTTCTGGCTGAACCAGGCTTTGCCCGATGTGTATGCCATCCATAACGTCGAAGATGTGCCGGCCAACCTGCGCCCCTTGATGGGGGATATTTGCGGTGTCATGGCTATTTCGATTGATAAGGTGCACAAGAGCTGGCTGCTGTTTTTGCGGCGTGAGCTTATTCATACCATACGCTGGGGTGGCAAGCCCGAGAAGCAATACAAGATCGGGCCGCTCGGCCCCAGGTTAACCCCGCGCGGTTCATTCGATGAATGGAAGGAAACCGTGCAAGGGCAATCGGAAGCCTGGAGCACGCTGGATTTGTCCATGGCTCAGGAATTGCATATGGATTTATTGAAAACCTGCAATGCGCATAATGCGCGTAACGAGCGTCATCGTATCCAGCTCATGGCCATGCTGGGCCACGATTTGCGCGACCCGCTGAACTCCATCACCATGGCGGCGCAAATGCTGGAGATGCAGGAGGGGGCCGGCTCAAACAAACTGGGCGAGCGCATCAAGAATTCGAGCATGCGCATGCAACGTCTTGTGCATCAGGTGCTGGACATGAGCCGTTTGCAAGCGGGTATGGGTTTGCCACTGGAGATAAGGCCTACGGATATTTCACTGCTGGTTCGCGATCTGCTGGCCGAACATCTCACCGCTTATCCGGAGATTCAGGTGGAAGCGGAGATACTGGATGGTATTGAAGCGCAGGTGGATGCCGACCGGATTGCCCAGGTGCTGTCCAACCTGCTTAGTAATGCGCGTCACCATGGCGTGGCGGGTCAGCCGGTCAGCGTATTGCTCAACCGCGAGCTGGAAAAGGTTTGTCTGCGTGTCAAAAATGCCGGGATGGAAATTCCACCTGAGACCGTGAGTGTGCTGTTTGACCCGTTCAAGCGCCGCCAGGAGGTAAGCCCGCTCAATAAGTCGGGTTTGGGCCTGGGCTTGTATATTGCGCACCAGATCATCGCCGCGCATCAGGGGGATATACGTTATGAGCATGCCGATGGCTATGTGAGTTTTATTGTGAATTTACCGTGCATGATTCTAGGTAATGGGTCAGCGCAAAGAATTTCGCATTCATCATAAGTAAAAAAACGATTCATAAAATCAAACTACTGGAGTTGAAGTGCAGGGGGTCATGAAAAAAAGTATCCTGATCGTGGAGGACTACCCGGAAGCAGGGGCCACCTTCAAGGAGTTATTGGAACTCCTGGGGCATGAGGTGGAATGGGTAGTGAATGGACAAGCTGCCATGCAGAAACTGCATGAAGGGGCGTTTGATCTGGTGTTTATGGATCTTAATCTGCCGGATATGCATGGGCTGGTCTTGTTGAAGCAGGTGCGGGAAAAAGAGCTGAGCCCTGATACGCGGTTTATCGCTGTCAGCGGACACTCGGCAAAAGATGCGGCAGCCGTCGAGGCGAGCAGGGTATTTGATCATTACCTGGAAAAACCAATAGACCTTGCCGTGCTGAACCGCATCCTGAGCAGTACCGCCTAAGCAGCGGATCTTAAGACGAAGGGAAGAAAAATGACGAAAGAACAACAAACAGCATCGTCAAATACCCATTGGCAGTTGGCTGGTATACGGCATCATGTATTCCTCAAGGTATTTTCGGTGCTGCGCCATAACCTGCTGGGGCCGATTTCCGTCACCCGCATGAACCACTCCATCATGCGCCGCAACCTGGAAAAAGATGATTTCGATAAAACCAAGGCGCTGGCGCGGCTCAATAAAATAGAGCTGCAGCTGGAAGAGGCCGTATTCGGTATTCGCGCGCTCAGCATCTGGGATGAAACGAGCGACGCCGAGGCATCACCGGAAGCGATTGTCAGCGCTGGCCTCAAGCTGATGTCGGGATTTCTGACCTTGCGCAATATCTCGGTGGAGCGGCTGCCCGAGGATTCCGGCGTGACGTATGCGCTAGTGCGCGAGTCGCCGTTTTTGTATGCATGGCTGGGCTTGTTGTGCCACATCGAAGATCATGCCACCAAGCCAATTGACCTGCATATCCATTTTAAAGACCCTGCTCGCCTGGAGATTGTGATCACGCAACCGCTTTATGACGTCAATGCCCAGCGCGCCGTGGATGCACCGCAAGCCATTGTGGATCATGCAGCCCTGCAGTTGCTGGCGGACGCAGCCGGGGTGCAGTTTGAATTCAGCCCACAAATCATCAAAATGGGCTGGCTGACGCAAAAGGACTAGCATTCAGATGCGGTTTTATGGAATCCGGGGTGCGGTGTTGGCCCCGGATTTTTTTATGCTGGGATGTTCAGCAGGGGTTTTTCAGCAGATAAGCGGCCGTGGCGTAATGGGGGACTCGAAGTAATCTGCCACAGTAGCCAGGGCTTTTTCATTGAGGATGGTCAGTTTGCCATCCTGAATTTTATGCAGGCCCAGCTTTTCCAGTTTTTTCAGCGACTTGTTGGTGTGTGCCAGCGAAAGGCCCAGCGCATCCGCCACATCCTGCTGATTGAGCGGGAACGGAATGACTTTGCCCGATTCCGGATAGAGTGCCCGGTAGCGCTTGAATACATGCAGGATCAGCATGGCGATTTTTTCCACGGCGGAACGTGCGCCGACATTCAGCAGATTGTCGTCCACGATCTGTTCCTCGTGGGCACAGATCCAGGTGATGTCGTAAGCCAGGGAAGGGAAAGACTGATAGAGAAGCCAGAGCTTGTTTCTATCCAGCTCGCATAATTCAACATCGGTAATGGTTTCGACGTTACTGGTGCTTTCATCCAGCAGATTCTGCTGCAGCCCGATCAGATCCCCCGGAAACATGATGTTGAGGATCTGGCGACGGCCATTCTTGAGCGTTTTGTGCCGGATGGCCCATCCATCCAGCAAGGTATAGAGCTGGGCGGTGGATGCCCGCTCGCTAACGATGACTTTTCCTGCCGGGAAGCGGGTGTTGCGCACTTTTATACTTTGCATGAACTCCAGTTCTTGCGCCGTATTGGGTTTGAAAATATCCAGCTCGCGCAATCGGCATTTATCTGCACACATGGTAAATCCCCCTGATAATCTCCCGTGTCTGTGTCGGGAGTTGAACGATTATTCTGGCTGAGTTTACTCACTCAGATAGCAGTTCTGACATCAGAAAATTTCGCGGGTTTCCAAAAACTGGATGTCAGGATAACGCTCTTGTGCCATTTGCAGATTCACACGATTCGGCGCGAGGTATACATATTCCTCCGCCCCATCCAGGGCCACATTGAAGCCATACTTGTCGGCAATCGCCTTGAGGTCGGCATCAGAACCGCGAAGCCAGCGGGCAGTAGAGCAGTCGTAACTTTCAAACACGACATCCACGCCGTATTCATGTTCAAGACGATGGGCGACCACGTCAAACTGCAAGGTACCCACGGCACCCAGAATTAAATCATTGCTCATCAGCGGGCGGAATAATTGCGAAGCACCTTCTTCTGCCAGCTGTTGCAGGCCTTTTTGCAATTGCTTCATCTTGAGCGGATTTTTCAGACGTGCACGACGGAAATACTCCGGGGCAAACGAAGGGATGCCGGTGAATTTGAGGTCTTCGCCTTCGGTAAAGGTATCGCCCAGCTTGACCGTGCCATGGTTGGGGATGCCGATAATATCGCCAGCCCAGGCTTCATCCGTGGTGTTGCGGTCTTGCGCCATGAAGGTGATGGCGTTGTTGACAGCCAGCATCTTGCCGCTGGCCACCTGCTTGATCTTCATGCCGCGTTCAAAGCGGCCCGAGCATACACGCAGGAAGGCAATACGGTCGCGGTGCTTGGGGTCCATATTGGCTTGTATCTTGAAGACAAAGCCGGAGAACTTGGGGTCGCCGGGCGCGACTTCACGGCTGGCGGTATTACGTGGCAGCGGGGAGGGCGATAGCTCGACTACGGCATCCAGCAGTGATTGCACCCCGAAGTTATTGATGGCCGAGCCAAAAAATACCGGTGTCTGCTTGCCCGAGAGATAAGCCGCTTTATCAAAGGTGCTGGATGCACCACGCACCAGTTCCACATCAATACGCAGTTCTTCTGCTTGCGTGCCGATGAGTTCGTCCAGGCGCGGGTTATCCAGGCTTTGAATGGTCTCGGAGGTGCCTTTTTCGGCATGCGGATCAAAAAATGAGATGGTGTCGTTGTAAAGGTGATATACGCCACGGAAGCTTTTGCCCATGCCGATAGGCCAGGTCATGGGCGCGCATTGCATGCCCAGTGTGGATTCGATCTCGTCCAGCAACTCAATCGGCGCGCGGCTTTCGCGGTCCAGCTTGTTGATGAAGGTCAGAATAGGCGTGTCGCGCATGCGGCACACATTGAGCAACTTGATGGTCTGCGCTTCCACGCCATTCACCGAGTCGATCACCATGACCGCGGAATCCACGGCGGTCAGCGTGCGATAAGTATCTTCCGAGAAGTCATCGTGGCCGGGGGTATCCAGCAGATTGATCATGTGCTCGCGGTAGGGGAACTGCATGACGGAGGACGTCACCGAGATGCCACGCTGCTTTTCCAGCTCCATCCAGTCTGAGGTGGCATGGCGTGCTGCTTTGCGGCCACGTACTTCCCCGGCCACCTGAATGGCGCCACCAAACCACAACAGTTTTTCCGTTAGCGTGGTTTTACCCGCATCCGGGTGGGAAATAATGGCAAAGGTGCGGCGGCGTTGAATCTCGGACTGGCTCATGACGGGAACAATAAGGCGTGAAGAAAGACCGCTATTATACCCTGTCTTGAAGCTCAGCCCTGCGGCGCCGTGGCGTCATCTACCCCGCAACGGCGATTGGCTGGTACCGCGATATCAATCAGGCGAGGTTTGGGCAGGTTCAGCGCCGCCATGAGTGCGATAAACTCCTGGCGTGATCGGCCGGCCAGCCGCGGATTGATGGCTTTTTCCTGGCCGATACAGCTGACGCGCTTCCCGTGATAATCGTGCCCCGGGTAGACCAGGGTGTCATCCGGCAAGGTGAATAGCCGCCTGGTGATGCTGTCGTGCAGCGTGCCGGCATCGCCCCCCTGAAAGTCGGTACGTCCGCAACCATTGATCAACAGCGCATCGCCGGTAAACACCCGATCTCTCCACAAAAAAGACAGGCTGCCCGGCGTATGCCCGGGAGTGGCTATCACCTGTATGCGTTCATTTCCAAGCTCGACAATGTCACCGTCCGCCAACTGCCTGTCTGCAGCGCTGGCACCACACAAGGCAGCCACCGCGCTACGGGACCCGGTGCGTTGGCGCAATTCGCCACCCGCGGTAATGTGGTCTGCATGCACGTGGGTTTCCAGTGTCCACGCCAGCTTGAGTCCATGCTCAGCCAGCAGGGCGAGGTAAATATCTATTTCGCTGATCACCGGATCGATCAGTAGCGCTTCGGCGCCATCAGTCAGCAGATAGGTATAGGTGGAAGAATCTGGCTCGAATAGCTGGCGGAACATGGCGGGCTCCTGATGGGAAGTGTTAAAAAATACTAACACATATTATATAAAAAAGTATAATATTAAGTATTCCAGTAACCCATTGATGGAAAGACTTTTTCATGTCTGTTGCCATTAATCTTCCTGCCATGCATCAATCCGCCGAGGCGGCCAGCCGCTTGATGCGCATACTCGCCAATGCCGATCGGCTCATGTTGCTTTGCCAATTAAGCCAGCATGAGCTGTGCGTGAGCGAGCTTGAGAGTATGCTAGATATCCGGCAACCCACACTCTCGCAGCAGCTGACAGTGCTAAGGGAAGAAGGGCTGGTGACGACCCGGCGCGATGGCAAGAAGATTTACTACCAGATTGTGCCGGGACCTGCGTTAGCCATCATGCAGGTGTTGTATCAGCAGTTTTGCGGGGCGGCAGCTTAAATCGCAACATTCATCCAGCGTGTGACGTATTTCAGGAGAGAGCCATGGCTATTCATCCAGTGAAAATAGACGAAGCATTCAGTTATTGCACGCAAGTGATGCTGGAGGATATTCCCGGCATCGTGGCGGCAGGGTACAAAACCCTGATCAATAATCGCCCGGATGGCGAGGAGGGCGCTGGCCAGCCCACCACCCCAGCCTTAAAAGCTGCAGCTGAAAATGCGGGCCTGCATTTTATCGCCTTGCCGGTGATTCCCAATCAGATCACGGCAGAGCAAGTGGTGCAGTACAAGCGGCTGATTGCGCACGCACCTCGCCCCATGCTGGGCTTTTGTCGAAGTGGCAATCGCGCCACTACCTTATATCAGCGGGCCCAGATGCTTTATCCGCAAGATAAACCGCATGCCAGTGGAAAAGATAATCTGTTGAGCGGGGTTGCCGCGCAGGCAAAGCGCTTGTGGCACAAGCTGAAAGACTGAGTGGGTTCAGGTCACCGGATGGCTGCTCACGAAGGAGCGCGCTTGCTCAGGTCTGCCTTGCCTTAGTCCCAGTCGACTCTAAACTAACTGCATTTAAACACGCTAATCCCTGGCGTTTGATTTGCTGTCAGATGCTAAAGCCTGCTTGCTAAGTCTGCCTCGTGTCCTGATTACCAAAATATCCCCCCTTTTTTGACTTTGTTCCTCGCAGTCTCTATTATGATAATAATTCTCATTTGATAAATTATTGTCATGTCTTCAGGTTTTGTCCCGGAAACCGTCCACGCCCTATATCACGATCATCACGGCTGGCTTTCAGGCTGGCTACGTCGCAAGCTGGGATGCACGCATCAGGCTGCCGATCTGGCGCAGGATGTCTTTGTGCGCATCATGTCGGCGCCCATGCAGCAGGCGATCCGTGAGCCACGCGCGTATCTGACCAAAGTAGCGCATGGCCTGGTGGTGAATCACTGGCGTCGTCGCGAGATCGAGCAGGCCTATCTGGATGCCTTGATGCAATTGCCGGAAGCCATGGTGCCCTCGGTAGAGCAACGCTTGCTGGTGCTGGAAACCCTGTTCGAGATTGAGCGCATGTTGTCAGTGTTGCCAGCAAAGGTGCGGCAGGCATTTCTGCTGTCGCAGATGGATGGCATGAAGTACGCCGATATCGCCAATGAGCTGATGGTGTCGGAGCGCATGGTCAAAAAATACATGGCGCAAGCCATGCTGGCCTGCCTTACGCTGAGCAAGGCAGCGTGAGCGAAGTGTTGTTGCAATCCCAGGGCGTGATGACGCCTTCTTATGCCACATTGCAGCAGGCCGCAGAGTGGTTCGCGGTGTTGCAAGATGGCGCCTTTGACGCACATGAGCGGGCCGCCTGGCAGGCCTGGCTGGAGCAGGACAATACGCATCGCATCGCCTGGCAGCAGGTGGAGAGCGTGATGCGTAAATTTCAACAAGTGGAAGATGACGCCGCGCGCCAGACCCTGCGCACGATCAGTCAGGGTCGCCGTCGCGCCGTCAAATCCATCATGGCCATCTGCCTGCTGAGTGCGGGCGGCTGGGGCATCGCACGGCAGCCTGCCGTTCAACAATGGTCTGGAATTCTTATGGCACAACATACCACCCGCATAGGCGAGCGGCGCCGCATGCAACTGGCGGATGGCAGTACCCTGTGGCTCAACACTGCCAGCGCCGTCAACATTCATTACAGCAGCAAAGAGCGGCATATCGAACTGGTCGCCGGAGAGATCTGGATACAGACTGCCGCCGACCCCATGCCAGCAGCGCGTCCTTTCTTTGTCTCCACCCGGCACGGGCAGCTGCAGGCACTCGGCACCCGCTTCAATGTGCTGGATGATGGCCAACGCTCGCATGTCGCCGTGTTTGAAGGCGCCGTTGCCATTCGTCTTTCCCCGGCTAGTCAGCCCGGCCTGATCGTGCAGGCCGGTGAGCAGAGCAGCTTTGATGGCGTAGCCATTCTGCCCGTTCAAGCGGCAGACCCGGCGATGGATTCATGGACGCACGGCATGCTGGTGGCGGATAACCTGCCGCTACCGGAATTTATCACCCGTCTGGAACGCTACCGCCGTGGTCATCTGGGCTTCGATCCTGGCCTGTCGCACTTGCGTATCGTCGGTGCGTTCCCGCTGCAAGATACTGACCACGCGCTGCATCTGCTTGAACAAACCCTGCCGGTGCGCGTGCATAGGCTGTTGCCCTGGTGGGTGACGCTGGAGCCCGCCGCCATGCCTGTGCAGGCCATGCAGCAAAAATAAGTGGCAACACCTGTTCCCCTTTTTCGATTTCGATTGGCAATACAGATAGAAGCTTTGCCGAATCAATTTCATAAAGGGGAAATCATGCAACATCATCCAACGCAGATGCGCTTTTTGCAGAAGCGCATGGTCCAAGCCGTTCAGCTTGCCTTGCTGGCGGTGCCATTAAGCCTTGCCATGCCACACCTCATCAATACCAGCCAGGCTGCCGAGCAGCAGACGGCCAGCGCCCGGCAAT
Source organism: Methylovorus sp. (assembly GCA_035565335.1). Lineage (GTDB taxonomy): Bacteria > Pseudomonadota > Gammaproteobacteria > Burkholderiales > Methylophilaceae > Methylovorus. Next base: position 41,223 of record DATMSO010000072.1, read on the forward strand.
ACCAGATACCCGCAGGTTCATTAAGCCGGGTATTGAGCCAGTTCGCCGCCGAGGCGGGAATTGCGCTCTCCGTGGATGGCGCATTAACCGAAGGGCGCAAGAGTAATGGCCTGCAAGGGCGGTATACCGTTAACGCGGGATTGGCGGCTTTACTTGCTAATACCGGCCTGGAGGCAACCGCGCTGAATGATGGCGGCTATACCTTGCGCAAGAGCGAAGTGCAATCCCAGCCCGCAGCCCAATCCGAACAACTGCCCGAGGTGAAAGTCAGTGCGGCGACTGAACAGGAAAGTCCGACCGGCCCCGCCAAAGGCTACGTCGCCAAGCGCAGCCTCACCGCGACCAAAACCGATACGGCTGTGATTGAATCGCCCCAATCCATTGCGATTGTGACGCGCGAGCAAATGGATATGCAGGGTGTGCAATCAGTGAGCGATGCCTTGCGTTATACCGCAGGCGTGATGGCGGAAGCCAATGGTCCTGATCCTCGTGCCGATAGCATCTCCATACGCGGTTTTGATTCCAATGGCCGTGATCAATACCGCGATGGCTTACGCTCGTATGCCTTTAATAACCAAGGCGGTACCGTCATTGAGCCCTACGGACTGGAGCGGGTGGAAATTCTGCGTGGCCCATCCTCCATTCTCTATGGGCAAGGCGGCCCGGGTGGCCTGATTAATCTGGTCAGCAAGCGGCCTACTGACAAACCCTTGCATGAGGTGCAAGTGCAGCTCGGCAGTTACGACCGCAAACAGCTGGCAGGGGATTTTGGCGGCTTGCTGACTGACGACGGTACCTTGTCGTATCGTCTCACGGCGCTGGTGCGGGATAGCGATGCCCAGATTGATCACGTCAAGGATGACCGGGTATTTATTGCCCCGGCCTTAACCTGGCGTCCCAGCGATTTTACGACATTGACCCTGTTGGCGGATTACCAGAAAAACGAGCGGGGGCAGGGGTATCAAGCCTGGCCACGCGTCGGGACCCTCTATAGCAGCCCTTACGGCAAAATATCCACCAGCCGCTTTGTCGGCGAGCCCGGGATTGATAAATTCAATCAGGAACGTTACTCGTTGGGTTATCAGTTCGAACACATCTTTAACGACAATGTGCTGTTCCGCCAGAACCTGCGCTACCAGAACATGAAGAGCACCACGATTTCCACCTACATGACCGGACTGCAGAGCGACCAGCGAACCGTGGGACGGTTTTCCGGGGGCAGCTGGGATGATGTGGATAACCTCTCACTCGATAACCATGTCCAAGTGAAATGGGGCCAGGGCGGGACGGTAGAGCATACGGCGCTGATTGGGCTGGATGCACAGAAAATGAAAAGCCATGTGGATGAAACCTTTGCCACGGTTTCCAGCCTTGATCTCTATGCTCCGGTCTATGGTACGGCGTCTCCTAATTTCTCTGTTACAGGCGATGCTACCCAGCGTCTGCGCCAGACCGGCATTTACTTGCAGGATCAGATCAAAGTGGCACAGAAATGGGTGTTTACGCTGGGCGGCCGTCGCGATTGGGCCAGAACCTCTACCAAGGATTATCTGGATGACTCCAACACGGACCATCAGAATGACAGCGCCAATACCTGGCGCACCGGTGTCGTTTATCTCGCAGACAATGGCTGGGCGCCTTACGCTAGCTATACCGAATCCTTTTTGCCAGTCATCGGGCGCACTTCGGATGCGCGAGGTCGCACCCCTTTCAAACCCGAAACCGGCAAGCAATATGAGATCGGCGCACGCTTTCAACCGGCGGGGCAGCGCACCATGCTGACGTTTTCGCTGTTTGATCTCACTCGCCAGAACGTGACAACCGATGACCCGCTGGATGCGGGCAACAAGTTGATTCAGCGTGGTGAGGTGCAGTCGCGCGGGTTTGAGGCCGAAGCCAAAACCCAACTCGATAGCGGCCTGGATCTGGTGGCAAGCTATTCCTACACCTTGCTGGAAATCACCAAAAGCAACGACGGGGTAAAGGGAAATACGCCTTCCGGCGTACCCAAGCACGCTGCTGCATTGTGGGCTAATTATCGTCTGCCGGAGTCGATAGTGGCCGGTCTCACTGTGGGCGGTGGCTTGCGCTATATCGGCTCTACCTATGGTACGGATGACAATACTTACAAGTTGCCCTCGTACACGCTGGTGGATGCCTCCTTGCATTATGACCTGTCGACGCTGGGTGATCAGTGGAAGGGCTGGAAGTTTGCCCTGAACGCCAGCAACCTGTTCGACAAAGAGTATGTCGCGACCTGCGGCTACTATGGCGATGGTTGCAAATGGGGCTACCGCCGCAATGTGCTGGGTACGCTGACGTACAGCTGGTAATGCGCGCGTATCTGGTTATCTGGCACCGCTGGGTGGGGCTGGCCATGGCGCTGTTTCTGGTCATTGCCGGGCTCACCGGTACGGTCATTGCCTTTGAGGATGAAGTCGATGGCTGGCTGAATCCGCATCTGCTGCATCCGGCCTGGCAAGCGGGTCTGCCTGCGCTGAGCCCAGAGGTGTTGCGCGAGGCAGCGCAGCGACATGCACCTGCTGGCATGCTGGTGGACCAGCTGCTACTGCATGTGCAACCTGGCGATGCCGCGGTATACCGGCTTAGTCCGGACCCAGGCAAGGCAGGGCTGAGCAGTCCGCCGGTGGCGGATGAGTTGATGGTGCATCCGCAAACCGGCGCGCTGCTGGGCATGCGCCTGCGGGGTGATAGTCCATTCCAGCGCACGACCCTGGTGGGTTTTCTCTTCAAGTTGCATTATTCGTTGGCCTTGCCCGGCAATAGCGGGCGGCTGATATTCGGCATCGTCGCCGTGCTGTGGACATTGGACAGTCTGGTGGCGTTTATTCTGACCCTGCCGCGTCGGCAACAAGTGGCTAAGGCTTCCTACCTCAGCCGCTGGAAGCCGGCCTGGAGCGTGAAATGGAGCGCAGGCACGACCCGCATCAACTTTGACCTGCATCGCGCGGCGGGCTTGTGGCTGTGCATGGTGCTGCTGATGTTTGCCTGGTCCAGCGTGATGTTCAATCTGCGCGATCAGATATATCTGCCGGTCATGAAGACCATGCTGCCGTTTGATCTGTCCTGGCGGGCGGCGCCTCCGCTGCCGGTGCCATTGGGTACAGCGCCTATGCCCTGGCCTGAAGCGCATGCCATGGCGCGCCAGGCCATGCAGCGCTTTAGCGCAGAGCGCGGCTTGCAGGTTGATTTTGAAGACAGCTTACGGCTGGATCGCCAGCGCGGTCTTTATGCCTATTTTGTTCATAGCAATGTGGATCTGCGGCAAGATCAGGGCAATACGGCCATCCTGATCGACGCCAATACTGGGCAGATCAGGGGCTGGTGGATGCCTACCGGCGACCAGGCCGGCAATACGTTCAGCAACTGGCTGGGGGCTTTGCATATGGGGCAGGTGTTTGGCTTGCCTTACCGGATTTTTGTCAGCCTGATGGGCTTGGCGCTGGTGGTGGTGTCAATCACCGGGGTACTGATCTGGTGGAAAAAACGTCAGGGGCGGCAAACACGACGGCACGTGCGATCCTGAACATCAGATCACCTGAAACGCACAGCACAGAGATGTGCGGCCATGATGTATCGTGATGTCACTTGATGTCTCGTCATGGCCAGGCCAATAAAAAAGCCGCAGCGTGAGCTGCGGCTTTTTCATGTCCTGCGGATACTTACGAAACAGCCTGTTTAAGCTGATCCAGGATCGCCGGGTTATCCAGCGTGGAAATATCCGAGGTGATTTCCTCGCCCTTGGCCAGCGAGCGCAGCAAGCGACGCATGATCTTGCCGGAGCGGGTCTTGGGCAGGTTGTCGCCAAAGCGGATTTCATCCGGCTTGGCAATCGGGCCGATTTCCTTGCCTACCCAGTCACGCAGTTGCGCCACAATCTGCTTCGCTTCGTCGCCTTCGGGGCGGGTGCCTTTCAGCACAACATAAGCGACAATTGATTCGCCCTTGATTTCATGCGGCTTGCCGACCACGGCGGCTTCTGCCACCAGCGGATGAGCGACCAGGGCAGATTCGATTTCCATGGTGCCCAGACGGTGGCCGGACACATTCAGCACATCGTCAATGCGGCCCATGATCCAGAAATAGCCATCGTCGTCGCGGTGGGCGGAGTCTCCGGCCAGGTAAACGCCTTTCAGCTCCTCGGGGAAGTAGGACTTCTTGAAGCGCTCGGGATCATTCCAGATGGTGCGTATCATCGAAGGCCAGGGTTTCTTGACCACCAGCAAACCGCCGCCAGTGCCTTCGATATGGCTGCCATCGTCATTGACGATATCCATCATGATGCCGGGCAGGGGGCGCGTGCAGGAGCCGGGCTTGGCATTGATGGCGCCGGGCAGCGGGGCAATCATGTGCGCGCCGGTTTCGGTTTGCCACCAGGTGTCGACAATCGGGCAACGCTCGCGGCCCACGGTCTTGTGATACCACATCCAGGCTTCAGGGTTGATGGGCTCACCCACCGTGCCCAGCAAGCGCAGGCTGGAGAGATCGTAATTGTTCGGCAGATCGCCCCCCAGCTTGATTAGCGAACGAATGGCCGTAGGCGCGGTGTAGAACACGCTGACCTTGTGCTTTTCTATCATCTGCCAGAAACGGCCGGCATCAGGGTAAGTCGGCACGCCTTCGAACACCACTTGCGTGCTGCCCAGTGCCAAGGGGCCATAGGCCACATAGCTGTGGCCGGTAATCCAGCCCACATCGGCCGTGCACCAGAAAATATCCGTGGCTTTATGGTCGAATACCCATTTCATGCTCATGACGGCGCCCAGCAGATAGCCGCCGGTGGAGTGCTGCACGCCCTTGGGTTTGCCGGTAGAGCCTGATGTGTAAAGAATGAACAGCGGATGCTCGGCATCGACCCAGGTTGGCTCACAGTAATCAGATTCGGCGCTTTCCAGCGCATGCCACCACATGTCACGCGCATTCCAGGCAACATCGCCACCGGTGCGCTGGTAGACGATCACGCCTGTAACCGCCTCGCAGCCGCCGAAGCCCAGGGCTTCGTCCACAGCGGGCTTCAACGGCATGGCGCGGCCACCGCGCATCTGGCCGTCGGCGGTAATCACAAGCTTGGCGCCTACATCGGTAATACGCTCATGCAAGCTCTTGGACGAAAAGCCGCCAAACACCACCGAGTGTATGGCACCGATACGGGCACAGGCCTGCATGGCGACGATGGCTTCCACACTCATGGGCAAATAGATAATGACGCGGTCGCCCTTGTTGATGCCTTGTTTCTTAAGGGCATTGGCAAAGCGGCATACGCGCTGGTGCAACTGACGATAGGTGACCGTGGTGACCGTGCCGTCATCTGCTTCAAAAATCAGGGCAGCCTTGTCGCCGCGGGTAGAGAGGTGACGGTCCAGGCAGTTGTAGGAGGCGTTCAGTGCGCCATCGTGAAACCAGCGATAAAACGGCGCGTTGCTCTCGTCCAGCACGGCGGAGAAAGGCGTGTGCCAATCCAGCTCCTTCTGCGCGAGCGCAGCCCAGAAGCCGGGGTAATCCTGCTCGGCCTGCTGGCAGAGGGCGGTGTAGTGTTCGAGACCAGAAATGGTGGCTGCCTGCTTGAAGGCCTCCGGTGGCGGAAAAACGCGGGTTTCGGTCAGAACGGTTTCAATCGATGACATTCAGAGATCTCCAGCAAGCACTTATCGTTGTGTTATCAGTGGCCTGGTGCGGTGCTGGCTTTCCTGCATTGGTTGCCAACCCCAGCCCGGCCTGATTTTGGGTTATTCTTCAACTGTTACAAAAAGTAACGAAAAAATCTTCCACATAATACCACCAGCCAAGCTGATTTTTGATGCAAACACTCTCGCAAATTCTCTCTGATGAACACGATGGCAGCCAGACGGCACAATGGGTGCGGCATACCGTGCGTTGCAGCCCATTTTGCCAGCGCCTGTTAACCCGCTACCCGGAGCTGTTGCAGGAGCTGGATGCCGAATTCAAGCTGCCGTGGCGCGCCGACTACATGCGGCTTTTTCTCGCCAAATGCACGGTGACCGATGAAGCCAGCCTCAAGCATGCCCTGCGTGCCTTGCGCCAGCGCGTGATGTTACGTGTAATAGCCCGCGATCTGAATGGCCTCGCGGATCTGGATGAGGTGATGCAGACCATGAGTGCCCTGGCCGAAGTGGCGGTGCGCTTTGCCCTGCAGCATCTCACGCCTTGGCTGGAAGCCCAATACGGCGTACCCATGGGCGAGCGTGGCGACAAGCAGTCGCTGATCGTGGTGGGCATGGGCAAGCTGGGTGGCTATGAGCTCAATGTATCGTCGGATATCGACCTGATTTTTGCCTTTGAGCAGGACGGTGAAACCACCGGCGAAAAATCGCTCAGCAATAATGAATTCTTCGCGCGACTGGGCAAAAAGCTGATCGCGGCGATTGATGACGTGACCGAAGATGGTTTTGTCTTTCGCATGGACATGCGCTTGCGACCTTATGGCTCGGAAGGGCCGCTGGCATGCAGCGTGAATTTTCTGGAGGAGTATTACCAGAATCAGGGGAGAGAGTGGGAGCGCTACGCCTGGATCAAAGGCCGGGTCATCGCCGGGCCCGAGCAGGTGCTGGCCAGCTTGCTGCGGCCGTTTGTTTACCGCAAGTATCTGGACTACGGGGCATTTGCCTCCATGCGTGACCTCAAGGTGCAGATACAGCGCGATGTGAACCGGCGCGACATGCATGACAACATCAAGCTGGGGCGCGGCGGTATTCGCGAGATTGAATTCATCGCGCAGGTGTTCCAGCTGATACGCGGCGGGCGCGATGCCAGCCTGCAGATACGCCCAACGTTGGCCGTGTTGCAGCGCCTCAAGGAAAAGCAGATTTTGCCGGAGCGCACAGTACGCGAGCTGAGCGAGGCCTATGTGTTTCTGCGTGACCTGGAGCATAGGCTGCAATATGTCGAAGATGCGCAGACCCAGGAATTGCCGACGACACCCGAAGCCCAGCAGCGCATTGCCACCAGCATGCATTTTGCCCATTGGGATCTCTTGCGCAAGGCGTTGGAAACCCATCGCAGCCTGGTGGAGGTGCACTTCAGCGAGGTGTTCAGCGATGTGGCGGTGGGGCGGCAGGATAACAACTTGCAAACCCTCAAGCCCATCAACGACATCTGGCAGGGCGCCGTGCAGGAGGGCGAGGCGCTACGACGCCTGCGCGAGGCCGGGTATGACGATGCCGAGGATACGCTGCGGCGCCTGAATGCCCTGCATACCGGCAGCCGCTATCGCCATCTGCCTGAGTTGAGTCGCCAGCGGCTGGATATTCTGATGCCAACGGTGATACAGCTATCCGCCCAGGAAGCGCGTCCACAGGTCACCTTGACCCGGGCGCTGGATCTCTTGGAAAGCATTTGCCGCCGCGCCAGTTATCTGGCCCTGCTGGCGGAATATCCCGCCGTGCTGAGTCTGCTGGTCAAGCTGGTGGCTGCCAGCCCCTGGCTAGCGCAATACCTGACCCAGCATCCCATTCTGCTGGATGAGCTGCTGGATACCCGAAGCCTGTATGCCGAGCCGGATTTTGACGCCATGCGCGAGGATCTGCATCGGCGCCTGGCCGAGGTGGAAGGCGATGTTGAACGGCAGATGGATACCATGCGCCACTTCAAGCATGCCGCTGTTTTCCGCTTTGCGGCGCAGGATATTGCCGGCGAATTGCCGCTGCAAACCCTGTCGGATTACCTGAGCGCGCTGGCGAATCTGGTGCTGCAGTCCACCATGGAAACCATCTGGCCCACCTTACGCGGCAAGCACCGTGAAACGCCGAAGTTTGCCATTATCGGCTATGGCAAGCTGGGCGGGCGTGAGCTGGGCTATGCCTCCGATCTGGACATTATTTTTCTGTATGACGACGACGCACCGGAAGCCCGCGATACCTATGCGCGCTTCGGGCAACGCATCAATACCTGGTTGAACAGCCTGACCTCGGCCGGCCTGCTATATGAAACCGATCTGCAGCTGAGGCCGGATGGCGCCAGTGGTTTGCTGGTCAGTTCGCTGGAAGCATTTGAGGATTATCAGCGCAATAAAGCCTGGGTATGGGAACATCAGGCGCTTACGCGCGCCCGCTTTAGCGCGGGCGATGCCGCCATAGGCGCTGCGTTCAGCCGTATACGTGAAGAGGTTATCCGTCAGCCGCGCGATGTCGCCAAACTGCGCGAGGAGGTGCTCCATATGCGCCGCCGCATGCGCGAGAGCCACAGCGTGCCGGCGGCAGAGTTCGACCTCAAGCAGAGCGAGGGCGGCATTATTGATGTGGAATTCATGGTGCAGTACCTGGTGCTGGCGCATGCGGCCCAGCATCCGGAGCTGACGGAGAACCTCGGCAATATCAGCCTGCTGGGCAAGCTGGGTGGTATAGGGCTGATTGACGTCACGCTGGCGACGGCTGCCGCGGAAGCTTATCGGCGCTATCGCAGTCTGCAGCATGCCAGCCGCCTGCAGGAGCAGACCAAATCGCGCGTGCCACGCGCTAGCGTAGCGGAAGATGCCGCAGCCGTGTGCAGGCTATGGCAGCAGGTATTTGGCGAATAGCAGGAAACTATCGGCTCCGCCCGCGAGGCAGGCAGAGCTGATAGTTTAGGGTTGATAGGCAGTGCGAGAGGATGGGGCTAATAGCCCAATCAGGGCTGATTTTTATTGAGCTTGCGTACGCCATCCGATTTTTTGCGCATGCGGATATTGATCATCTCCACCACCACCGAGAACGCCATGGCGAAGTAGATATACCCCTTGGGCACATGGAATTCCAGGCCTTCTGCCACCAGCGTCATGCCGACCAGTATCAGGAACGACAGGGCCAGTATCTTGATGGTGGGGTGGTTATCAACAAAATCGCCAATCGGCTTGGCCGCAAACAACATGACGCCCACCGCCAGAATGATGGCAATCGCCATGATGGACACATGGTCCGCCAGACCGACGGCGGTGATCACCGAATCCAGCGAGAACACCACATCCAGCAGTGCAATCTGCACCAGGCTCATGCCAAACGACGCTTTGGCCACGGCTATGCCATTGCTTTCCTCGGCTTCGCCTTCCAGGCTGTTATGAATCTCGTGCGTGGCTTTCGCCAACAGGAACAAACCGCCGCCGATCAGAATGATGTCGCGGCCGGAAATCGGTTGCGAAAACACACTGAACCACGGCTCGGTCAGGCTCATGACCCACGAAATGGAAAACAGCAGCGCCAGACGTGTGAGCATGGCGAGGCTGAGCCCCAGCCGCCTTGCCAGCGCGCGCTGGTGGGCAGGCAAACGCCCCACCAGGATGGAAATGAAGATAATGTTGTCGATGCCAAGCACGATCTCCAGTGCGGTCAGGGTGCCCAGGGCGATCCAGGCTTCCGGGCTTGCCAGCCATTCAAACATGCGGTTCTCCGTTGTGTGTTGTCTACTTCATCAATAAAACGCCAGTCGATGACTGGCATTCTCAATATTCACTGCTGGGACCTACCAGTATTTCGGATAATTCCCCGGCCGAGTGGCATTGTTATACAGCAAGGCCACCAATGTCAGGATCAGCGCGCCTGTCAGCGTGGGCAACAGCAGGAAACTCCAGCCCGGCTGCAGCAGAAACACGATAACCGGGTTGGAGCCAGCTGGCGGGTGCACCGTACGCGTGATCATCATCAAGGCAATGGCGGTGCCTGCTGCCAGCGCCATTGCCCACCAATGCGGGCCAAAGAGCGTGAGGAACAGTAGCCCGGTGGCAGTGCTGAGGCCATGGCCCAGGATGATGTTGCGCGGCTGCGAAAAGGGCACGTCGGGGTAGCCGAACACGAGTACGCAGCTCGCCCCGAACGAACCCAGTACCAGCGCCATGGACCAATGCTCTGCCAGCCCTGCAATCACGGCTATGGCGAGAAAACCGCCGAGCCAGGCCAGAGCGATGGCTTTACCGGGCGCGCGAGGTGGCAAGGCAGCATGATCGCCTTTGAGTTTGCTTAACCAGTGTGACATGACTTCTCCTGTTGATTTGTTGTTATTGAATTGAGTGCGTGCGCAACTCGCAGGCGAGCGCACTTTGCAGCGGTAAAGCGGCGGCGGTGAAAAATTGCAGCATGGTTTCTGCCGACCAGGCATCCAGCATGATCTGCACAGTGCCCTGCGCACTGGTCTGCATGGGGTTCGCTTCGATGATGGTCCTGGCCTGATCCAGCAAGTCCAGCGAGGTGATGCAATCGGCTTTTGGCAGGAGCACGACACGCATGGTGCATGGTCTGCCGGTAGTGTCATTGGACTGGGTGTTTTGTAAGGGGGTGGCTTGATGGATATGCCAGGGGAAGAGATACAGCCCAAGGCTTTGCTCAGGGCGGCCGGGGATGACAGGGCAGGGCAGCTGGCTTGCCAGTAGCGACTGCAGTGCATTCAGGCTGTGCTTGAGTGACATGAAGGGGTCTCAATCCATCGCAAGGTAAGCAGCATACCTGATTCAGCGCATGGCATGCGCTTGCAATAGAACAAGACCTCTCCGCAGGGGGAGATCTTGTTCGGTGTCGATTAAAACTCTTCCCAGTCGCCTTCGTCTGGCGCTTTCACCGCGACACGCAGCGCTGGGCTGGGACGTCCGCCGCCGCTTTCCGCACGGAATGGTTTGGGGCTGGGGAGCCGTGCGGCGGGAGCGCTGGCTCGGCCTGTATCGTTTTCGGAGGTCTTGAACTGGCGTATGGATTCCACCAGATTATTGGCTTGCTCCATCAACGATTCGGCTGCAGCGGCGGCTTCTTCCACCAGAGCGGCATTCTGCTGGGTGACTTCGTCCATCTGCGTGACGGCCTTGTTAACCTGATCAATGCCCGAGCTTTGCTCAATCGAGGCGGCGGTAATTTCACCGACGATATTGGAAACACGTTTTACCGAGTTGACGATTTCTTCCATGGTCTTGCCCGCGTTTTCCACCTGGCGCGTGCCTTCGGTGGTTTTGCCAACGGAGTCGGCGATCAGTTCCTTGATCTCCTTGGCGGCGACAGCCGAGCGTTGGGCCAGATTCCGAACTTCACCGGCGACCACTGCAAATCCACGGCCCTGTTCGCCGGCACGGGCGGCTTCCACCGCGGCATTTAGCGCCAGGATGTTGGTCTGGAAGGCAATGCCGTCAATGACGGAAATGATGTCTTCGATCTTCTGTGAGCTTTCGTTGATGGCGGCCATGGTGTTCACCACATCCGACACCACTTCGCCGCCACGCTCGGCAATGCTGGTAGCGGTCATGGCCAGCTGGTTGGCCTGCTTGGCATTTTCGGCATTCTGTTTCACGGTGGAGGCGAGCTGCTCCATGCTGGAGGCGGTTTCTTCCAGCGATGACGCTTGCTCTTCCGTGCGTTGCGACAGATCGATATTGCCTTTTGAAATTTCGTTGGCGGCAGTGTTGATGGTTTCCGCCGCCTCTTTGACCGTGACAATCGGGGTGGCGATCATTTCCAGGGTTTCGTTCACGCCTTCGACTATCTTGCGGAAATCGCCCTGGTGACGGCCGGCATCGGCACGCACATACACCCGGCCATCGCGCGCGGCGTCTGCCAGCATGCCGGCATCCTGCACCAGCGCATTAATGGCGCTGATACAGGTGTTCAGGTTCTGCCGTATGGTGTTGAAGTCGCCCTGGTATTGTTCCGTAATGGCCGGCGGGATATGCCCCTGGGAGATGCGGTTAACGCAGTCGGCGGCCACATTCAAGGGCCCGATGACCGCATCTAGCGTGTTATTGACGCCTTCGACAATCTTGCGGAAATCGCCCTCATGACGGCTGGCATCGGCGCGGGTAGACAGCAGGCCCTGTGCGCCTGCATCGGCCAGCATGGCGGTATCGGCGACCATGGCATTGATGGCGTCTATACACTGGTTGAGGTTGTTTTTCAGGGTATTGAAATCACCGCTGTATTCATCGGTGATCTTGGCCGGGATGTTGCCCTTGGAAATGGCATCCACATAGTGCGCAGCGACATTCAGCGGGCCGATGACCGCATCCAGCGTGTGGTTGACGCCCTCGACAATCTTACGGAAATCGCCCTGGTGGCGGCTGGCATCCGCGCGGGTGGAGAGATTGCCTGCAATGGCTGCCTGAGCCAGCATATCGGCGTCGGCAATCAGGCTCTTGAGGTTGCTGCGCACCTGCTCAATGGTCTGGTTGATGTCCGCCTTCTTGCCGGGGAAGCGTTCCAGCGGCGCTTCAAAATTGCCCTCACCAAAGGCCTTCACCACATGCATGGCTTTGTTGTTGAGTTCGATATGACCTTGCACCATGCTGTTCACACCATGGGCCAGGTCTTTAAATGCACCTTCAAAATTACTTTCCGTGACGCGCGCATCGGTGTCGCCGCGGTCATGCGCATCGCTCATCACCGTCATCTGCGAAATCAGCGATTGTATATTGCTGCCCAGCTGTGCCATGGAGCCATTGAGGGCGCCCATTTCATCGCTGCCGCGCACGGTAATCCTGGTGGATAAATCTCCCTGGGACAGACGCTTGATGGTAACGACGCTCTCCTGCAGCGGGCTGATGACCATGCGGTTTAGAAAGAAGTACAAAATGCCGACCAGTACGATGACCGAGACGATACCCACGACGATGGCAATATTGCGTATGGTATAAATCTGCGCCATCACCACATCCATGGGGACCGTAAGAACCAAGGCCCAAGGAGTAACGCTATTGCCGATCTTGATCGGGGCATAGGTACGGTAGACAGAAGTCCCGGAAGCATCCTTATCCATATGGCTGAAGGCCGTGCCCGCCTGAATTTTTTGCAGAATGTCCTTGGCGTTATCACCCTGCGCCATGGGTTTTCCGATGTTTTCCGGGTTGGCGCTGGCCACATAGTTACCGCCGTAGGTAATCAGCTCGGCATAACTGCCGACATAAGGCTTGATGGCGCCAACGATGCTTTGCATGCCAGATAGGGGAATATCGAAGCCGGTGTCCCCGACAAAAACATCCTTGTACTGCATGGGAATGCTGATGGTGGTAATGAGGGTGTCTTTACCCGCAATCTTGTACATATAGGGTTCCAGCAGGGTTTCCCTGCCCGAATTTTTGGCCAGCAGATAATAATCGCCGGCGCCCGGCGTGGTGTAATCCAGCAAGGCTTCCAGAATCACCGAGCCGCTGCCGCTATTCCAGTAGGGAATATAGCGCCCGGTGGCGTCATGGCCGGGAGCATTGACGAAATCCTTGTCCTTGCCATCAAAAGCGTTGGGTTCCCAGAGCGTCCATGCGCCGACCAGATCAGGATTTTGCCGTAGCGAGTTCGCCAGCAAATCATCCACTGCTGCGCGACTCTCCTGATGCGTGGCTTTCATCGCTAGCATGGCCCGGGCGTTGGCTCTCGCCGTGACCATGGCTCTATCCAGGATTTCCTGCGCCTGTTCCCGGCCCACCAGGGCGGACTCGTCCACCAGTTTCAGCGCGGTTTTCTTTTCTACCTCAATGGATTGGTTAATGATGGTCGCTATGGTGACGGTGAAGCCGATCAGCGCCACCACCGTCACTATCAGGGCAATCTTTAAACGTATGCTCAGGTTGGAAAGTGCGGATTTCATAGAACCTCATAAAAAACATAGTGGAATTCGTCTTTGGCATGCGCTGCCAAACCAGCCGGTGCGTGTAACGAGGGACTGCCCCGAAGCGTGCGATGGCTTGGCCTCTGCCATCGCCAGCTTATTAAAATGAAGCGATATATTTTTATTACGACGACTTGGGCTAAAAGTTGAGGATTCCGGGTCGCTTTAATCCAACATACCTTCAATCTACTGACGGGTTTGCCTGCCATGTCAGATCTGCTCGCCGGTAAAAGACCTCGTGCCATGTGCAATCATAAGGTGATGGGCGAGGCTTAGATGGCCCTGCCGCAGGCCTGAAATGGCTGCCCTTAGGGGTAATTACTCCTGTCTGATCAATCTACTACTATCTTTCCCATTGGTGCCACCGGCATGGCAACAGTGCGGCTTAATCCGTTCTATCTCATCCATATATTCATGGTTATTGATGAGATACATCGAACAAGCGCAAGGCGTAAATAATAAATTTTGTGGGTTTTGAGTATGGCAAATCTCATTCGTCTGCCCGCTTCTCAACCCAGATCGCCGTAAAAAGTCTGATTGCCAATGCCTTAGATACGATTTTTCATTCACAAGGGGTAGAAATGAATCTATATGTTGTGTTGGTTTACCTGGTCGGCAGTGTGAATGCCCATATAACAGAACCCATGGTGATTGATGGCATTGAGACAGAGACGGCATGTCTATCCCTGGCAGAAAAAATATCCAGCACCGGTGTCATGAAAGCACAGTGTTTCCTGTCGTCAAATAAAACCGCATCCGTTGAGCGCAAAGAGTCCGCCAGAAAAAATTAGCTGGGCGCATATTTGTTGGGGAGTTAACCCTTTTATGAATCGTGGTATTTCGCAGGAGTCGAGAATTGGACTACGACAATTTCAGGCTTTTTGATCATTTGGCAGAGCTTGTCTGCTGTATCGATGAGTGTAAATTTAATCCGCGTGAACGTGAGCTGTTTCCCTTCTACTATTCAGAGGCTATCCAGATTATTGATCGCGTTGAGTCTCAGGGATATAGCTCTTCAAAACTGAGGCTCTATCTGAATCAGATCAATGAGTACTTCAAAATCAATGATGTATTGATGAAGACCATTGATGATACGCATAATGAAATTGCGCAGATCATGGGTGAGGAATCCAAATACTTATACGGCGAGTAGCCTTGTATCTCAAGCGGGCTGAGCCTGAGTCTGACAGCATGATGCCACGTATGTCATTGCCAGGCAGCCCGATCGCTACCAGCTGCTGATATTCTCTTTTTTTCTGTTTATCTTCATTTTGGGATGAACCCGCTGTTGCGATTACATATTCGCAAATCATAATTCTCCATATTAATTACATTTCTTATTGAACGATATACCGAACATACAGCGTTGTTATATCCCTTTCCTATGCATTAAATCCTGTTCCATCTTGATTAAAAAACAAAGAAAGATCATTATTGCTTCTTAATGGAACCAGTTCTTTGTAAAGTAATCTACAAAAGGCATTCCAACATCTTCCCTACCCAATAATCGAGGAGTATTTAATGGCCAACTATAAACGCCGAACAAAAGAAGAGATGATTAAAGATCTTGAAGAAAAGCTTAACAAGCTTAAAAATGCGGCTCCAAAAAATGAAAAGCCAGAATTGAGCATGAGTAGCGAAGGCCTTAGCGCCGTTGCTGATGCGGTAGACTTTGCAGCTAAAGCCAACAAGGTGAAAGTGGCAGATATTCTTATTCTGATTGCAAAAGCCAAGCGTACAGGTCTGGTGATTGAGGGCGGTCGTCGCTCGCGTAATTCAGTTCAGTCCTGATTGATGCTTGTGCGCAATACCACATTTGCCCCGATTTATTCTTCGATGTAGTGGTATTGAGCCTGCTGTTGAGGCGAGCAGTCTTAATGATGAGTCATATGCTTATGCTCAAGATTTCTCGCCTCCTTCCCTCCTGATTTTTCAAGTATTTCAGATTTCTCATATTAGCGTTCTTGGCTATTTTTTCGGCCGAACGTCTTTCGTCTGTTTACTGCCTCCCGTCGATTCTGTTTCCTTTGCTCCTGATATAAGCGCATTTATTATGCATTCGATGCTTGCGATGACTGTGATGGGGGCGATGTGAGGAATCTGCCAGAATGTGTGCTGCCATAAGCCACGATTTATGTTTGCCTGTAATGGGATCATCCCAAGCAGCATGGTCTGTGGCATGATTTGTCTCTCTCAAATAAGTGCATGTCGCACGCCCTGGCTGGCAGGATAATTTATGAGTTTACGATTTCGCCTGAATCTGCTGATTACCTTGCTATTGCTCGTCTTTATGAGCGTAGTGGGGTTTGTGATCATTCGTGGCATGAAGGCCTCTACCCAGGAAGGGGTGGAAGCCGCAACACGCGTGACAGTGCAGCTTCTGGATACGGTGATTCTGAGTTCGTATCAAAATCCCGAATGGGGCTATACCCATGAGGTTATGCATCGTTTTCTGCTGTCTCTTGGCCATGTCCGCAGCAATGAAATCATTCTTTATGACCTGCATGGCAATCTGCTTTTCAAGTCACCACCCTCCAAATATCGCTCGGATGAAAATCCACCGCGCTGGTTCATCAAGCTGATCGAGCCTGAACAGGAAGTTGTGATGCGCCGGATACGGTTCGGCATGCTGGTGGTGGTATCTAACCCGGGTGGCGCGATCCGTGAGGCCTGGAGCCGGCTAAGCAATCTGTTCTGGATCAACTTGGGCTTTTTTGTCGTCCTGAACGCCATGGTGTACTGGATGCTGGGGCGCTGGTTGCGCCCTGTGGAGCCTATGCTCAAGGCGATTAACCAGATGGAGCAAGGCGATCTGACCGTGCGCTTACCCGAATTCAAGCTCCCCGAGTTCTCCAAGATCGCGCATAACTTCAACCAGATGGGGGAGTCGCTGATGGCCCGCACCGATGAAAGCCGTCGGCTGGCCTTGATTGTGAAGCAGACCGCAGACGCCATCATGATCCATGATCTGGATGGCAATATTTCCTTCTGGAATGCCGCCGCGCAGCGCATGTTTGGCTATGCGCCTGAAGATATCATCGGCAAGTCGGCGGCGATTCTGATTCCGCCGGGCTATGAGTCCGAGCTGGAATCCAACTTTGCCGCCATCAAGCAGATGCAGAAAGTGGAAAACCACGATACGCAGCGCGTAGCCCGCGATGGCAAGCTGCGCGATATTTCATTAACGGCCGCGCCGCTGGTGGATCCGCACACCGGCGAGGTCATCGGTGAAATATGCAGCATGCGCGATATTACCGAGCGCAAGCAGGCAGAAGAGGCCGAACTGCGACTGGAGGAAAACCGCCAGCTGACGCAACTGATCCAGCACCACATAGAAGACGAGCGGCGCAGCCTGGCGCGGGAGCTGCATGATGAACTGGGACAATACGTGACCGCGATCAAGACTTTTGCCGTCGGCATTTCCAATAAAACCACGGAGGCCATGCCGGATATCGCGGCTAATGCGCAAACCATCGTGGCGGCCGCCAATCATATCTACGATGGCATGCACAATATCATCCGTCAGTTGCGCCCCGGCTCGCTGGATAACCTTGGCTTGTCAGAAACGCTGCGCGATGCGATTACCAATTGGCAGGGCCAGCATCCAGATGTACGCTTCACGTTGAACTTATCCGGAGCGCTGGATGACTTAGGGGAGACGCTGAATATTAATCTTTTCCGCATTGTTCAGGAGTCAGTCACCAATGCATTGCGGCATGCGCAGGCAACCCAGATTAATATACGCTTGATAAAAACAACGGAAGGCGCATTGCAGCTTTCCATACAGGATAATGGTGTGGGCATGAATATTTGTAATGTGGATCAGTCCAAGCATTTTGGCTTGCTGGGCATGCGCGAGCGCGTGCAGGCGCTGCATGGAACCTTTAATGTGGATTCGCTCATGGAGCAGGGTACACAGATCGTGGTGAACATTCCTGCCGGAGGTGCTGCATGAGCGAGCCTATCAAGGTCATGCTGGTAGATGACCATGCGGTAGTGCGCATGGGGTTCAAAATGCTGCTGGAGTCGGCCTCGGATATTAAAGTCATTGCCGAAGCGGAAAATGGCGAACAGGGCATCAAGCTCTATATGGAGCATCATCCTGATGTGGTGGTCATGGATATCACCATGCCAGGCATCGGCGGGCTGGAGGCAATTGAGCGCATCATGGCGAAGGATAGTTCTGCCAAAGTGCTAGTGTTGTCGGCCCATGAGGATTCGGTGCACCCCAAGCGCGTGCTGAATGCTGGTGCCATGGGCTATCTGACCAAGCGCAGTGCGGCGGAAGAGTTGATCAAGGCCATTCGCACGGTGGCGGGCAACAAGAGGTATCTGGAAGCGACAGTCGCGCAGCAGATGGCGATTCAGCAGCTGTCCGGCGAGGCGAATCCGGTGGATGTGCTGTCGGACCGCGAGTTTGAAGTTTTCATCGCGCTGGCCAAGGGAAAAACCACCAATGATATTGCCGAAACCTTGAGCCTCTCACCGCGTACAGTGGGTACCCATCTCTACAATATCAAGCAGAAGCTGAATGCCAATAACTCGGCGGAGATTGCGCTGATTGCCATGCGCTCAGGCCTGATCGACCCCTGATATTCTAATGGCCGGGATAGCGGGCGACATTCAGTTCGCCTGCCCCCGCCACTTCCACCACCGCATAATCCCCACTTTTTACGCGACCAAAATCCGGTGGAATCAGGAAGGTAATGGGCTGCTGGCGATCACCTACCGGTGCGCCAGTCGCCAGTTGCCAATGCGGCCATTCGGTAGTCGGCGGCAAGCCTGTCGCACCCATCAGGCGGGCTTTTTCCAGGATGGAGCGTTTTTCATCGCCAATCAGCAGATTCCATAATTCCACACGCACTAGTTTGCTTTGCACCAGCGGCGCTTGCGACTTGCCATCTGGGAGAGGGGTTGCGGAGACTTCTGATATTACTTGCCCCGAAGGCGATGGGGGATTGATGGACGCTTGTCGATAATCCGGCAAAGGCTCTTTAACGGTTTCCACTGTTGAAAAGCCGGAGGTGACAAAGCTTGCCCAGTATTCGTCTGGCTCGGTGTCTTTGAGCGGCAAGCTACGGCTGGCTTCGTCCTGTTTCAGCAAATAGTTGTCATAGGCGTCTGACGTGGTTTTATCCAGACTACGCATCGCCACGGACTGGGCAATCTGTTGGGCAATCGGACCACCCATGCAGCCTGTCAGCAGCACGGCGAGACATGGCGCGGCGAGATGGGACAAGGTCAGCTTGCCTGCAAAATGACACACGCGGTTACGATCAGCTGACAACATATCAATCTCGGATGAAAGGTGATATGAAGACTAATCGTTCTTTAAGTGCTTGTCTAGTTTGATTAAACGCGCTTTTATGCCGCATTTTGCGGTTTGCGCGATGTGACGCTTATCACGCCGCTTAAGATGATGATGGCGACCGCAAACCAGCGATCCATCGACAGGGTTTCCCCCCAGATCAGGATGCCGAATAAGCTCGCCAGCACGACGGTGCTGTAGGCCAGGCTGCCGACGACCAGCGGATTGCCTGTGCGGTAGGCACGCGTCAGGGCTAGCTGGGCAATCGTTGCCGAAACACCCAGCCCGGTCAGTAGCAGAAGGTCGGCCCAATTGACCCGGTGAAAGTCATGCACCAGCATCCATAGGCCGCCGCCCAGTGTGCAGACCAGGGTGAAATAAAATACGGTTCGCCAGTCAGGCTCGCCGGCACGGCCTAGCTGCGTCACATGAATATACACAATCCCGGCCAGTGCGCCCGACAGCAGGCCTAATGCGCCAGCGATCAGCTCATCCACATGCAGGCTGGGCTTGAGCAGCAAGGTCACGCCGACAAAGCCCAAGGCAATTGCGACGAACAGGGTTTTGCGGAATTTTTCACCCAGATAAAACGGCGCAAGTGCGGCCATGAACAGAGGTGACGTGTAATTGAGTGTGACCGCCGTTGCCAGCGGTAACTCACTGATGGCGTAGAAAAACAGAAGCAGGGAAATAAACCCCAGTACGGCTCGCCACATGTGTTTGCTGAGCAAGGGCGTGGCCAGGGATTGCCTGCGCAAGCGGGTCATGCCGTAAATAAAGACCAGGCCGAAGAATGAGCGGTAGAACACCAGCTCGGCGCTACTGAATTTTTGCGCCCCCAGCTTGACCAGAACGCCCATGATGGCAAAGAAAAAGGCAGCGACCAGCATCCACAGGCTACCCAGCTGCCATTGCCTGATCTGGCCCAAGCGCTTCACAGGTGCGGGTCTAACTGCTTACGCATCCACAAATGAAAATGCTCAAGCCCGGTTTCCATGGGGTGTTGGTAAGGGCCATGCTCATCCAGACCTTGGGCAAACAACGCGCGACGGCCATCATGCATGCGCTGGCAGATTTCCTTATCCTCAATGGCGGTTTCATTGTAGGCCGCCTGCTGGGCGTCGACGTACTCGCGCTCAAACAAGGCAATATCTTCGGGGTAGTAAAACTCCACGACATTGGTGCATGCATCCACGCCGCGCGGAATCAGGTGCGAGACGACGAGCACATTCGGATACCACTCGATCATCAGGAAAGGGTAGTACACCATCCAGATCGCGCCGTATTTCGGCGCGGATTGATTGCCATATTGCAGCACCTGATCCTGCCAGCGCTGGTAGACGGGCGAGCCGGATTTTTGCAACGCGTGTTTGACGCCTACAGTTTGCACGCTGTACCAGTCGCCAAATTCCCAGTTCAGCTGTTCGCAGTCGACAAATTTATCCAGCCCGGGGTGGAAGGGGCCCACGTGGTAATCTTCCAGATAAACCTCGATAAAGGTTTTCCAGTTGAAGGCATATTCTTCCACCACCACCCGGTCCAGCATGTAGCCGGTAAAGTCGAAATCCTGCTTGCAGCCCAATTGGCGTAAATCCCGTGCAATATCGCGCGGGCTGTCAAACAGCAAGCCCTGCCATTGCTGCAGCGAAGTCTTGTTCAGATGCAGGCAGGGGTTATCCGGGAAATGCGGCGCGCCCAGCAGTTCACCCTTCAGGTTGTATGTCCAGCGATGCAGCGGGCAGACAATATGCTGCGTATTGCCACGACCATTCAGCATGATGGCCTGGCGATGCCGGCACACATTACTGATCAGTTCGATGCCGTTCTGGTTGTGTACCAGGGCGCGGCCTTCCTGCATCCATTCCAGCGTATGGTAATCACCAGGATGCGGCGCCATCAGCTCGTGGCCTATGTATTGCGGCGCGTGGGCAAACAGCACCTTCTGTTCCAGCCTGTAAATCTCGGGGTCGGTATACCAGGCAATCGGCAGCTGTGAAACAGTGGGCCGGGGCAAGTTGACGGAGACAAGGGAAGCCATAGGTTGCGAACAGTGGTTGGAAGTGACTGATTGAATGCGAAATGCAGATAAAACGGCGGACTTGGGATTTTGCCCGAATGGGATATTTTTTCAAGCATAATTTTAGCGGCAGGGCGGACGGAATAGCGACAGATTTTGCTGATAAAGTTGCAGGGATAAAGGCTCGGATAAGGCGTCAAATGTTGCTTAATCGGCTGTTTTGCGCTAACCTCAACACTCTTGATGTGCAACGATTTTTTACAGAGAAACGGCCCATGAAAAATCCCCTGGATTCGATTTCCGGCACCCTGATTTCAGGCGTGATTCTGACGCTGGTGCTGTATGTTTTTCTTAAAAACTTCATATTGGCGGGAGTGTGAGCATGGATCTGCTGCCCGGCTTTGCACGCTGGATACATGTATGGGCAGGCATTACCTGGGTAGGCCTGCTTTACTATTTTAATTTTGTGCAGGTGCCTGCCTTGAAGGAGGCCGCTGCGGATGGCACAGCGGCAGGCATTACCAGACACGTGGCGCCGCGCGCGCTACTGTGGTTCCGATGGGCTGCGGTGGTGACATGGTTAGCTGGCGCTGCCTTGTTGGGCAAGGCATTTGTTCCTGCATTTACCTTGCAGGAAGATTATGCGGCGATTGGCGTTGGCGCATGGCTGGGAACCATCATGCTGTTTAATGTGTGGGTGCTGATCTGGCCTAACCAGAAAAAAATACTGGGCATGGTCCCGGCAGGTGATGCCGCCAAGGCTCGCGCCCGACGCGTTGCCTTTTTAGCGTCACGAACCAACACTATGCTGTCTGTCCCCATGATTTTTTTCATGACGAATGGACTGACGCACCGGGCTATTTTCGGGCTTTAGGGTTTTTATATTGCTGCAAACGGCGGCATAGGCCGCCGTTTGTTTTTTTATAGATAGAGTTAAACAATGTCTCAACATTTGATGAATACCTATGCCAGACAACCGGTTACCTTTGTGAAAGGTGAAGGGGTCTGGTTATACGACGCGCAGGGTAACCGTTATCTGGATGCGCTGGCTGGCGTTGCCGTTAATGGTCTAGGCCACGCACATCCTCGTCTGGTGGCTGCCATCAGCGAGCAGGCTGGCAAGCTGATTCACGTGTCCAATATTTATCAGATTGCCGAACAGGCTGCGCTGGCAGACAAGGTCTGCGAAATTTCAGGCATGGACCGGGTTTTCTTCTGCAATTCCGGCTGTGAGGCTAATGAAGCCGCCATCAAGCTGGCGCGTCTGCACGGCCACAACAATGGCATTGAGAATCCTGAAATCATTGTCATGGACAAGGCGTTTCATGGACGTACGCTGGCAACGCTGTCGGCCACCGGCAATCGCAAAACCCAGGCGGGCTTTGAGCCTCTGGTGAGCGGCTTTGTGCGTGTGCCATTCGACGATCTCGATGCCGTACGCCAAGTCGCAGAACATAACCCGAATGTGGTGGCTATTCTGGTAGAGCCTGTGCAGGGTGAGGGCGGCATTAATGTGCCGCGCGATGGTAAGGCTTATCTCGAGGGCTTGCGCGCACTTTGTGATCAATATGGCTGGCTGCTGATGCTGGATGAAGTGCAGAGCGGAATCGGCCGTACCGGCACCTGGTTCGCTTTCCAGCATACCGATATTCAGCCTGATGTCATGACCCTGGCCAAGGGCCTGGGTTCCGGCGTGCCGATTGGGGCATGTGTCGCTCGCGGTGCGGCTGCCGACGTATTTACCTACGGCAAGCACGGCTCTACCTTTGGCGGCAATCCCTTGGCAACCGCTGCCGGTCTGGCCACACTCAGCATCATTGAGCAGGATGGTTTATGCGCCCATGCCGAAGACATGGGTAACTGGATTTGCGATGCATTCCGCGCAGAGTTCGAAGGTGTCAAAGGTATCACCACCATACGCAATGCCGGCCTGATGATTGGTATTGAGCTCAATCGTCCCTGTGGCGAGTTAGTCAAGCAGGCCCTTGAGCAGCGGTTGTTGATCAATGTGACGGCGGATAAGGTAGTACGTTTGCTGCCACCACTGATCATCAATCAGGACGAGGCCCAGCAACTGGTCAGCCAGCTTTCTGGACTGATCAAGGCCTTTTTGGGTCAATAAATAAAAGAATTAACTTATGGCGATCAAACACTTTTTACAATTCAAGGACTTGAATCGGCAGGAGCTGGATCATATCTTTGAGCGTACGCGCTGGATCAAGCAGCAGTTCAAGGCTTATCAGCAATACTGGCCTCTTAATGACCGCACCCTGGTCATGATTTTCGAGAAGGCCAGTACACGTACACGTCTGTCGTTTGAGGCTGGTATGCAACAGCTGGGCGGTTCCGCCATTTATCTGAATACGCGCGATTCCCAATTGGGGCGCGGTGAACCAGTCGAAGACGCGGCACAAGTGATTTCGCGCATGAGCGATATTGTGATGATCCGTACCTTTGAGCAGGAAATTATTGAGCGATTTGCCGCTAATTCCCGTGTGCCGGTGATCAATGGCCTGACCAATGAATATCACCCATGCCAGATACTGGCGGATATTTTCACCTTCATCGAGCATCGTGGGCCCATTCAGGGCAAAACGGTGGCATGGATAGGCGATTCCAATAATGTCTGCAATACCTGGCTGCAGGCCGCCGAGGTGCTGGATTTCAATGTGCATGTTTCGACCCCGCCTGGCTATGAAGTCGAGCCTGAGCGTGCGGGCTTGTATGGCCATGAGCATTACGAAGAATTTACCGATCCGATGGAAGCCGCGAGGGATGCCGACCTGGTGACCACCGATGTCTGGACTTCCATGGGGTTTGAGGCCGAGAACGAAGAACGCATGCGCGATTTTGCCGATTGGCAGGTCGATGCAGACATGATGCGCGTGGCCAGACCGGATGCCTTGTTCATGCATTGCTTGCCTGCACATCGCGGTGAGGAAGTGGCTGCCGAGGTGATTGATGGTCCGCATTCCGTGGTCTGGGATGAAGCGGAAAACCGTTTGCACGTGCAAAAGGCCCTGATGGAATATCTGTTGCTGGGCAAGGTGGCCTGAACAACGCAGCATGGATAACAAGCAAGTCGAGCTTTCCAGTCATATCCTGCCTGTTGCATCCACCATGGTGGGTGTGTGCGTTACGGTTATTTCGGTCATTCAGCTTGCGCCTGACAAGGCGATATCAAGCTGGGCAGACAAGCTGTTGGCGGTAGACAGCCTCGCTTTCATGGCCAGTACCATGCTGTCGTATTGGTCTATTCGCCATAAAGACCATCTGCAGCGCATCGAGCGCTATGCCGATCGGCTGTTCCTGGTGGGGATGGCGCTGATGGTGTTTGTCAGCTTTCTGGTAGCGTTTGAGCTGTTCACAGATTAGTTTAGTATTTGCGTACAAGTAATTAAAAGATAACAGGAAAAAGTAATGAGTGATGTCAAGAAAGTAGTGTTGGCCTATTCGGGTGGCTTGGATACCTCGGTCATTCTGAAATGGCTGCAGGATACCTACCAGTGTGAGGTGGTCACGTTTACCGCTGACCTGGGCCAAGGCGAAGAGCTGGAGCCGGCACGCGAGAAAGCCAAGAAATTTGGCGTCAAGGAAATCTACATTGATGACCTGCGCGAAGAGTTTGTGCGTGATTTCGTGTTCCCCATGTTCCGCGCCAATACCGTCTATGAAGGCGAATACCTGCTGGGCACCTCCATCGCACGTCCGCTGATTGCCAAGCGCCTTATCGACATTGCCAATGAAACTGGAGCCGATGCTATCTCGCACGGCGCTACCGGCAAAGGCAATGACCAGGTGCGATTCGAACTGGGTGCTTATGCACTGAAGCCCGGCGTGAAGGTGATTGCGCCTTGGCGCGAGTGGGATCTGCTCTCCCGTGAAAAGCTGCTGGCTTATGCCGAGCAACATGGCATTCCAGTAGAAATGAAGCACAAACAGGGCGGTAGCCCATATTCCATGGACGCCAACCTGCTGCACATTTCGTATGAAGGTCGCCATCTGGAAAACCCAGCTGCTGAAGCCGAAGAAGATATGTGGCGCTGGACGGTGAGCCCGGAAAAGGCGCCGGATGTGGCCGAATACCTGGACGTGGAATACGAGCGCGGCGATATCGTGGCGCTGAATGGCAAACGCCTGAAAGCCCATGAAGTGCTGGCAGAGTTGAACCGTCTTGGCGGCAGGCATGGCATTGGCCGTCTGGATCTGGTGGAAAACCGCTACGTGGGCATGAAATCGCGTGGCTGTTACGAAACCCCGGGCGGCACCATCATGCTGAAGGCACACCGCGCGATTGAGTCGATTACGCTGGATCGCGAAGTGGCTCACCTTAAGGATGACCTGATGCCACGTTACGCCAGCCTGATTTACAACGGCTACTGGTGGAGCCCTGAACGTCTTGCCCTGCAAACGCTGATCGACCATACCCAGCTGAATGTGAATGGCTGGGTGCGCCTCAAGCTCTACAAGGGCAATGTGATTGTCGTGGGCCGGGACAGCAAGACCGATTCGCTGTTTGACTCTACCATCGCCACCTTTGAAGACGATGCGGGCGCCTATGACCAGAAGGATGCTGGCGGGTTTATCAAGCTGAATGCATTGCGCATGCGCATTGCAGCTAATTTACACAACAAGAAAAAGTAAACAGGAGAGTCTCATGGCCCAGTTCGACAATGTAAGCGTCAAGAAAAAAGCCAACGTCTATTTCGATGGCAAGTGTGTCAGCCACACCGTGATGTTCCCCAATGGGACACGTTGCACGGTTGGCGTGATTTTCCCCAGCACACTGACATTCAACACCGGCTCGCCAGAGCTGATGGAAATCAATGCCGGTGTCTGCAAGGTGCGCCTGAAGGGCGAAGAAGCCTGGAATACTTATCAGGCCGGTGAGAAATTCACTGTGCCAGGCAATTCAAGCTTTGATATTGAAACCATTGAAACCCTGGATTACGTCTGCCATTTTGAGTAAGCCGTGATAGATCGCGATTATGTGCGCTTGATGGCGCGCTATAACCGCTGGATGAATGGGAAACTGTATGCCGCTGCCGCCAGTCTCAGTGAAGAGCAGCGGCAGCAAGACAAAGGTGCGTTTTTCAAGTCCTTGCATGGCACCTTGGTCCATCTGGTGTGGGCCGACGATATATGGCTGGCAAGATTTGAGGCGGGCGCCCAGCGCTACGCTGACAAGCCGGGCGATTTTGCTACCTTGAGTGAGCGTCGGCTGGTTCTGGATCAGGCCATTCTGGAATGGGCGGCAGGCGTTAGCAATAACTGGCTGCAGGAAGAATTACGCTGGGATAGTGGTATTTATCAGCAAACGCTCAGCAGCCCTGCCTGGATTGCGGTATCGCACTTTTTCAATCATCAGACCCATCATCGCGGTCAGGCCACGACCTTGCTCATGCAGTTCGGCATTGATCCAGGCGTGACGGATCTGACTTTTATGGATATGACGGAAACACAGTAAACAACAGGAACACAGATCATGCCTACATTTGATATTTCTTCTGAAGTCGATATGGTTGCCTTGAAAAATGCCATTGACGTGGCCGGCCGCCAGATCACCAATCGCTACGACTTCAAGGGTACCAGCGCAGCGGTTGAGCTGAATGAAAAAGACAACTTCATCACCCTGCATGGCGACTCGGATTTTCAGCTGGATCAGATCAAGGATATCCTGCTGCCGGCCATGGAGAAGAAAGAAGCCGACAGCGCCAAGCGTCTGGATCATCAGGATGTACAGAAGGTATCCGGCAACAAGGTCAAGCAGGTACTGAAAATCAAGGCAGGCATTGATGCTGAACTGGCGAAGAAAATTGTCAAACTACTGAAAGACAGCGGACTCAAGGTGCAAGCCAGCATACAGGGCGATACGGTGCGCGTTACTGGCGCCAAGCGCGATGTGTTGCAGGATGCAATTGCCTTTGTCAAAAAGTCGGTCACCGATTTTCCCTTGCAGTTTGGCAACTTCAGGGATTAACGCCGCAGTTGCGGATACAGGAATGAGATAGCCAACCGTTGGCAGCAGCCCGGTTTAGCAAATGGAAAGCTTAAGAAATGGCAAAAACGCTTTACGATAAATTGTTCGATTCTCATGTGGTGCGTGAAGAAAACGGCACCGCATTGCTGTATATCGACCGTCATCTGGTGCATGAAGTGACCAGCCCCCAGGCTTTTGAAGGCTTGAAAATCGCCGGTCGCAAGCTCTGGCGTATCAACTCCGTGCTGGCTGTGCCTGACCACAATGTCCCGACGACAGATCGCTCGCATGGTATTACCGACCCAATCTCGCGCTTGCAGGTGGAAACGCTGGACCAGAACTGTGTTGATTTCGGCGTTACCGAATTCAAGATGAATGACAAGCGTCAGGGCATTGTGCACGTGATCGGGCCTGAGCAGGGCGCTACCTTGCCCGGTATGACCGTGGTATGCGGTGATTCGCACACCAGCACCCATGGTGCATTTGGCGCGCTGGCCCATGGTATTGGCACGTCTGAGGTTGAGCACGTCATGGCAACGCAATGCCTGGTGCAGAAGAAGTCCAAAGCCATGCAGATTCTGGTGGAAGGTCAACTTGGCCGTGGCGTTACCGCCAAGGATGTTGCCCTGGCCGTGATCGGACGCATCGGTACTGCCGGCGGCACGGGTTATGCCATTGAGTTTGCAGGCTCCGCCATTCGTTCGCTCAGCATGGAAGGGCGCATGACCTTGTGTAACATGGCGATTGAAGCCGGTGCCCGTGCGGGCATGGTGGCGGTGGATGACATTACCATCAATTACCTCAAGGGCCGCCCTTATGCGCCTACCGAAGCCCAGTGGGATGCCGCCGTGGCTTACTGGAAAACCTTGCACAGCGATGCAGGTGCCCGATTTGATGCGGTGGTCGAACTGAAGGCGGAAGATATTCAGCCGCAAGTTACCTGGGGTACCTCTCCTGAAATGGTAACGGCTATTAATGGTCGCGTTCCAGATCCTGAGCAGGAATCCGATCCGACCAAGCGCGGTGGTATTGAGCGTGCCTTGCAATACATGGGGCTGGAAGCCAATACCCCGATTGAGGCCATTAACATCGACAAGGTGTTCATCGGCTCCTGCACCAATTCACGGATTGAAGATTTGCGCGCGGCAGCCATGGTCGCCAAGGGCAAGCGTGTGGCTTCCAATGTCAAACTGGCCATGGTGGTTCCGGGTTCTGGCCTGGTCAAGGCACAGGCAGAGCAAGAAGGGCTGGACCGTATTTTCCTGGACGCCGGTTTTGAATGGCGCGAACCAGGCTGCTCGATGTGTCTGGCCATGAATGCGGACCGTCTGGAACCGGGCGAACGCTGTGCTTCGACTTCTAACCGCAATTTTGAAGGACGTCAGGGTCAGGGCGGACGTACGCATCTGGTCAGCCCCGAAATGGCCGCTGCAGCGGCCGTGGCCGGGCATTTCGTTGATGTCAGGACAATGCTGTAAAGCAACGCCTGTCGCATGCTATGCATGCAAGCTAAGAGTCAGCAGGCTTGGCCTGCGTTTTCATTGGGTGGGATTGAGAGCATAGGGGAACGAAAGATGAAATGGATGACATGCATGGTCATGTTGGCATTGTTGAGCCTGACGGCCTGTAATACGGTTGAAGGCATGGGCAAAGATATTGAGAAGGCTGGCGAAGCCATCCAGAAAACGAGCAAGTAATGCAGGCATTTACCCAATTGAACGGAATTGTGGTGCCATTGGATCGCGCAAACGTCGATACCGATGCCATTATTCCCAAGCAATTTCTTAAATCCATCAAGCGTTCCGGCTTTGGCCCCAATGCGTTTGATGAGTGGCGCTACCTGGATCATGGTGAGCCCGGCATGGATAACAGCAAGCGTCAGCTTAACCCTGACTTTGTGCTGAATCAGCCGCGCTATCAAGGGGCGAGCATCTTGCTCACGCGCGAAAATTTCGGCTGCGGTTCCAGCCGCGAGCATGCGCCCTGGGCCTTACTGGACTATGGATTCCGCGCCATTATTGCACCTAGCTACGCCGACATCTTCTTCAATAATTGCTTCAAGAATGGCATTTTGCCCATCATCCTGGATGCGGATATTGTAGATAGCCTGTTCCAGGCTGTGGAAACCAGTGAAGGTTACAAACTCACGGTGGATCTTGCGACACAGACGGTAAACACACCTGATGGCAAGTCTTTCGCGTTTGAAGTGGATGCGTTCCGCAAGCATTGTCTGTTGAACGGTCTGGATGATATTGGCCTGACATTGCAGCATGTAGACGATATAAAAGCATTTGAAATCAAGCATAAAACAGCGCAACCCTGGCTGTTTAATTAAATCCATTACACGAATATTCAGGAAATCGCGGTATATGAAAATAGCAGTATTGCCGGGTGACGGCATCGGCCCCGAAATTGTGGCGCAAGCAGTCAAGGTATTGAATGCCTTGAATATTGGTATTGAAATGCAGGAGGCGCCTATTGGCGGTGCAGGCTACGAAGCGGCCGGCGACCCTCTGCCTGAAGCTACGCTGGCGTTGGCGAAGTCTTCGGATGCCGTATTGCTGGGCGCCGTGGGCGACTGGAAATACGACAAGCTGGAGCGCCACTTGCGTCCGGAGCGAGGCCTGCTGCGCATCCGCAAGGAGCTGAATCTGTTTGCCAACTTGCGTCCTGCCTTGCTGTATCCCGAGCTTGCCTCGGCTTCAACGCTGAAGCCTGAAGTGGTTGCCGGGCTGGATATCATGATCGTGCGCGAGTTGACCGGCGATATCTATTTTGGTCAGCCGCGTGGCATTTCCACCCTGGAAAATGGCGAGCGCGAAGGCATCAATACCATGCGCTACAGCGAATCCGAGATTCGCCGCATTGCGCATGTTGCATTCGGCATTGCCATGAAGCGCAACAAGAAAGTGTGTTCGGTGGATAAGGCCAATGTTCTGGAGACCACCGAATTATGGCGTCAGGTGATGATCGAGGTGGCCAAGGAATATCCGGAAGTCGAGCTTAGCCATATGTACGTGGATAATGCCGCTATGCAGCTGATCCGTGCACCCAAGCAGTTTGATGTCATGGTTACGGGCAATATCTTTGGTGACATTCTTTCGGACGAGGCTTCCATGTTGACCGGCTCCATTGGCATGCTGCCATCGGCGTCGCTGGATCAGAACAACAAGGGCATGTACGAGCCCAGCCATGGCTCTGCGCCTGATATCGCCGGCAAGGATATCGCCAATCCTCTGGCGACGATTCTGTCCGCAGCGATGATGTTGCGTTACAGCTTCAATGACGAAGCGAATGCGACCCGTATCGAAAACGCCGTTAAAAAAGCGCTGGCGGAAGGTTACCGTACCGCGGATATCCATACTGAAGGATGCCGCAAGGTGGGCTGTGCTGCCATGGGCGATGCCGTGGTTGCCGCCTTGTAAAAAGATTAAAAGCGGAAACAGGCGGTGAGTAAGGCCGCTTTTCTGCCAAAGGAAATGCACATGTTAAAAGTAGGATTTGTCGGTTGGCGTGGCATGGTCGGTTCCGTGCTGATGCAGCGTATGCGTGAAGAGCGCGACTTTGACCATATCGAGCCCGTTTTTTTTACGACTTCCCAGACCGGGGGCCAGGCGCCTGATATTGGCAAGGATGTGCCAACCCTGAAAGACGCCCACGCCGTGGATGAGTTAAAGGCCATGGATGTGATCGTCTCCTGTCAGGGCGGCGATTACACGACCGAGATATTCCCGAAATTGCGTGCTAGCGGCTGGAACGGCCATTGGATTGACGCTGCCTCCACCCTGCGGATGGAGCAGGATGCGGTGATTGTGCTTGATCCCGTCAATATCGACGTTATCAAGAACGCTCTCGTAAATGGCGGCAAGAACTGGATTGGCGGTAACTGTACGGTTTCCCTGATGCTGATGGCGCTGAATGGCTTGTTCCGTGAAAACCTGGTGGAGTGGGCGACCTCCATGACCT
The DNA here is from genome assembly GCA_035565335.1 of Methylovorus sp. Lineage (GTDB taxonomy): Bacteria > Pseudomonadota > Gammaproteobacteria > Burkholderiales > Methylophilaceae > Methylovorus. The sequence goes on from DATMSO010000072.1 coordinate 72,075, forward strand.
ATCAGGCCGCGAGTGGCGCAGGTGCACAAAATATGCGCGAACTGCTGAAGCAGATGGGCGAGGCGCATCGCGTTGCCAGCGATCTGCTGAATAATCCCGCGTCGGCCATTCTGGATATCGACCGCGAAGTGGCGGGTATTTTGCGCGACGACCGTTTCCCCACCGATCATTTCGGAGTTCCGCTGGCTGGTAGCCTGATTCCCTGGATCGACAAGGACCTCGGCAACGGCCAGAGCAAGGAAGAGTGGAAGGGGCAGGCTGAAACCAACAAGATACTGGGGCGCGAATCAACCCCCGTGCCCATCGATGGCCTCTGCGTGCGCATAGGTGCGATGCGTTGCCATTCTCAGGCTTTGACCATCAAGCTTAAGAAGGATGTGCCACTGGATGACATCGTTGGTTTGCTGGATGGCGCAAACCCTTGGGCGAGCGTTATTCCGAATGAGCGTGATATCACTATTCGCCAATTGACTCCAGCTGCCATCACCGGAACCTTGAAAACCCCGGTAGGCCGTCTGCGCAAGATGAGTATGGGCAACGAGTATTTGTCCGCATTTACCGTGGGTGATCAACTCTTGTGGGGTGCTGCCGAACCGTTGCGTCGAATGTTGCGCATTCTGGTTGAAAACTGAGCTTCAACTCTCCGTTTTATCCCGGAAAAATGGACCATTTTTGGCAGTAATAAATAGCATGCAAATGTGATGTGAGCTGTCAGCTTGCAACTCTAAATGATTGATGTTAGCTTACAATCTAATACTGCAATAAGGGTGGAATAGTGCATAAGTCTAAACTAAAACGGATTTCGCTCGCGGTTTTCCTGGCGATAATTCCATGG